>PAZA01000093.1 GCA_002715375.1 Halobacteriovoraceae bacterium
CTTTTTTCTTAGTGGTCTTCTTTTTTGCCACTTTTTTCTTAGTGGTCTTCTTTTTTGCTACTTTTTTCTTAGCAGTCTTCTTTTTTGCTACTTTTTTCTTAGCAGTCTTCTTCTTGGCCGCCTTTTTCTTGGCCATAAACCCTCCCTTGGTTCAAATCTAGTTTTTTTATGTGATTTCTCTCTTATTGTAATAAAAAATTTTGGAAAGTCTTTAAAAAAGGCCTATTTTATTCACAAGTATTTCTTTGTTTTATTTTATTGGGAAGGTCTTTGAGAATAGGTCCAGGTAAATGAAGGGTGTCACCTCGATCTTCACTTGAAATAGTTAAAAAAAATCGAAAATGCCCGAGGTCGTTAATTTTTTCGAGTTCATTTTCAATAAGGTTCTCATATTTATCCTGGCCACCTTCTCTTTGTGGCCCATAAATTGTCATGATTTGTTTGTGTCTGCCTGAAAACTGTTGTTCTACAAGTTCAATAGTTATTTCTCGATGCTCTTTTACTTTGAAGGACAAGTTTTTTTTATCGTCTAAAATTTTAAAACCAATAAAAACTTTATCCCCCCAAGAATTTGAAGCTTTTTTAATTTTTAAATTTTTAAAATAAAGCTCGATTCCTCTATTTGAAAGGGAGATGACCGCAGTTATAGAAACTTTTAAGGGGTATTTATCGTAGCATTCGTTAGTAAGCTTAAAGCTTTCAGTGAAGGTCTGGCACGGATGAAAAAACTTTTTAAGCCATTTAAATTTAAGAATATTATTTGTGTTTGGGCACAAATGAAGAATCTTTTGTTCTCTTTTTAGAGAAGGGGTTTCTTGAGAAAAAGAATCCAGATCATAAAAAAACAAAAAAAGAGGAATCAAAACGAAAAAAACTTTTTTAACAAGATTTTTTATTTTTGAGTTCACTTCTCTATTATAAAGGAATGCGAAGTGAATTTATCAAGGTTGGAAGGATTTATTAGCTTTGGCAGTGTATTGATGTTTTTTCAACAAATTGGAGTAAAGGTATACTTTCCTTACCTTGAATCATTCGATACTTACAAAGATCTTTTCCAGATGTCACAAACAAGAACTGTTTAGAAATAAAAACAGTTCCTATCCCCATTGTCCATTCCCTGAGCCCCGCTGAGTTTGTTATATACTCACGGCAGTAATTTAAATAAATGTCCAGGGCACTATTTCTATTACTCATTTTATTCTCCTATGTCCCTTCTCATAGTTTAAAAGAAATGAGCTTTGAGGCCCTTTTTTTTCCAAAAGTGGCCCTCAGTATAGAATAAAAAAACGATATTTTAGGTAGTTAGCAGGTCAATCATAAGGTGAAAACGGAAAGTGTTTGAAATAGGAAAAGGGGAAGGACTTAACCTTCCCCTTTTCTAAAACTGGAAGTGGGGGACATATTATTTTTTTATGACTTCCAGGGGCCTTCCTTTGGACTTTTTAAGAGAGAAGGGACCGACTTTGAGTACTTTCTCTTTAAAGCTTCTTTTGATCCTTAAAGTAAGTGATGACTTCTTTTTAAAGGACTTTGCTCTAACTGGTAATTGGCCAACTTTCAAATGGATGGAGTCTCCTACCATTTCAATTAAGTCTTCTGGGACTTTTCCTTTAAAATACTCCCAGTAATCATCTTCAAGACGCCACTTTGTATCAATAAAAAAATCAGTTTTAATAAATTCACCAAGACCTTCAAAGTCCTTTATGATTAAGGTTGTGTCTTCTCCTTGAAGCTCCATTGCGACAGGTGTTATTTTAGAAAGATCTTTAAGAGAAATCATATTGTTTATAACGACTTCTTTATGGTCTTCACTTATTCTTTTTTCGTAGGAGTCGATCCAAAAGTTTTTGGGAAATTTATAAGAAATATTTTGGTTAAGGGTAACTTTTATTGAATTTTGTTTTAAAACATCTTCTGGTGATCTTTCAGTCTCCCATTTAAAACTAATAATTTTTTCGATTCTTTTAACAAATGAAAGGTAGTCATTTGAAACCATGGAATTTGGATGAATAAGGTTTAAAAGACCTCTTCTTTTTTCCCAAATATTTTGGGATAAAAGAAGGTTTCGATCAAAATGAGAGGGGCCTACAACAAGTGATCTTCTTGTTGGTTGGAGTGGGTTTTCACTATTGATGAGTTTAACAGACCCCAAAGAACCGTTTCTTCCATTTTGACCAGGTCTGCCGACTTTTCCTCTTTCACCTGCAAAGCATTGAAAGTCTCTATAGAAAACCTTCCCATTTCTATCTTCATAGCGGACCCTCCAGGACCTATAAGTACAAAAACAAGGTCTTCCTCCTGATCCTCCCCTTCCACCAAACGAGCCTCTTCCTCCTTCGGCATCGATATTTATATTGGCGAGTTGGTCAACGTCTGTATAGTAGATCGTTGTATTTCCTCCGTTCCCACCATTTCCACCTTTTCCACCATGGCCTCCTGTTCCTCCGCTGGCACCGACCATATTCCATTCACCTCTTCTTTGCCAACAGTTGAAACCATCGTTGCCTCTGCCACCATCTCTGCCAGTAGAACCATCTCCTCCTCTTAACCTCAGGTAGATATTTTCGTCAGCCGCTTGAACGACAACATTTCTACCGTCTTGCCCTGGTGTTCCTCTCTGCCCATGGAAACCTGTTTTTCCAGTTCCCCCAAACTTAACCCACTGTGAATAAGAAGCTTGGCTGAAGCCAAGTGAAAGCAAAAGGGCCAAAGTAAAAAGAAATACTTTTTCTCTCTTTTTAGACATAGATGTACCCATGATGTCCTCCTTTTTAACATTTAAGATAGAGCTCATTTAATTTAGATTGGTACTCTTTCACTTTAACAAATTTTTAAGAAATTAAATTGAGACCAGAGGTCGGAAAACCTTATGCCCCATAAAAAGGGGACCTTAATTTTGGAAGTCAGGTTTTTTAAGGAAAAGGTGCTTAGGCAGCGCCCAAGTGACACTGAGGATGAAAGTGAAGGCCTAAGTATAAGATCTTTTCTATAAGACTTGGATAATCAATTCCACCCCATTTTGCGGCCCTTGCAAATTCGCAATCTGCAGTGATGCCAGGGTTTGGGTTTATTTCAATAATGTAGGGCGTTCCATCTTGTCCTAACCTAATATCCAGGCGGGCATATCCATTCAGTTTGAGTTCTTTAAAGCTTTTAAGCGCAATTTTTTGAATATACTTTTCTTCTAACTCTTCGAGTTTCGCCTTTTTGCTTTTGATGCCTTTTTTCTTTTGGTATTTTGGATTCCATTTAGCACTTGGAGTATAAATTTCATTAAGTGGTTCATTTGATTTGTTGAAAGTCACTTCGCACACAGGTAGGGCCTCTAACCGTTCGTTTCCTAAAATTCCGACACTAAGTTCTCTTCCAATAATAAACTCTTCAATAATGGCGTCAGTTTGAAGTTTTCGGTGAATATAATCGATTCTTTCCAAAAGTTGTTTATTATTTTTGACAATCGAGGATTGCGAAAGGCCATAGCTTGACTCTTCCGAAAGGCACTTAACAATAAGGGGGTATTTAAGTTCATTTATGTCTTTTTTGGTGGGGTTTGTTCCTCTCATGGATATAAAAAACTTAGGAGTTGGAAGCTGATGGTAGTGTAAAATTTTTTTTGCAAGACCTTTGTCTCTTGCAAGGGTTAATCCTCTTGGGTTACAGCCCGTATAAGGGATACCTTTTAATTCAAGGAAGCTTGCCAAATGAGGTTCGTAAAGCCGATCTCCTCTAAAGGTTTCCACCATGTTAAAAATGAGATTTGGGTTTATTTCATGGATGGCCTGATCAAGCTTGTTTAAGTCATCGCTTAATCCAAAAGGGAAGGCCCTATGGCCTAAATCTTTTAAGGCCTTTAAAACATCGTATTCTGTAATCCAGGGTGTTTTGTCTCGGTTGAGACGACCTCTTGTTGAGGTTCTTTTTTTAGGGACAAGAAAATCATGCATAAGAACGAGTATATTAAACCTTTTTTTCACATAATAATCCGGTGATGCCCTCCTTGGATGATTTTATTTACTTGGGTTGCTAATATTTTGGCCAAATATTTTGGCCTCTTTGTAGCCGTAGGGTGAATAGTCCATTTTAACCTATCACAATCGGCCATGAACAAGTCCAAAGCCTGATTGACCCGATATAAATATTGGTCGGTTTCTCTTTTGATAACTTGACTATAAAACTTTTTGTTTTTTTTAATGACCGTTGAGGCCAAAGGAAGTTTATTTGAAAGTGATTTTTTAAAAAAGATAGGTCTATCAGTTTTTGGTAGGCCATGGTTTCTTTTTGGAAAAAGACGGGCCCTTTTCTGTTCCAGGTATTCTTTCAAAGTAAGAGACATTTCCTCTAGTTTGTGAGGCATTTCTTCATTTTCCAAAAAGGGGGTCTTATTGATAACTTTTTTCTTAAATGTATTGTTAACAAATTTAAGCTTTTTGAGCGCAGGCCAGTTACTATATTGTTTTTCCCAATCTAAGTTTGGGGTAAGCCATACAGCAAAAGTTTCGGCCCAGTCTTCATCTGGATGGCTTTGAGCATAGCCATCTTCTATGTGCCTGACGTAAGATTTAGAGTATGGTTTATAATCGTAGGTTTCAGGATAGGGTTGGTGGCCGTCACCGAATAACTTTGTTCTTTGATTTGAGTTTCTAAGTTCAAAGGCATTGTCCAATACATGGCCCATTTCATGTCTTGCAAGCTTCATAAACCATTCATCATTTCCACCTTCCATTTCTCCCAAATAGTCCTCTTCTAACTTTTTTAGCCTCGGGTGAAGGAGAGTGAAGGGGATGGCAAAAGTGGTTGTTCCGTCGGCGCAAAACCAGTCATCTGAAAGGTAAACTTTTGGTTTTAAAGGAATGCCCTTGAGTTCAAGCTCTTTTGAAAGCTTTTGAATGAGCTCCATAAGAGGGTGGTTTTTTAAAGAAAGGCCTAGCTCGGAGACAGGGGTTTCCAAGAGCAACTTATCACTAAAATGGGTCCAGAAATAGGTTTGTTTTGCCATGCGTTGTTTGTAATGGATTGAAGGGTCAGATTCAACTACGGGTGTAATATTTTCAAGGAAATAAGGCCCATTAGAATCTATTTAATATAATAAATTCAATAGCTTATATGATTATTGGGATTTTAAAGATAAAGGTTGTTCCTTCATCTAATTTGGAAAGAACTTCGACCTCTCCTCCTAAGGTTTTGGTCTCATCGTAGATAGCATCAAGGCCAATTCCCCGTCCTGAGAGTCCCGTTGTTTCTTCTTTAGTAGAAAGGCCTTGCATAAAAATTAGCTGGATGACCTCTTTGTCAGTCATCTTTTGGAGCTCTTCTTGGCTCCTTCTTCCCATTTTATAAACACTATCTCTAACGACCACAGGGTGAATACCTACACCATCATCTTTAAAGAGCATTTCAATAATACCGCCTTCTTTTTCTGTAAAAGTTATGGTGATAAGGCCTGTTTCCGATTTATTTTTCTGTTTTCTTGTTTTGGGGTCTTCTAACCCATGGTCAATGGCATTTCTAAAGAGGTGGATGCAACTTGAGAAAAAACCAGCGTATTTAGAAAGGTCGACTCTTATACTGCATTCTTCAAGAATAATATTAACCTTTTTGTCATGTTGCTCAGCAAGTTCCCTTGTCGATTGAATATAGTCCCTAAGGCCAGCCGAGAAGTTTTTAAGAATAAACCTTTCATTAAAATTCCTTAAGAAATCGTTAAGGCCTTCATAGATATATTTTTTGACCTCGTGGGACCTCATTTGTTGAGAGTCACTTACTGACTTTGCGGTTAAATTGGCGGCCCTAATAAGCTGTTGGTTTTCCTTTAGGAATGCACTTAGTATTTTTTCAAGCTCAGAAACCTTGGAAAGGATAACATCCCTATCAATTTTTTCATTTTTTAATAGGTACTCTTCAAAGGTATGAATGTAATTACTAACCGAAATAACTTTGAAATTTGAAAAGCGTGCTTTTAATGTGTGGACCAATCTAAAAAGAGTTTCTTCAAGAGGAATTTTTCTCTGATATAAGAGAGCATCTAAAAACTCTCTTGTATCGTCAATGAGGTCTAGGAAGTGTAGAGGTCTATCGAGAACCAATAACATCATTTTAGACTGATTTTTCTCAAGATCGGCCTTTAGTTCAAGATCTCTTACTTTTGTTACATCGGAAGCTATGCAAATAAGCTTCTCAACTTTATTTTTCATGGAATAAATGGGTCGGTATTCTAACTTTATATATTGGCCTTCCTTTTTATCATAAAAGGAGGGGCCTAGTCCCACAATATCTTTAAAAAGCATTTTTCCTTGCCAAATATGAAAACACCATTTTTTAAAATGTTCTTTTTCGTTTTGAGTGAGACCTAAAATGGTGCTAAAAAGCTTTTTTTCAGTTTGCATATTAAAAAATGTTTGGGTGACTTTTGAAGCTCCTTCCTGAACAACTCCTTTTTTGTCAATGACCATAAAACCTTCTTCAAGGTTTTCAAGAAGATTGGTAAGGTCTTGGTTTTGTCTTGATATTTTTCCCGTTTGGGTTTGAACTTCTTCCCATAAAGTCCTTTTGAGCTTCTGGGAAGACTTATAAGCTTCTGAAAATTTAAGGGATAAGAGATAGCTCTGTATTAAAATGAATAAACACAAAATATAAGAAAAAATAAAAGGAGGACCTAAAATTTTATGGTTAACAAGAACGTCATAAGAGAATCCGAAAACAATGAGAAGAAGGCCTCCAAGAAAAATTCTCGAATGACCTATATTGAGGTAAGCTGCTTTAATGCACCTCGCTGTTACAAAAAGCACATAGATGGCCGTAAGAACCTCATAAGTTCGTATAATAGGAGATAGGGAATAAAAACTTACTGGTGCGATGATGCCGACTAACGAAAAAAGACCTCCAATAATAAGACCGACCCTAAGACCTAGGTCATTTAGAAAGTTTGGGAGGAGGGATTTTGAAAAACCATAAAAAAAGGCAGGTGCCATAAAAACTGAAATAAACTCCATCTTCCTTTCAAGCTCAAAAATAAAGAGGCTTGGTTTTTCAAAGAAAATGGTTAAGGAGTTGCTAACTCCAGCAAGTCTGAAAAATAAAAAAAGAGAAAAAAGGCCAAAGTAAAAGCTCCCCATATCTTCCTTTCGTTGAATATAAAGTCCAAAGTGGTAGAAGGCCATAATGAGTAAGATTCCAAAAACAAAGAAGTTGGTTAGATCCCGCAACTTATCCATTTGTTGAACTTTCTCATGGGAGTTTAGAATGAGGGAGTAAAATAAACCTCCACTATGATAATGGAAGCTAGAAATTTGAATAACGAGGTAACCCCTTTCTGAGGATGGGTTAAACTTTGTTGGCAAATTCTTAAACCAAGGGGTTGAGGCACTCTTTGTCTCGCCAATAACCCCAGCGCTGGATAAAAGTGTACTTTGGTTTTGATCCACAAAATAAATCTTGAAGCTAGATGTAATCCCATCCAGGTATAGGCCAATAGGCTTTTTATCACCTTTAAGGCCTTTGAGTTCAAGAACATATGTTCCAAAGCCAGAAGAAGATAAATTAGAAAATTTTGACCAGGTTTCAGGAACAGGAACCTTAGGGATTTTATTTTTCTTTTCTAATAAATCAAATTTTGGAGGAAAGAATTTTTTCCAAAAGAAATTCCATCTACCGTCAAGTCTGATTTCTCCGTGAGTTTGAGGGTTCCACCCACTCAAGTCGATTGATCCATTTTCATTTATAAGAAACTTTTCTTTCTGGTTTTTTGATAAAACATCTTCTGACTTACAAAGTGTAAGATTTAAGAATAATAAAATAAAAACAAGAGTTTTAAGCATCAGTATGTCACCACCTGTTTAACTCATCGGAAAAAAGGGGTCTACCTATTAAGTTTTTTAAGCAATTAAAGTAACTTACGATTCTTTTTAATGCTCTCAATGCCTTTTATTTAAAGAGGGAAAAAATCATAAGCTTTTTTTATGAGAAGGTTTCATTTTCTTTTAAGTATTTGAATTTTTGATAGATACCCGAGAGAAATTATTCTTTAAGTATGAGTGTCGAATAAAGCCAAAATATTGGTAGAAGATTTTATTTTTAAGGATCAATAAAAGTTATTATTTAAATTATGTTTTTTCATTTTTTAAATGGTCAAGCTCCAATTTTATAAGTTTATCTAACCCTACAATAATAATTAATGTGAAGGGTTTTCCTTTTAAACAGTGATCGATTTACAATTACTTGAGAGCGGTTAAACTATATTGAAAGCCTACTTTTTTTTTAATGGAGTTGTATTCAATGAAAACCTTAACTCTTCTAGGTCTTACCACCCTAGTTTTCTCCACTCTTTCTTTTTCTTTTGGGATTAAATCAACTGAACTTAAAGATTTCAATAACCCAAAATTTAAAATAGAGGTTGTTGTAGAGGGTTTAGGTGTACCTTGGGGATTTGACTTCTTACCAGGTGGCGGGATTCTCTTTAGTGAAAGGTCTGGGGCCATTAAAATTTTTAATGCTCAAGCAAAAAAGGTAACTCTTATAAAAGGTGTCCCTGATGTGGTGGCCAGTGGTCAAGGAGGAATGTTGGATATCCTCATTCACCCCAACTTTAACAAGAATAAAACTTTTTTTTTCTCTTATTCCAAAAAAATAGAGGATAAACTCCTTAAAAGAGGAGCTTATACAACTGTGGTGGCCAAAGCCACTTTAAACAAACAAAATAATGCACTGGCTTCTTTAAAGGATATTTTCATTGCACGGCCTCTGAGTACTAATACTCACCATTATGGTTCAAGAATTGTTATGGATAAAAAGGGCCACCTTTTTATTTCAGTAGGGGACAGAGGGAACAGGCATAAATCCCAAAGCTTAAAGACCCACATGGGTAAAATTGTCAGAATTTATGAGGATGGAAGAGTTCCAAAAGACAATCCTTTTTTTGAAACCAAGGGGGCCTTAAAGGAGATCTGGTCTTATGGTCACCGAAACGCTCAGGGCCTAGCATTTGATCCTGTTAGTGGAGACCTTTATGAGCAGGAGCATGGTCCTCGAGGTGGAGATGAAATTAATAAAGTTGAAAAGGGGGCCAACTATGGTTGGCCTGTTATTACTTATGGCAAGGAATATTGGGGGCCTTCTATTGGCGAGGGCACTAAGAAAAAAGGAATGAAGCAACCTCTTAAATATTGGGTTCCTTCAATTGCTCCTTGCGGTTTAACTTTTTACTCTGGGAAAAAATTCCCGGAATGGAAAGGAAGTCTTTTCTCCGGGGCCTTACGAGGAAACCACCTAAACAGGTTAACTCTTAAAAAAGGTAAAATAGTTTCCGAGGAAAGGTTGTTAAATGAACTTGGTTTTAGAGTCCGAAACGTAAAAGAGGGGCCCACAGGGTTTCTTTATTTTTCCGTTGATCAAGGCAAGATATTAAGAATTGTTCCAAAGAATTAATTTATCATTTGGTTTTTCCAAGGGTGTCTTAAAACGGCCTATTGAAAAAATCATGGGATTCATGTACCTTAGAGGCCACAAGGAGCAATTATGGATACATTGATCAATAACCCTCTTGGAGTGTGGGGCGTCATCGTCGCCATTGTCTCAATTGTTGGCTTTACCTGGTTTACTTATCAGTCCTTTGCTGATGGAGAGCCTGAAGGTATGTATGAAGAAGAAAAAGAAGCTTCTGCTACTGGAGAAGGATCCTAATTAAAGGGCCTTTTTAAGGGCCCTCCAAAAAACTAAACCTGCTTTTTTTAAGAGCCGCAAGACAGACAGTCTTCTGGGCTATCAAGGTTGCATACTTCTGAGGGAGTTGGTACCTTCTCTTGCTTTTTATCCACTGTGAATTGAACAGGGTTTACCGCCGCCCTGCTTCTTAAGTAATACATACCTGTTTTAAGTCCCGATTCCCAAGTATAGAAATGCATGGAACTCAATTTTGCAAAGTTTGGAGACTCCATATAGACGTTCATACTTTGCCCTTGGTCAACAAAAGGTGCCCTCGCCCTTGCCATGTCAATGACGCTTTTTTGTTTTATTTCCCATATGGTTTTATACATCTGCTTAAGGTCATCAGGTATTTCCTCAATGTTTTGAATGGAGCCATTGGCCTTCATGATTTGATTTCTAACAGAATCTGTCCAAAATCCCCCCTTGATAAGATCGCTGACGAGGGAACGATTCCAAATCGCAAATTCCCCTGATAGAACCCTTCTCACATAAAGGTTTGATGTAATTGGCTCAAAACATTCGGTGTTTCCAAAAATTTGGGCCGTTGAAGCTGTGGGCATTGGAGCAACTAGGAGTGAGTTACGCATACCATAATCTTTGAGGTCTTTTTTTAGGCTTTCCCAATCCCAACGGTTAGTCTTCGGGGTTTCTCCCCACAGGTCAAATTGGAGGAGCCCCTTTGAAGCCGGGGAGCCTTCATAACTTGGATAATGACCCTCTTTTTTTGCCGTATCAATGCTTGATTTACAAGCTGCAAAATAAAGGGTTTCAAAAATATCTCTATTAAGTTCCTTGGCTTCAACAGACTCAAAAGGAAGCCTCAGTTTAAAAAATGTATCCGCAAGCCCTTGAACTCCAAGGCCAATAGGCCTGTGTCTTTTGTTCGACTTCTCTGCTTCAGGGATTGGGTAATAATTTATGTCGATAATTTTATTGAGGTTCTTCGTTACTTGGTAAGTGACTTCAAAAAGCTTTTTGTGATCAAAAACTAATTTGTTAGATGAGGATTCTTTTTTGACATATTTTGGAAGGGCCAGGCTTGCAAGATTGCAAACCGCGACTTCATCTGGAGAGCTATACTCCATAATTTCTGTACAGAGGTTACTCGACTTTATGGTCCCCAAGTTCTTTTGGTTCGATTTTTCATTGATGGAATCTTTATATAAAATATAAGGAGAGCCTGTTTCTATTTGAGTTTCAAGAATGGAAAACCATAGTTTTTGGGCCTTGATCGTTTTTTTTGCCCGTCCTTCTTTTTCATACTTGATGTAAAGGTCTTCAAATTCTTTTCCATAGCAATCGCTTAAGTTTGGGGCCTCATGGGGACAAAAGAGTGACCAGTCTTTATTTTCTTTGACTCTTTTCATAAAGAGGTCAGGTACCCAAAGAGCGTAAAAAAGGTCTCTTGCCCTCAACTCTTCTTTTCCTGTATTTTTCTTAAGTTCAAGGAAGTCAAAAACATCTGAGTGCCAGGGCTCGAGATAAATGGCAAAGGCACCCTTTCTCTTACCACCACCTTGGTCCACATAGCGCGCAGTATCGTTAAAAACTTTAAGCATGGGGACCAAACCATTAGAATTGCCGTTTGTTCCTTTAATAAAAGTTCCCTTGGCCCTTATGTTATGGACAGAAAGACCTATACCGCCTGCAGATTGGGAAATAAGGGCCGTCTTTGTTAATGTTTGATAGATGCCTTCTATGCTGTCGTCTTTCATTGTTAGAAGAAAGCAAGAGGACAATTGAGGCCTAGAGGTTCCAGAGTTAAAAAGTGTGGGGGAAGCATGGGTGAAAAACTGATCACTCATAAGTTGGTAAGTTTTTATGGCCTCTGGAATATTATCTTTATGGATTCCTAATGAAACCCTCATAAGCATATGCCCTGGCCTTTCTACAACCTGTCCATCGAGTTTGAGGAGGTAGGATTTTTCGAGGGTTTTAAAGCCAAAATAATCATATTTAAAGTCACTCTCAGGAGAAACGGTTTGATCTAAGAGCTCTTTGTGCTTTAGTGCTACATTAAAGACCTCTTCGTCAATTATGGGTGGCTTTGATTTTTCGCATAACTTTTTTAAGGTCTCAAAAAAGCTAGGATTTGTTTCTTTATGAAGGTTGCTAACAGCGATTCTACCGGCCAAAAGGGCATAGTCTGGATGTTGAGGGCCCAGGTACGCTGCCGTCTCAGCCGCTAGTTGGTCAAGCCTTTGGGTTGTAATGCCGTCAAAAATCCCCTCAATCACTTTTTGAGAAATTAGGATTGGGTCGATAAAGTCCATATTGAGTTCAAAGCATAAGGACTCAATTCTTTCAGTAATTTTATCAAATTTAATAGGTTCTTTAATTCCGCTTCTTGTAATGACGTGCATGAGCTTTTCCTCCTTAAAATTCCGCGTCTAGTGTTAATGTAAAGGACTGTGTGTTTGATTGTTGAGCAAGGAGAAGACCGGGTTTTTGATATTCACTCACTCTTTTTTCAAAAAAGTTGGTTTTACCCTCTAGTGAAATGAGCTCCATCCACTCAAAAGGGTTTGGGGTATTGTAAATGGGAGTAACACCGCACTCCTTAAGCCAATGATCTGCAACAAACTCAATGTATTGACCCATCTTATCTGCGTTCATACCTATGAGCGAAACGGGTAAGGCTTCTTTTATGAAGTGTTTTTCAATAGCAACAGCTTCTTGGAATATCTCTTGGATTCTTTCGTTGGATGCTTTGTCTTTTTCTGGGAGAAGGCCATGAAGAAGGCAAGCAAAAGTGCAATGAAGACCTTCGTCTCGGCTTATAAATTCATTACTGCTACAGAGACCTGGCATTAGTCCCCTTTTTTTCAACCAGAAAATGGAGCAAAAACTCCCCGAGAAAAAAAGGCCCTCTACCGCTGCAAAGGCTATAAGCCTCTCAGCGAAAGAATCATTTGAGTGGATCCACTTCATGGCCCACTTTGCTTTTTCACCGACACAAGGGAGAGTGTCGATTGCCTGAAACAGCCTCTTTTTTTCTAAAGGGTCTTGGATATAGGTCTCGATAAGAAGTCCATACATTTCACTATGAATATTTTCAATGGCCATTTGGAGGCCATAAAAGCATCTTGCCTCAGCAAGCTGAACATCCTGGTAAAAGCGCAGGGCCAAATTTTCGTTGACGATGCCATCGCTAGCAGCAAAAAAGGCCAGAACGTGAGAAATAAAGTGCTTTTCATTATCATCAAGCTTTTCCCAGTCGGAAAGGTCACTCGCGAGGTCAACTTCTTCTGCTGTCCAGAAGACGGCCATTTGTTGTTTATACAATTCCCAAATTTTTTGGCTCTTTAAAGGGAATAAGATAAATCGATCTTTGGTTTCTTTTAAAAGGTCCATGGTCATTCTTCTCCTTCGGTAACATTTATGATAAAGGAATTCCACTCGAGCCAATTCTGGCCTCTTCAAATGATTCCTTTAAATATTTTGGAGTTCACATCTTTGAAAAACGTTTTTTATTTCAGGCAAAACGTTTTTTTTATTTGTAAAAACAGCCTACCAATTGCCTTGGATTTGGGATAGTTAAAATTAAGCTAAAAATTTTTCTATTTAAAGTTAAGGATTGCTCCGTGACATTTTAATGGTTAAGGCCATCGCAGGGAATCGACTATATAGCAGGTAGGGCTTAATTTAATTGTCAATAGTTAAGAATGGTAAAATTTTAGTTAAGATTGGTGTTTATTCTCCACGGCCTAAAGTAAAACTAACAAAGTTCCCTAAAAAATCATTATTCCGACCGTAAAAAAGTCCAAGGCCTGGAAAGTTAACCTTTTTAATAAAAAATGTGGCACCAATTCCATAGCTAGATGTAAACATTTGGGACTCTTTTTGGCTTTTGACAAGGTTGAGTGAGGCCCCATCCAAAAAAGTGCTGAAGGTCCACGTGCCATACTTGGAAAAATAAAGGGGAATTTGGTAGTCAGCCGCTAAAGATGAGCTTCTTAAGGCCCAAACGCCCTTCAAGGGGAGGCCTCTTAAGCCTTTTTGTCCTCCTAGTTTAAGAGCGTAGCCAAACCTTTTTGAAAAAGTTTGAAGGTGGGTTAGGGTCATTTGAAGGGCATGATTTTTAACAAGATTCCATTGGGAGGACACATTGAGTTTTAAATCACTCCCTTTGGCCCCACTATTTGTTTCTCCAAAAGGAGTTTTAAAAGAAAGTGAGGCATCAGTGCCCTCTTTAAAGTAAAACTTGTATTGGCTTCCTCTATAAGAGAGGTTGACCCCTCCTAAAAAATATTCATTATTTTGGGGCGTAGGAAAGGTGTCCAGGATAGAAAATTCTTTTTGATCTTTTGAAAGACTAAAACTTAGTGTTGTTTTAGGATATATCTTATAGCCAAGGTATCCACCATAAGAAATGAACCTTTCTTGAAACCCTTCTATTTCATTGCTTCCTTCATAGTTATAAGAATCCTGTTTGGCGTTTCTTAATATGAGTCCACCGTTCCATTTAGAGAAAAAGAGAGATGGGTCTCTATACATTAAAAAGCCAGAGTTTCCTCCGGAGCCGAAGGTCCCCCCTGCCGTTATAAACTTTCCTCTTCCAAAAAGGTTGGTATCAATAAGAAAAAAACCAAAGGCCTTTGCATCACCTTGACCTCTTACATAGGGAATGGGGATAAGAGTCCAACGATCAATAACTTTAATATTGATTTGGTTTCCCTTTTTAGAAATATCGACTTTTGAGAAAAGTTTAGTATTGATTAGGCATTGTTTATAAAAACTTATTTTTCTTTTCGTAATATCGGTTGGTTTTTTGTCATTTTTTTCTGATGAACTTTTTTTTGAGGATTGCTCCCAAATCCAAAGGCAATTTTGAAGGACTGACCTTATATAGCTCTCTTGCGTTCTTTTATTTCCAGTTATGGTCAGGTTTTCGTCCTTTTCAAAAAGCGGGGACGGGACTTTCGCTTTTAGCGGAGTTACGGGTTGTAAAAGACAAATGATAAAAATAAAGAAATTTATTTTAAAGTGTTTCAAGCGGGCCCCCACCTAAAGTTGTTTACTAAAAGGTTACCCTGCTAGTTTTTTCATTTCAACTTTTTCCGAACCAACAAAAACCGGAGAAGCAATACATTCCATTTTGTCTTTGGCATGGAATATCGTCGACTCCGCAGTCGATAAGTTTTTTAGGAGGAGAACTACAACCTATTAAGAAAAAGCTCAAAATCGCTAGACCTGTATTTAGTAAAAAACGCCATTTCTTTATATATTTTATTGTTTTCATGAAGGGATCCAAAAAAAGGGGAATAAGGCAGTTTAAAGGAAGGCCATTAAGCCTTTGGAAAGTTTAGGTGATTCCTTTGGGGAATAAACCCACCTGGGCCTTGACCTCTTAATTATATCGTTAAAAGGCCTCTAAAAAGGCTTCGAAAGGTCCTTTCCATGGCATAAAACTCTAAAAAAATATTAGACAACAATAAAGGTTATTGAATTTATAGAGAACGAAAAAAAAAAAGGTAGGTTTTTTAATAAGGCCTATAATCCTTCTAAGGGCTTAGGCTTCTTTAAACAATGGTTATTTAATGATTGATTGCATTGGAATTTAGGAGGAAAGTCATGGATAAGTCTTTTTTACTTTGTCTTATTCTTTTAGCAGGCCTTTCAGTTGTGCCCCTTTTTACAGAGGGAAATCAAGGAAAAAGAGACCCCGCTTCGAATGTCAAAGGTCTCGTAAAAGTGCAAATGTCGACAGAGTTTTTGGGAAGAGATGTTGTAAATAAGCCGAAATAAGCGCCTTATTGTTTCTCATCTTATTTTTAAAAAAGAAAATCGAGAGGGTTTTCTTGTGACCTCTTTTGATTTTCTTGATGGTCAACTCCCAAAGATTGGATTGTTAGTTTTGAATCTTTAAAGTCTTTTAGAGGGCCATCCCATAAATTGAGCCTGCTCTTCTCACATTCCTCTTTCAACTTTTCAATACTGGGCGGTAATGGAGACTTTTTGTATTTTTCGACCTCTTTAATGCTATCTCTATACTGTTGGGCCTCTTTGTAAGTTTCGCTTAAATTATAGATGAGTTGAGCAATCTGGCTTTTAATATTGTCAATGTTCATAGAAAGTCTCAGGAGGTCCTTAGTAAGCTTTTTTTGAATGTATTCAGGTCTTTCTAAGGGGATGCTTAGGTTTTGGGTGCAGTCAGCACAAAAGAGGTTGGCCAATAACTCCTCAAAAGGGTTTTCGGCTTCAAGATATCCCTCACTTTTTGCGTAAACTTTTTTTTTGAGTCCAATTGAGAGGCATCTTAGGCAGTATTCTTGTTTTTCCATTTCATCCTCCTTGATGATTTTCTAGAAATACTTATTTTGGGAGCATCCGCTTCTTTTATCCTAGTCAATCTTTAAAAACTATTGAAGGAAAAAAAGAATTTAGGGTATTTTGAAAGTTACTGAGATAGGAGGGTGATCACTTAGGTTTGTTTTATTAAAAACCTTAATACTATCCTGATCTAAAGTTAAGCCTTTGTAGAAGAGGTGGTCTAATTGGACTCTAAGCCCGCCGCTCATCAGGTGGACTGGAGAATGGAAAGGCACCTTTTTAAGTCCAACCTTTTTTGTTCTTTGTAGAAGGGCCTTGATATCTGATCCAATAAAGCTCCAGGTATTGAAATCTCCTCCAAAAATTACTGGGCCATTGTGAGAGGAAATAAGAGAAATTGACCAGTCAATAAGGAAGTTTTGAGTGTGAGTTGATCTTGATACTAGGTTGTGGAGATTAACGACGAGGATTTCTTTTGTCTCACCAGAGCTATCCTTGTAGGGATAAGTTGCGGCCAGTGCATTTTTGTACCTTCTAGGTCCTAAAAGCTGTCCATCTAAAAAGTCTCCCGTTCTCTCTGGCTTGTGTGTCCGTTTTTCCCAAGTCGTTGAAGGAGCTGCTTTTGAAAGAAGTCCTATACCAAGTCCATTTTTATTTTCAACAAAGTGCGAAGGGTCTAGTTGAACGGGATAGGCGAGTCCTAAAAGAAAAAAGTCCTCAACAGGAAGGTATTCATCAATCAGCCTTTTTTCTTCCGTTTTTACATCCCACTTTAATTCCTGAAAAAGAAGGAAGTCAGCTCCTTCAATTTTTTGAATAATGTCACTGTCTAAGGGATTATCAAACCCTTCCACCTTTTTTTTCATATTGCCAAAGCGGTAAAGGTTCCAAAGCACAACTTGAATACCATCTGAAGCTTTAAGAAACGAAGAATCTGTATTCCCTTGGGGTGGTTCAGTAAATGATAAACGTTCCATAAAAGCCTCTTCAATGGGTAAAGTTGTGGGTTGAGAAAAGGATGTTCTGATGAAAAAAGGAAGGATTATTCCTAGAATAAAGAAAGAAAAAGGGGAAAGCTTTTGGGTGAGCGTCATTAATTTAACCTTGAGCTATGCCTCTTTGGGGCAGATGGATTTTTTTTCAGCAGAATATAAAGTATCGGACTAAGGATTGCAATCATCTAAACATCCGGCCTTAAGTGCATAGAGTTAGTAATTAGCTTCGTATATTCCGATGCGCTTAATTTTTTTATAAGAGGTCTTTTTCAAGAAGGTTCTTTTTTAATAAATAAATCTTTAAGAAAGAGGAAGAAGTGGATTGAACAGATTATAAGACTCGTTATTGCAAAATAAATATAAATTTCTTTTGGAAAAGGTTCGGCCATCCCAATATCTTTAAAAAAACCAACACCATTAGGAGTATCCAGTAATGTTTGAAATAAGAAGTGGCCACCTAATGTAAAACCTCTCGCTTGATTCCAAAGTTTGTGATCAAAATAAACAGGAATTAAAGCTGCCAAAAGAATAGGGATATGCATCCGGTACATATGAGGATAACTTCCTGCAACAAATGTAAAGTTCCAAATGGTATAACCTAAAACCCAAAGAATCGGTATATTATAGAGGAAGTCTCTCCATTGTCCTTCTTTATCAACAGTTATAGTTTTAGGGCCTGGAACAGTTAAAACAAGAATAAATCCTGCAACTGCATTTATCATGTTACCACCTTGAAAATCTTTAATGGTGGCTTCTGCACAGTTAACCATTAAAAGGAACTGAACAATGTAAAGTGCCCACGTTTTATCTGCCAATTTGGTAAAGCGTATGGCCCATTTCCATATTGAGGCAAGCCATACTGAGAATACTTTCGCAATAACAAACCAATCTGCTCCCCATCGGGTAAACCAAAAGGGAAGAGTTAAAAAGGGAAAAATACCAAAAAAGAAAAGAAGAGCTTTAGGATAACGCCTAAGGACCTCATTAATCAAAAGAAGAAGCCCAAAGTAAACAATAATTGATAAAACCCACATAAAATCTTCCAAAAAGACTATTTAAAAAAACCTTCCTAAGTAATTATTTATCGGTAGTAGTTGTAAATGCATAAAAATTAATCTAATTATCATAAAACAATGCCATGACTTAATAATCACGGGGAGTTAAAGGGCACCTCCCTCTTTAATTGGGATGTTAAAAATGACAAAAAAATTCATTGTTTTTCCATGTTTTAGCGCTTTATGCCTCTTATTTTTTGGCATCAAGGGAGCTTTAGGTGAAACGATAGGCAGTGTTTCTACTAAAGGAGTTCTTTTTAAAGACAAGTTGAAGGTGGAGGCTTTTGATGACCCCACTATTAATGGGGTTACTTGCTATACAACGGTCCATAAAAGGGCCCTAAGTTTTACGGACAGTTCAAGTGCAAGTCTTGCTTGTCGCCAAACAGGAAAAATTAAGGGGAATTTGATTAGTCAAAAAAATGTTTTTTCTCAATCGAAAAGCTTATTTTTTAAAAAGACAGTCGTAGATAGGTTTTATGATTCGGCTCGAAATGTTTTAGTCTACTTGACTTACACTAAAGGGGTGAGCAAGCGAAATACGTCTCATTCTCTTTCCACTGTTGTCATTAGACCTTGGAACTAGTCGCCAAGGTCCTTCTTTTTGTTTATGATGAATTTTAAATTTGTCTGTCTTTGTTAATCGGGAGACACAACTTAAGGGAGGAATCGTGGACCAAGGTCAAAATTTGAGCAGGGCCAATGTCTTTTTTTGGTTGGCCTTTTTCTTTCTTCTATTCCTTAACTGGGTTATTTTTAAGCCCATTTTAGGCCCTCTCGTTTTTGGTGCAATCCTCGCAGGCTCTTTTTATCCTGTATTTGAAAAAATTCAAGAAAGAGCGAAGTTGGGTATTAACTCAGCTGCAACACTTACTTGCTTGATTATAATGGTCCTCGTTTTCTTTCCTCTTTCTTATCTGGTTATCAAGTTATCAAGTGAATCTCTTAAACTTTATCAATCAGTTGCAGAGGGTTTATCTGAAAAAGATGTCAAAGATTTTCTTTTTGGAGATGGTGTTTTTAGTGAGCTCATTAAAAATACTTTAAAACCCTTTGGAGTTGATTTCGGGCCAGAGTTTTTGAAGGCCAAAATTCTTCCTTACTTTAAGTCTTTGTCTACTTGGATGCTGGGTGTTTTTAATTCATGGGTTTCAAACTTTCTTTCGTTTTGTTTTGATTTTGTAATTATGCTTCTTGTAATTTTTGGCTTTTTTTCAGAAGGAAAGGCCCTCAAGAGTTTTGTTTTTAAGTTGTCTCCTCTACCTGACACATGGGAGCAGTTAATAGTCGATAAGTTTAATCAAATGAACTATGTGACTCTTGTGTGCAATGGGATTGGAGGAGTCCTCCAGGGTGGTCTTGCAACAATAGGTTTTGCTGTTTCCGGTATCGGCTCTTTAAGCTTGTGGTTCACATTGATGAGTCTTTTGGCGTTTGTACCTCTTGTGGGAATTAGTTTGGTCTATATTCCTGCTTGCCTTTATTTTTTTGTTATTGGAAAAGTTTGGACATCTATTCTTCTCTTTGCATATTGCACAGTGGTTTCTTTAGTTGTTGAAAAGGGTTTTAAGCCAACTTTTATTGGTCAAAGAGTTGGGATTAGCTCTCTTCTTGTTTTATTTTATATCATTGGTGGGATGAGCGTTTTTGGCATGGCCGGTATTTTTTATGGTCCACTTATTTGTACGATCTTTTTAACCGCCGTTGGAATTTATCACGATAAGTATGAAGGCCCATAGACCATAGCCCATAGAAAAAATGTGCCGTGGAACATATGGAACAAAAAGTCGCGTGGAACATATTTGTGGAACATTTAACAAATAAGTTTCTTTTAAAGTTTTTCTAAAGTTATTGGGAGGGGATCTAAAATGCTCTTCCATCGAGGTATGATAAGAAATCCTCTAAACCTGTCTTTTGAATTCACATAAAGGTGAATAATGACGGTGTAAGTGGGCCTCAAACTCATATTATACTTGTCTTTTTTAACTTTTAATCTGATGACGGAAGGAATTTTGATTCCTTTAATCTCCTGGCGGGAAACAAGCTCTTCTTTTCCATTGATAAGCTTATAAAGCCTTATAGAGATTTCCTGATCTGGTTCTTGGATAAGATACTTAGAGACTTTTTTTTCTAGGTCCAACGAAAGGGTTAATGTCCTTCGTTTTATAATCTTTTTTCGAGTCAAAGTTTTTTTTTGGGCCACAGAGGCTTTTTGTCTCAAAGGTTTTGGTTTTTGAGGTGTACTGCAGGATATTAAGAAACAAAAGAAGCTTCCTAAAAGTAAATGGGAAAGATGAAAGGTGTCTATGCTTTTTTGAAATCGAATCATGGATATAGTTTAACAACCTTAAACCTTTGCCTCAATTAGAATCTAAAAAACCCGATAGAGCTGTTTTAAGATAACTAACCTTACGAGGGACTTTTTATGTTTTCCATTTCCTTTTACTTGCGGCGTCCTTTCATTTTTTTAGGTTTATTGTGTTTGTCTTTCAATTTTATTTTATTACAGGAATCCTGCTTTGCTTTGACTTATTTTCAAGTTGAAACTCTAAAGGGTGAGAGTCTATATAATCAAAAAACGCTTAAGAAGAATGATAAGCTAAAGGAAGATGGACTTTTGAAAGTTTCCAAAAAAAGTTTTTTGGGGATTCTTTTACCAGAGTGGAATGCCCGTATCGTTTTAGCTCCTGGAAGCCAACTTGAAATAAATTTTGGTCCAAAAAAAGAAAAAAAGCTATTTTTGAAAAAAGGAGCTTTAAGATGGTCCAGTCATAAGTCTTTGGGAACAAAGGAGCTTATGGAAAAAAGTAGAAAAGGTTTCCTTTTCACCAAAAAAGCAAAGATGGTCATACGGGGAACAGACTTTATTATTCAACAAGGCGTCGCTTTTAACGAAACTGAACTTGTTGTTTTGGATGGAAAAGTTTTGTTTCAATCACTTAGCGATGAGGATGATTATGTTGTTTTAAAACTGCCCTATTGGGTAGGGATTGGGGGACGATTCACTTCCCAAATAGGAGTTCCGATTAAATTAGATCATAAAATAAAATCTTTTTATGGGCTCATATTGCGATTTCAATGACATAAAACTTTGCCATAAAACATATTTCCAAATCATACAAACAAGTGTTTAAAATTAAGGTAAAGACTGTATCTACCTGTATTTATTAGATTCATTAACCACAACTTTTTCAATTTTGAGAAATCTTATTATGTTTAAAAATTTATAAACTAACATTTCTCAGTAGGGACAAAAAAAGGTTTGTCATGAAAAAGTCTGAAAGAACTAAATTAAGGATTCTTGAAGCAACTCAAGAGCTTATTAGGGAAAGAGGTTTTGAAAACGCCTCTGTTAGAGAAATAGCAAAAAGGGCATCCGTAAATGTTGCCTCCATTAATTATTATTTTTCAAAAAAAGAAAACCTTATGGGGGAGATTTTAATCCTTCTCTCAGAAGAACTCTTCGATAACCTAAAAGAGAATATAGATAACGATGGCAATCAACATAATATTGAGAGTCTCGGTTTGAAAATTTATGATGTCCTTAAGGAAAACGAAAGTCTCCATTCCAACTTTAAAAAGATGCTTTTCGATTCAGGAATTATGAGTACAAAAAGAGTTAAAGAAAAAGCCGAGAAAGGAAATCTCTCTCCTGGACACGCATTTATTCTTAATTTTCTAAGAGAAAAAGAAGAAGATATCGAATATGAGCGTATTTCTCTCCATCTTTGGGGCTTAATCGACCAGGCCCTTTATTTGGCCTACGGATCCTACGGTGAGGTTAGCGGGCCTCTAGGTCATGGGCACCTTTATGTTAGAGATAGTTTGCTCAAATCTATTCAAGATTTTGAAAGGCTATTTGCTAAAGACCCCTAAGAAAAAGGGGCCTTTTTTGTTTAATTTTATCTTAAAAGAGACTCCAACTCTAAAGAAGTGTCACTTTTTTCATCTCTATATTTAATAATAAGGGCACAGTTTAGAGCGAGACCTTGCTCTTTGGCCCATGGATTTTTCGAATTAATCGGTCTAGATCCGGGAACGACTACGGCATTAGGTGGTATTGGTGCTCCTTTTTCCAATACCTTTTCATTCACACAATCATAAACAGGGACGCCTTTTGAAAGGGAAACGCCTGGAGCAATGACAGCGCCAGACCCAACCTGAATGCCTTCAACAATAACTGAACCAGCACCAATAAAGGCATCATCTTCTATGACGACAGGGGTAAGTCCTATAGGTTCTAAGACTCCACCTATTTGAACTCCTGCAGAGAGGTGGACCCTTTTCCCAATTTGAGCACATGAGCCTACAAGGGCGTGACTATCAACCATGGTCCCTTCATCAACATAAGCTCCGATATTAATATAAGCTGGAGGCATTATAATGACTCCAGGAGCAACATAAGCGCCTGATCTAACTGAGCTCCCACCTGGTACAAGACGGATATTTCTTTCAGGTGTAAAGGATTGTGGCATTAGGTTATGTTTATCAACAAAGCCATTTTCTTCAACCAAGTGGCCTGCTTTAAAGGCCTCTAAAATCATTTCTTTGACAGCAGTATTGGCAACCCACTTTCCCTCTACCATTTCAGCAGATCTGAGTTCACCTGTTTCTAATTTTTCAATGACTGTTTTCCAATTATCCATATTGATGATTCCTTTTCTATTCTTTTCTATTTTAACAAGATTTCTGAAGCCACTTTTCAACAAGATTATTAGCTTCCTTGAGTTGGTCTGTATTTTTTAAGTCTTCTTCATGAAGAGGCAGTTTACAATGGGCCGATTCAATAAGAGAAATTTCCTTAAGAAGTCTTTTGACTGGAACGGGATTGCTGGCCTTAAAAAGTGAGTCTGAGGCTTTCTTCCAAAGAGAGGCTTCTTCTTCTGTTAACCTGTTTTCAAGACACTTTCTTACATAGTGACCTGTGGCCTGTGGCCAACTATTAGAAGCAACGGAAATAAGTCCTTGTGCACCTTCTTTGGCAAAGTCGGGCATCATGGCATCATCTCCACTGTACATTTTTTTATCAGGGGCCGTTTTTCTATACTTTTTAAACTCTTCCACAGAGCCGCTCGCTTCTTTAATTCCCCAAAAGAGAGGATGGTTTTTAAGCTTTTCAATGGCCTTTAATGAAAGGGGCATTCCTGCTCTTGATGGAACATTATAAAGAACGCTAGGTTTAGTTGATGCATCTAGTAATGCCTTAAACCAACGGTATTGTCCAAGATCACCGGGCTTTGAATAAAGAGGAGTGACCATTAAATAGGCATCTATGGGGTAAGTTTCTAAAGTTTTTATCCATTCAAGAGTCGTTGGAAGGTGAACTCCCGGTACTCCACACATAATAGGAACATTAAGATTTTGCTTAAACAAGAATTCCAGTATTCTTGTTTTCTCTTCTTCACTAAGGTTTAAGGCCTCACCCGTGCTTCCTAAAATGAGAATACCGTGGGAAGCTTTTTCTTGTTGTTTAAGCAGTGTTAAAAGAGAATCATAGTCAACTTCACCCGAGGGTTTAAGCGGAGTGATGAGGGCCGTCCAGACAACCGTTTGATCCAGGTTTAAATTTTCTTTCATTTAAACAACTCCTTTTTTGCAATTTCTGAAAAAGATAAAAGACCCTTAGGCCAGTCGCTTGTAAGAATCATCTTTGAAGTCCAAAGTGCCCCATGGGCAAAGACCTTTCTATCAAGAGCTTCATGCTTTAGAGAAATGTGTTCAAATTGTGTTTTCAAAGTAATCTCATGAATGCCAACGACATCTCCAACTCTTTCAGAAGTTATAGAGGCTTTTTGTGAAAGCCAATCTTGCCAACTGAGGGCCGTGCCACTTGGAGAATCAACTTTTTTGCTATGGTGGATATCATGAATTGAAAAACTTGTCTCTTGATCAAATAATTGAGCCGCTTTCCCCATGATTTCAATCATTTCTTTGACAAGGTTCATTCCAAGAGCAAAGTTAGAGCCATGAACCCAGGTCAATTTTTTCGTTTTTAATGTATTATCTACGCCCGAGGGCCAGTTAAAGCCTGTACTGCCTGTCACCACGGGTTTTTTAGTTTCAATTAAGAGGGGTATAAGCTCTTTAAAGAAGCCGCCTGGCAAAAAGGAGAGGATAACATCTTTGTCTTTCAGCGCCTCGAAAGTAGGAGGGTTTTGGCGGTGGAAGGTGCTCAGCTCTATTGAAAAACCCGTCTTTTTGGATAATTCATTTTCCTGATCGACCAGGTCAATCACTTTTGCCCCAGTTTTTCCTCGACCTAAGAGGGCCAATTTCAGCTTAGTCACGCTCATCTCTCCCTGAAATTAAAGCGTTAATGTAGTACGGAATATTGGAAAAGGCAAAAAGGGCAAGCCGAATGCTCGGGAAGGGACGTTTAAGAAAATTAAGCCTTTGGACAGTTAGGGGGGTGCCCAAAGGCTTAGCCAAAGAAAAATAAAATATTTTTGCTTTGTGTAACCATCTAAGTCGGTTAAAAAAAGGAAAACCGTAGGCTTTTTTTAAAAAAAAAGTAAAAATTAATAAAGTGAGTAAATTTTATTTTTGGAGTGCTAAAAATGGACCCCCATTTTGACTACCTTATGGATGAAATACTCCAAAACCCAAAATGCTGCAGGCATTTTCTAAATATGGGTCAATTCTTGCTTTCTGAAGGCCATTTTCTTGAATCGCTAGGTTTTTTGAATAAGGCCAGAAAGTTAGGTGACGACTCATTTCGTTTATATTTTCTCCTGGGTAAGGTTTATTTGTTTTTAAGTTGCTCAGAAAAGTCACTTTCTCATTTTAAAAAGGCCCTTGAAAAAAAACCAAGTCATGAAGAAACCAAATATATAATTAATGCCTTGGATGGAGAGAGGCACGTTTCGGCCCGTTCATTAAAGACTTCAGTTGTGAAAGGTCTTTTTGATGACTATGCAGACAAGTTCGAAAATCACCTTATAAATAAACTCAATTACAAGACGCCAAAAAAGCTAGTAAAATTTTTTTTGGCCCAAACTGAAAAGAAAATGGCACTTAAAATATGGGAAAAAGAGACTCCTTTGGTCCTCGATTTAGGCTGTGGGACAGGGCTTTTTGCAAGGGAGCTAAAGCAAAAACTAAATAATAGTCAAATTGTTGGAGTTGACCTTTCCTCCCAAATGCTAAAGCAGGCCATAAAAAAAGACGTTTACTTTGAACTCTACCAAGAAGACCTTCTTAAATTTTTGGCCCAGGAAAAAAAGAAAAACAATTCTTATAATCTGATCGCCGCTTGCGATACTATCCCTTATTTGGGTGACTTGGAGGAGTTTTTTGAGAAAAGTTGTCTGATCCTTAAGCCAGAAGGATTTCTGCTTTTTTCATTTGAAGCCTTGAAAGATGATCGTGGTGAATGGTTTTCCTTTTTTAATGGCCGTTTTAAACACAGTTTGTCCTATGTGATGTCTCTGGCAAAAAAAAATAACCTTAGAGGAGAAGTTAAGTTGGAGACCCTAAGAGAAGAAAAAGGGGAAAGAGTCAAAGGATGTTTTTTTTGGGGAAGATCTATTAAAATAAAGAAGACAGATAATTTTTTCTAGGGTGTGTTGTTTTCCCCAAAAAAAAGAGGAAGAGAGAACTCATGACTCGTAAAACTTTCAATGATGATCAAAGAGCATTTCTAGTCCATTTATTAACCCATCAAGAGATTAAAGATTTCTTTTTTGGAAAGCTTGATCTTGAAGAAGTTTTGGATGAAGAGGCCATCCATGAGTTGCATGCTTTAGGGATTCCAGCTAATGATCAAGAGTCTTTTGCAAAGCTTTGGAAAAAATTAAAGTCTCTCAATGGAATAAGTGATGACTTAAATTGGCTAAGGTCCTCAGCTTTCAAAGAGGATGGAGAGATGATAACTAAACTTTGTGCTCAACTTCTTGAGCGAATGGCCGCTTTGAAAGAAGAAGCTTATAAGCAAGGTTATAACATTCCTTAAAAAATTCTTTTGAAATTTTACCTGTCTTTCTAATGAATAAAACCAAGCAAAAACTAAAAACCAGAGAAAAAATTTGAAGCAAGCTCTTCTTGTTTTTTGAATCTTTATTATTCATATGATCATACCCAACTGGGCCAGAAATGCTTGAGCAATTACCTCCGAGTCCATTAAAGGTAGAATCGTGGGGATAGAGGTAGGTTATAGCATCTGCGTCATCTTGGCTCAAATAGTTGTAAACCGCACCTGAAGCATAAAACATGAGAGCAAAGTCTTTTTCACTATGCCCTATGCCCAAGGCATGACCAATTTCATGGGCAAGAGTCGCGACTTTATCTCTTCTAGAAAGGGAGGGAAATGGACTCCCAGAATGGTCATTTAAGGCCACATAGCCTTTTAAGTTATTAGAAGAGTAGCTATACCCTCCCACCGCAATTGTTGTGGTTGAGCTAATGATGCTATCAGTAGAGCAACCAATGACGATATTGTTACTAGCGGCTGAAACAAAGTCAGCTATATCTTTACCACTAGCTGAGACCGTTCCGGTTATCATTAAATTAATTGAACTCGTGTGAACTGTATTCCAAAAGTCATCGACAGCTTCTTTCGCAATTTCTATAAGTTCATCGGTTGACTCAGTTATTGTTGAGCAGGTTTGGTTTCCCACTATCTTAACCTGGATGTCTCCTGAAGGGTATCTTGGGGGAGCTGAAGACCCCAGGAGAACAAAAGCCTTTGTTGGGATTATCGAAGTTCCAAGAAGGATTAAGGTGACCACACTTTTAAGGATTTTTCCCTTATTAATCATAAAAGAGTCCTTTCTTTGGCAAAAAAAGCATGTTGATAGAAAGAGCAAAAGCACGCCTCTTAGAGTTTAAAGGACTAAAGGTAAAGGTTTCAAAGCGGATAAGGGGCCTATACCTTTTAGATTCAAGGGGGAGCCCTCTGTAGGTTAACTCGTATTCAATACCTATATTTATTGAACTTGTGTAACTGTAGATTGTGGTCATTGGTCTATAAAATGTTGCATAAGAAGAACCATTATTTTGAATTTTACTGCCACCTATTCCCCCAACTTTGTCTATGAAGGTTCCCAAACCATAGCGTAAGAATGTATTTTTTCTAAATTCCCATGCGAAATCGTAGAGAAGGTAGGTTGTACTTCTAAAGTATTCGTCATCCATCTCACTGGATTCAAAAATAATTCCTATTTCAGGTCTGAAAAAATGACTTTTCAAAGGTTTAAACGTTAGCGGGATATTGAGGTGTACCCCTAGCATTAGATTAAGATCGAGTATGTTTGTGCTGCCAAAGCTGTCAACTTGGTATTTTAAGAGAGCGGGAGTGAATGATCCAAAACTTATATGCGCCCTTCCTTCTTTTAGAGGGAGTAAAAGGAAGGGTGCAATAAGAAAAATAAAGTAAAACTTTATAGGCCTCACCCCATGTCATCCTTGATTGGGAAGGGTCACAAACAGTGACAAGTTTGTTATCTTTTGATTCTTTCCCCGTCATCTTCTTTTAGGAAAATCCAACTGACAATATTTCCTAAGCTTTCGTGGCGGTCAGCTCTTTCCCAAAAAGTGGGGTTTCTAACAAAAACAGAGCCAGTGTGTTCTTTTATTTTTTCTGTCTCTTCTCTCATCGTCTGAAAGCGTTCTATCCACTTGACCATATTGGATATTCTAAGGTCAACCCATCCTTGCTGGCAATAAAGATTGAGGTCATTTTGGTTTAACTCTCTATCATGGGGGATGTCCCATTTGCTTGGTATAACAAGGCGTGGTCCTCTGAGGACTTTTTCATTTGGGAGAACAATAGCAATTCCCACTGAAAGAATAGTGGAGCGCAAACTCTCATTTTCTAATATTTGTTTTTCTAAGTCTTTGGATAAATCTTCTGGAGAGGGAAGATCTCCATCAAAAAGTTTTGCAAAAGGTCCTGACCTTATCATAAATACTTCAAAAAGAAGTTTAGTAAGCCTTGGAGGACCCAAGTTTTCGAAAGCAACACTTGGAACACCATGTTTCTTTTCTAGTAGTCTCAAGCGCTCTAAAGCACGTGACCTTAGGAAACCTGCTCTATAGGTAGGTCCTAAAACTGTGGAATCAAGAGCGCTCACAATATCGGAACCACTATTTCCACCTAGAATTTCCTGTTCCACATCGACAGCAATTTCTTCAGGAGTTATAAACTCCATCTGTCCTTCATCTGTGATGGCCTCAAATTCTCCTTTAGAAAAAATACCGTTTTCACCTGTATCAATATAGGGGGCCTTAAGATAAGTTGTGTCTCCATCTTCAGTGATTGGCTTCCATGATTTTGTGGTTTCTTTTAGGGAGACATTGAAGTCCAAGGCTTCATTCGGAGAGTGGTCAAAAAGAGGGACCAATTGCCCTCTATGCTTAACTGGACCGAAGTCAATTTTTTTCCAAGCAATTGCAGCCGCAGGCTTAATTTCTTTTATAATTGGGGCCCTAGGTTTTATATTACGGTCACCTCCCCATAGTTTTTCTTCATCAGAGGCATCTGGGGCAGTTCTACCGAGAAGAAAAAGGAGCATGCTATGGGCTCCGGCCATAGCAGACTTTGCCAGGAGAACTCGAGAGGGCTTATCTTCTGAGTGGGTGTAGGGAATATTGAGTCCCATTCCACCAGTTCCAGTGGTACCTATTTTAAGGTAGGTTTTCACCTTAGCATCGTTAAGCGCCCGCCACAGAATTTGAACATGCCTAATTAATTGTGGTGTATACTGATTAGCGAGAAGGATCTCCATATGCTTTTCTATTTCTTGAGAAGCACTGCTGGAAACTTGCTCCTTCATCATTTGGTAAAGACTTCTCGATTGTTCAAAAATATCTTGATAGGCCAAAGCTGTTGCTGTGTTAATGCAATCTACTATAATATGTGGAGTTGTGTCTTGAATGAGTTTGTAAAGAGAGTTTGAAAGGCAGATACTGTCATCCAGTGGATCCAGGGTATCGTCAATGAGCTTTTTTCTTCTTTCATCATTATCCAAAATATCTTGACGCCCAAGGACTCTAAACTCATCTCTTACGAAGACGTTTCCATGGGAGCCAATAATTTCTGTATCACCTCTTAATGGCTCTAATTCAGAAATGGCCTGCTCTACTTCATTTTCAAAAAGAGAGGTTATAATGATAGTCTTAGGGCGGTGATGTTTGAGTAGCCGTCTGGTTATTGCCATTCCAACAAGCCCAGCACCACCTAAAAGGAGAATGCGTGAACCGCTTATATCCATAAATAACTCCTAAGAAAAAAGTTACTCTATATGTTAGTCGCGTTAATTGATGGAACATTGTTTCGTCTAAAAGGGAGGTTGTCAAATCCCATCGCACCTCAAATCATTGAGTCAGTCCCATCTCTCTGTGAACACCATGCAATGTGGCCTTATCAATATAAGTTTGCGTGATTTTAGCGTCTGAGTGATTTAAATAGTCTCTCACAAGAAGGAGGTCTTGATGTTTAATATAGAGATTGGTGGCGCAAGCTTTTCTAAAACTATGGGGTGTTAGACCATCTCGGCAAGCAGCTTGAACTAAGAGACGCATGATAAGGTTATACATAGTTTTAGTAGAAACTTTTTTTCCCTGCTTATTAGTGAAAACAAACTCAGAATCGACCTCTCTTTGGAGAAGGTGATAATCCAGGTTATAAAAAATGTCATGGGACTTTTGAACAATAAGTGTATGGACATAGCCACCCTTCCTAATAAACTTCAGTGTTTTATTTTTTGTATCAAAGTCGGATACTTTCAGGTTCGAAAGCTCACTTAATCTAAGGCCACCCCAATAAAGAAGGTAGATAATGAGCCTTTCTTTGGGTTTAATAACCATTTTTTCAAGTTTATCCCAGTCTTCCCTTCTTAGGTTCTTTGTTGGAGTGACATCCATTTCTTTTAATTTGATGGCATGAATTTTGGATTTTACTGGGTTTTTTGAAAAAATTTTTCCTTTATCTTCATGGCTCTGCTTAAGAAACTCAAAAAAGTTTTTAACAGCAGAAATGTGTCTTCTTCTAGAGCCAACGGCCAATGGTGATTGCTCAAATAACAGCCTACTAGGAAGGGCTGGATGTGATTGATTTTTTCTCTTCTTAAACAGCGAGAGGAATGTTTCTTTAAATTTGCCAAGAAATTTTTCCTTACCGGAAAGAGAACTGTAAACTCTACCTCCTTTAGAAAGGAAGTCTTTGTAGAGACCTATTGTTTCACCTTTGGCCTTGGAAATATTTGTTCTGTGGTGAGACTCATACCAAGTTAAAAACTTGAGAAGGTCAGCACGATAATTTTTTATAGTATGCTCTGATTTATTAAGTTGTTGGCAGTTTTCGATGTACATGTCAAGCCATTTGATATGGTCCTTTTTCACCTTTGACTCCAAAAATAATAAATGGGCTTTTTCTAACGCCGTATAGTAACTAAAAAAAAGAAAATAAACTATTTTAAAACTATTTCAAAACTAACATGATTCAAACGAAGAAAGAGGATATTATTGTATAAATGGTTTTAAATCAAAAAAGAATTTTTGATCTTTTTAGTGCACTTTTGTTTTCCTTTAGGAAAAGACGCCTTTTCATCGCTTTCATTTTCGTTCCATTTTTCTCTGCAGCTTTTTCATGCAAGAACCTCTATTCCAAAAGTTTAGAAAACCTCATTCCAGAGTCTTATAAAGGAATAAAAATTGCTGCCTTTAATACTAAAACATTTGGAAATAAAAAAATTAAAGACAGATGGGTACTTGATCAATTTGTGCGGCTAGTAAGGCGGTATGATGTAATATTTCTTCAGGAGATTCGAAATAAGAACTTGAGCGCCGTTCATCGTCTAGTTAAAGCTTTGAATAAACGGTCACAGGAATATGGTTACCGGATTAGCAAGCCTTTGGGGAGAAGCTCTTATAAAGAGCAATATGCTTACTTTTATAAGAAAAGAGTCTTTGAAAAGGTTACTGCCTCTGAAGCCATAGTCTACCCTGATAAATATGACGATTTTGAGCGCGAGCCTTTTCTGATTTATTTTAAGCTTAAGAAAAGGGATATTGATTTTTTTCTTGTTGGGGTTCATGTAAAACCCGGAGATGTTGTTAAAGAAGTAAGCAAAATAGAGGACGTTTACTATTTTGGAGAGTCCCATTTTAACGATTCTGATGCGATTATATTAGGTGATTTGAACGCAGACTGTAGTTATATGAATGATGAAGAATTAGATAATGCTTTTTTTAATCAAAGTTACTTTTTTAGTAGTTTGATAGGAAGGGACCAGGATACAACGATAAGGAGTTCAACTCATTGTGCCTATGATAAAATTATTACAACGGACACCATATCGAGGTTTTTTAGAGAAAAAAAAGCGAAGGTATATAATATAAGAAAAGAGTGGGGCCTTTCAGAGAAAAAGGCCCTTCAAATAAGTGACCATTTTCCCGTGCAAATTGAATTAAAGTTAGCGGATTAAAGGGAGTGTGACTTTAAATTGAGTCTTCTTACCTACTACTGACTTGAGTTTAATTTCTCCTCCCAACTTTTCAACTTCCTTTTTGACGACATCCATACCAATTCCTCTACCGGAGATTAAAGAGACGTCACTTTTTGTTGAAAATCCAGGCAGGAATATTAAATTGATTATTTCAGGGTCATCCATTTTTTGGATTTCAGATTCAGGTTTAAGCTTTTTTTCAGTGATCTTTTCTTTGATTTTTTGAGGATCAATGCCTTTCCCATCATCCTCCAAAATTATTGTAAAGGTTTCATCTTCCAGTTTAAATTGAGCTTTAATATTTCCTATATTTGACTTTTCATTTTCAACCCTCTCTTCTTCAGTCTCAATACCATGGTCAATCATATTTCTAAAAATATGAATAATTGAGTTTATAAAATCTGAATAGCTTTGACTATTGACTTGAATGGTATCTCCTGAAATAAGGAAGTTAACACTTTTCCCTTGAGATTCAGCGATTTCATCAACTAGGTCTTTATAGCGATGAAATTTTTCTTTTAAGTCTGATAGTATATAATTTGCCTTAATGAAGTTTAAAAACTGACTGTTGACATTAAATTCTTTGGCCTTCGTATATAACTCTGTTGCCTGAATAGCATTACCTTCATCAACTAAAAACTTATTAGCGGCTTCGACAATGAGTTTATTTTTTTCAACAAAGCTATTAAGGTCTTTTTCAAAAGAGCTGACTCCGATGTCAAGTTGATCCTTATTCGGTCTGGTATTTGAAATTTCGGTTTCAATATTATTAATGGATACAGTTAACGCCTTAAGGCTAAATTGACCTAACCTTGCTTTCAATGTATGAAATTTACGAAATAATTCCCCTTTTTCCTCGAGAGAGCTCAGGGTGCTTTCGTTAGCGGTATTTTTATACTCCTGAATCAAGCCATTTGAATCAAAAATGAGGTCGGTAAACTCAAGAGGGTTTTGGAGCGACTTGTTCATAAACCTTATATTTTCCTCATCCTCCTCAAGTTTCTTTTTTAATTCTATTTCCTGTGTTTTGTCTGAAGCAATTAGAATGACCCTATCTATTTCATGCTTTGAGTCTTCCTTGTAAATAGGCCGAAACTCAAGCTCTATAAACTTGTCTTTAGATCCCTTGAAAACTTTAGGGGCCAAAGGCTTTAAGTCTTTAAAGGAAAGTTTAGCTTGAAAAACCTTTTTAACCCAGTTGATAAAGGTTTCTTTTTCCGTGTCTAATTTTTTAAAAAGGATGTCCCAGACTTTGGTTTCTTTTTCTTCAGAATCTTGCAAATCAGTTTGCAAAAGTTTCTCTGTAATTTTAGTGGCACCTAAGTGAATAATGCCCAGATCATTAAATGTTAGATAACCCTGATTTAAATTTCCCAAAAGGAGATCTCTAGACCTTTTCTGTTGATAGGTAACTTCAATCATATGTTCAATATTCATGTTTTCAATTTCTAACTCATAAGTTTTTTTAGCAACTTCTTCTTCTAAGGTCTTTGCATAATTGGCCTGAAGAATTTTTGCCTCTTCCTCTCGTATTAAAGACATTTCTTGAATAAAGTTAAACCTGTCAGCAAGACCCATAGAGAGTAATATCATTTCTAAAGAATTACCCATAATAAAGGCATTCCTGGTAAAAAAAGAGGAAGGCAATACCTTAAGAATTTCAAGTGATATAATCATTATTCCAAGGAGGGCAAAGGAAAAAGCTAAAAGAAAGTAGCGAGCAGGCCTGTAATCCGTTGTTCTGTAAAATCCTATAATTAAAATAGTGGGAATAGAAATAACTACACTCCCAACCATAAACTGTATGGCAGTTTGATATGAGCCAAAGATGGAAAGAAAGATAATTATTGTACCTAAAATGGGTATGAAAGTTGTAATTTGATTTAATTTTGGGTTTGATTTTTTTAAGCTTAAAAAATTAACAGTAAATAAATAGAGAAAAACCAAGGTAATACCGGCCATTAAAGCAAACCCATTATTGCCCATCCAAGGAAAATTTTGGAAGATAAACATTTGAGCATAACCTTCAAAAATGGCAATTGTAATACCCATTGAAAATGCATAAAATGAGTAAAAAAGATAACTAAGACTTTTTGTTGAAATAAAAATAAACAGGTTATAGATAACGAGAGTTAAAACAAGACCGAAAAAGAGGCCATAAATAAAATTCTCCCGGGTTTTTGCTATGAGGTGGACTTTTAACTTTTCAATTTTTAGATTGAATTTATTTGCGACTCCTTTTACTTTAATAAAATAAGTTGTCTTTTCTTTCGGATCAATTTCAAAAGCTAAGTCCCTAAGCTTAATTTCCCTGTCAGAAAAGGCAATAGTATCTCCTGCAAGTTTCCCTCTCCACTCATTTTTATCTCTATAGTAGAGCTTAATTTTATCCTGAAGAACAAAGTTTTGAAGGAGGTACCATTGAAATCGATGAGATGAATTATTTGTGATTGTTAGCTTTGCCCAAAAAGTGGAATTTGAAAAACCAAAATTGACAATATCTTCTTCGCTTCTTTTAAACTTTGAGGCCCATGCAGGCTTCGTGACATCATAAATGGTGAGTTGATTTGTTTTGTCTTCTAAAATATCGAGGTATTTCCCGACTGAGTAGGCGTCTTGTTCACTTTTTAAAACAAGAACAGGAGCACTCGCTTTTGAGTTTATATATGGCAAAAATAGAAATGTGATAAAAATAAATATTTTTTTCATTTACCTTACGAAAAGTGACTATTCCTTAGCTCTCTTTTCGGATATTTGGCTTAATTCATTGATAAAGATTTGAAAATTTTGACTTTTATCTATTTGATAGAATTTATTTAGGGGCTTCGCTTAACCATTGAAGTTATTTGGGACTATGAGAGGGAGAGCTTGGTTGATGCATTTGGCTTCAAATGGAAGGGGCGGACCTTCCTCCCCGTCGTATTCGGAATAAATTTTATCTAAAGTTGAGGCCTTCAAATAATTTGTTTTAAATAGTTGAATAATATTCCCATCAATATGCTTTCCAAGATAAATTGAAAAAAACTTTTTTAAAAGGTCCCTTTTTCTTCCATTTCTGACTAAAAGAGTATCAAAATGTCCGCTTTGTAAATCAGCATCGGGGGCCAACTTCATTCCAGCAGCAAAATATTTTCCATTCGCCAGGGCAACAACAATCATAGGCCCTTCATGGATCTTTTTATCATTTGTTGAAAGCTCCACATCTTGAGGGGTGTACTGGAAAAGAGACTGAACTCCTTTTATAAGGTATGAAAATTTGGACTTCTTATGACCTTTTTCATTGATTAGCTTTGCTGAAAAGCCTGATAAACCAAAAGAAAAAGCATTTAAAAAATAACGTTCTTTTATTTCACCTTCCAAAAACCTAATATACCCAACATCACAAAGAATTTGACGACCTTCATTTAAGACTTGAAGAGCTTTAAGAGGTGACTTAGGAATCTTTATGGTTCTGGAAAAGTCGCATCCGGTCCCCAGAGGAAAAATTCCAAATGAGCAATCATTTCTTATAGGTTTTTGATTTTTGTCAAAAAATGATTGTATAATTTCATTGTTTGTCCCATCTCCTCCAACTGAGATGATCTTTTTTATATTGTTGCTTTTTAGGGCACTCAAAGAATAATCTGTTGCATCACCAGGCTTACCCGTTATTAAAGTTTCTGAGTTAGGAAAAAAATCTTTTACCAGAGGTTCTATCGCGTTCCATTCTTTTAAGGCCTTTCCTCCATTTGAGCAAGGGTTAACAATGAAAGTCGTATCGGGTAGATTTCCCAATTAAAGTCCTTTTTTAAAAGCTTTTAACTTAAAAGTTAAAGCATAAAATAGATAAACTTTGAAGGAAACTTTTTTACGTTAGAAGCTTTGTTAAGAAAGCTATAAAGCTTTCAGGTTTTTTATTATGAATGCCATCTAGTTATCAGGTTGAATTTATCCTTTATATTTTAAAGAACATAGATTAGGTTTATCTCATAATGTTTTTTTAGTTAATCGAAATACTTTCCATTAGGACGACAATGAAAAAGCTAAAGCTTCACCACATGATTTTGATTGGGATGTTCATCGGCTTAATTGCGGGTGGTTTACTCAACGTGTCTCAAAAACAAATGAACCCTGAGACTTTTCAAAACTCTCTTTGGTGGATTAACCTTTTTGGAAAAGACCTCTTTATCGGGTCTCTAAAAATGATTATTGCTCCTCTCATTTTTTCCTCAATTGTGGCAGGAATTTGTTCTCTTCCTTCGATGGATGATCTAGGAAAAATTGGTGTAAAAACTTTTGTTTATTATTTTTCAACGACTGCACTGGCTGTAACTCTCGGTTTGGTCGCTGTCTTGGTTATTCGTCCTGGTCACAAAGAAAATTCTCAAAAGTTGAGAGAGATGAGAAGGGTAGAAATAGACTATGTAAAAGAGCAATTTAAAAAAGAAAATCCACAGCTGAGTCTGGAGAGCACTGAGGGGAAAATGGCTTTTGGGTCCTACCTCGCAGTAAAAAGTGGTTCAAATGCTAGCGACTTTAATTCTAAAAAATGGTCAACGATCAATAAAGGTGCCAAGCGAGGTCCTGGAGATATGATGAGGGAGGATATTCTTCTTAAGATCCTGGTTAACCCGTTTAAATCCTTGGCCGATACAAACTCTCTTGGAATTATTGTTTTTGCTATTATTACCGGATTAGCATGCCTTTCACTAGGAGATAAGGCCAAGCCTGTCATGAGCTTTTTTATAGCTTTAAGTAAGGTGATGAATGTTATTACAATGTGGTTAATGAAACTGTCTCCCGTTGCCATCGGCTGTCTTATTACTTCCATGGTGGCCACCCAGGGTCTTCCCGCTTTAAAGTCACTGGCATGGTATTGCCTTACTGTTATTGCTGGTATTGGACTTCATATTTTTTGTCTTCTGGCAATTGTTTCTATTTTTGGAAAGATGTCGCCTTTTACTTTTTTAAAAGGGATTCGGAACGCGTGGTTGATTGCTTTTTCTACAACTTCAAGCGCTGCGACACTACCTGTAACGATGAAATCAGTAGAAGAGAATCTAGAGGTCTCACCTAAAGTTTCAAATTTTGCCCTTCCGGTTGGGGCCACCTGCAATATGGATGGAACTGCACTCTACGAAGGGATCGCTATCATTTTCATGATTCAAATTTTTGGAGGACTTAGTGATGTCCCTATAGAGCTTACAGCTGCAAAGACTTTTATTATCTTTATAACAGCTGTTTTAGCGAGCGTGGGTGCTGCTGCAGTTCCAAGTGCTGGCCTTATTACAATGGCAATTGTTGCAAATGCCGTTGGGCTTCCTCTTTACTATATTCCTATTTTGTATGCTGTGGATCACCTTCTTGATCAATTTAGGACCTCAACAAATGTCATGGGAGATGCAGTTGGCGCTGTCGTTGTTGACCGGCTAGAGAAAAGAAAGCTGTCTTAAGTCAGAAAAAAAAGCAAATTTTATGCAAATTTAAAGCTTAAAAAGACCTCTTTTAAAAGAAAGGATCTTTTTTAATAAAGGGCCTTTTCCCATGAAAAAAACTCAATAATTAATCTCGTAAACCGAACAATTTAAGGCCCGAGGTGATCTATGGTGAAGAAGGTTAAAATATTGGTAGTCGATGATGCTGAAGTGATGAGAAAAGAAGTCGTCGATATTTTAAAAGACAAGTATGAAACCTTTGAGGCCGAAAATGGCTTACAGGCCTTGGATCAAGTCAAGAAAGTTTCACCTGATTTAATTATCCTGGACCTTGAGATGCCTGTCATGGGCGGGTTTGAGTTTCTTGATAAGTGTGATGAAACTTTAGAAAGAATTCCGCCGGTACTTATTTTAACCAGTATTTCTTCAAAAAGAAAAGAAACTAGGAAAGCAGGGGCGCAGTTTTATATGGATAAGCCCGTCAATAAAGACAAGCTTTTAACAGTTATAGAACACCTACTTAAAGCTCCTTCAACAAGACCCGAATAAAAAGCTCAGGATAGAAAAAGAAAAAAGCCTCTAAGGCACAAGAGGCTTAGTTTAAATTATGTTATTTAGGTGTTATCCTTCATGGCATTCATCAGATGCCTAATGAGTGGCATTTGTTGTAAAATTTCTGAGTAATCCCAGTGGTCTTGGTGATAAATGATCTTTCCCTCAGTATTAAACCTTAGTTGACTCATTCCTAAGTTTTTAAGGGGTTTATTTCCACCTTTGGTATAAAGAACCATTTCCCAGCGCACGTAAGCATCTCTATCTCCATAGACAACATCAAGAATGTTAAATTTAGCTTTTTTTAGCTTTATGAAGGTATTCAGGAAGTATCTTTTTATTTTCGAAGCTCCCTTAATGCTTTGGATTCTGTCATTTAAAAAAGCATCTTTTGCATAAAGGTTTTCTGTTTCTAGCTTGAAAAGTTCTTTTGAGTAGACCTTGAAGACTTTTAAGAACAAGTTAACGGTGTCACGAACCGCTTCTTTATTATCTATTAAAGAGATAGAGTTTACTTCACTTTCTTTTAAGGACTTCATGAGGTCTTGGTGTGTGTAAGAAGCTAAGCTCGTTTCTAAGAAAAGGAAAAGAGTAAAGAGTGGGAAAAGGATAGCTTTCAAGTGACCCTCCTAATTTATAGGTTAAATAAAAATTGACTATACCAGTTGGTAAATGAAATGGCCTCTACAACTATTAGAAACCCTGGTAGACTGCTGATTTTTTTCTATCACTAGGAGGAGGTAGTGGACTACAGGAGTCTGAAAATTCCTTTAGTCTGATGGTGTCGTGCATTACAATAGACTTATCTTTTGATATTGCTAAAGGTGGTTGGGTGAAAAAAACAGGCTTCGTTTTTTACAGAAAGGCTTCATAGAGTTGTTACCTTAGATAGCAGGAAGGTGAAATTATAAATTAAATTGCATATAATTTATATTATATGAAAATAATAGCGCACAAGTGCCTGTAATTATTGGTTTTGGCCCTGTGGGGCTCAATTTGAATTGGCCTAGGGTAAACTAAGGGGTAAATAAGCTTTAGTGTGACCATTTCCTAGCTCTTTAGAGTTTAAACTGAGCTCATTTTCTTAAACGGTTTTATGGCCTATTCTTTTTTCTATTTCGGCTCATAATTCCCATAAGTCACTCATTTTAATGTAGCATCAAAAAAAGGCGACAAAAAGGCTCGGGAGTACTGGGTGGACCTTTTTAAAATCCCTATCAAAGAAGGGTTCCCACATGGTAAGTTAAGGTATATACTACGTAACCTGTTTTTTTGGGCTTTGAGTAAAATACAGTTTATTTAATATTTAAATAATTTTATATATCTAGGGAGTCATAATTATGAGCACTGAGACAAAAGTTGAAAACTCTCAAGTGAGTGAGCAGGTTTTAGAGCATAGAAAGTTTAGGGATGATGAGTTTTGGAAGGAGCTCCCAGGTTGGTCGAGCGTCTCACATGATGAGTTTGCGGATCATAAATGGCAAAACAAAAATGCTATAAGAAAAGTTGAGCAAGTTGAAAAGGTTTTAGGAAGTAGAGTTTCCAAAGAAACCATGGATGATATATATGCGGGGCAAAAGATCACCCCGATGAATATTAGAATTACTCCCTATATTTTTGCCCTTATCAATTGGGATGACCCGCTTAATGACCCTCTTAGAAAGCAGTTCCTTCCAATGGGTTCTCAATTCTTACCAGATCATCCCTATTATAGAGAGGACTCTCTTAGTGAAGATGTAGACTCTCCAGTTCCTATGTTGACTCATCGTTACCCAGATAAGGTACTCTTTCTACCAACAACAATTTGTCCTGTTTATTGCTCTTATTGTACAAGAAGTAGAATTATCGGAGGCTCAACTGAAAGTGTTGAAAAGTCTAGCTATGGAGCCAGCCAGAAGAAATGGGACGACGTATTTGAATACTTGAAAATGAACCCTCAAATTGAAGATGTCGTTATATCTGGTGGCGATTCTTTCATGCTTACAGCAAAGCAGATTAAATATATTGGTGAAAACCTTCTTATGATTCCAAATATTAGGAGGATTCGTTACGCGACTAAAGGC
>PAZA01000094.1 GCA_002715375.1 Halobacteriovoraceae bacterium
ACATGATCAGGGCCTAGTTTGATATCACCAAGTCTACTTGTAATAAGCCACAAACAGACAAACATAATGGTCCCAACGGTTAAGACATAGAGCCAACCTGTCTTTGCAACAATGACTGTTTGTGCTTCTTTAAAAAACTCGCCAAGCTCAGTAGGCCAAATTGAGGCGACCGCAGTTAGTAATAAAATAAAAATAACAGAACTAAAAAAGACGTTCTTATTAATGTTTTGATTGTCCATTGATTGCCTTAAATTGAATTCAAAAGTTTAGAAAAACTAGCATGATTCTACGCTTAAGACACGTTGCGCTGTGTGGTAACAACCCAAGTCATATAAGCTAACGTTTTTATTTACTTATATATCGAAATAACTACAGGTGATTACAAATACCTAACCTTTGGTTTACTTTATAAACTGTAGTTGTTCTTTAAATGCTTCAATTTCTTTATATCTGCTCTGAATTCAACAAACAAAAGTTGTTGTTAAAATGTAATAAAACTTATCATGTGCTCCTAAAAATTCAGCAAACTTCTTAATGCCAATCTTTAGCTTATTTGAGGCTTCACCAGGTTCAAAATCTCTTATGTAAAACTACCCTAGGTAATAAAGGTATGCTTTGTGATGGTGGAGGTGGTGGGAATCGAACCCACGTCCAAAGAACTCTCAGAATAACCTACTACGTGTGTAGTTCCAGATTATGGCCATGGAACAAGGCTGTCTGGTTTTGTATCCCCAGCAAACCTCGGCGATTTTTTAACCAGGTAGACCCGACGACTCCTGGAAGACAAGTTTACAGGCCGCCTCAACCTGCTTGCATGTTTCTGTTTATTGGGACATGCCCCTCAAGTAATGGATTCGCTAATTAAGCGGCCATCGCTGGTGCAAAATCATTTGATTCAGCAAATATAGTTTGATCTCCTTTTTACTGGGCCGGGAGATCAACCCAGACACGCAAATTAAACCTCGCAGTCCCCTGTCGAAGCCAGGGCACCCCCATATAAGTATCGATACCACTAGGGCAAGAAAGGGAACGTACCATGAGTTACGCGAGAGGACAAACTCAAAAAATGGAATTTTGTGAATCTTTTTTTAAGAAACTCCTCACAAAAAAAAACTTTTCAAGGTCAAAATCTAAGTGGTAGAACAACTTTCATAGAATTCACTTCTGAAAAGTCCAGGCCCAAAGTTTAATAAACACAACGGGTCTAAGTCTAAGTCTGGAGGGTAGGCATATGGAAACAATTAAAGTTCTCCTAGTCGAAGATGAAGAGGATATCCGCGAAATGGTTCACTTTAACCTTTTCAAAGAACGGTATCAGGTTCTTCTGGCCTCTGATGGACAAACCGCGGTCGATGCCGCCACCAAAGAATTGCCTGAACTAATCGTACTTGATGTTATGCTTCCAAAGATGGATGGTTTTGAGGTTTGTGAACGTTTGAAAAATGACCCACAAACCAAAAAAATTCCAATCATTATGCTTACGGCTAAGGGTGAAGAAGAAGATGTCATCAAAGGACTCGAAGTTGGAGCAGATGATTATATTACCAAACCTTTTAGTCCAAAAGTTCTACTAGCGAGAATAAAAGCTGTTTTAAGGCGTTCTAAAAACACTGTTAAAAGCCAAAAAAATGTCTTTACGCTTAATGACATTAGAATTGACCTTTCAAAAAGAAAAACTTTCATAAGAGACACTGAGCTAAAGTTGACCTATACAGAGTTTCAAATCCTCCACCTTCTTGCACAGAAGTCCGGGTGGGTTTTTACAAGAGGCCAGATAGTTGATTCTATTAGGGGAGAAAATCACGCCATAACTGATAGGTCAGTAGACGTTCAGATTGTTAATCTTAGAAAAAAAATGGGAGACCAAGGTCACCTCATAGAAACTGTTCGTGGTGTAGGGTATAGATTTCAAGAAAACGTTACCCCTCTTTAAAAATATATGGAAAAGAGCAAAATTATAAAGAGCCTTTATTTTCCCTACTTCTGGGGTCCTCTTGTAGGCCTAATGCTTATTCTTCTTTTCTTTTTTGGGTTTAGTCTTAAGTCATACACACATAAGAAACAAAAAGAGATCCTCTTAAATAAGTCGACAATTCTTCAACAAGATTACTCTAAAGATCTTTCTGGTAACGCTTTGGCAAAGCTAAAAGAAAAGATGGTTTCCGACTCCCAAAAGCTAGACATAAACCTCACTCTCCTTGATCCTCAAAAGCACCCTGTTTTTTCAGCAAGCCTTCCCCATATGGATAAAGAGGAAGATTTTATTAACTTGGTGTTACCCCTTAAAGTGGCCCAAAATAACTTAGGTTATTTAAAAGCTTCAAAGCCTCTCTCTCGCTATTACCAGGAGCTAAAATATATCTTTCTTTTGATGGGAATAATGACTTCAACATTATTGGCGTCCTTTTTTATTTTAAACTATACCTTAACTAAAAAGATTATCCGTCCTTTGAAATCCATGAGAAATTACGCCTTAAAGATAGCGGAAGGTGATTTTTCTTCAAAAATTTTAATTAAAAAAAGGCAATACAAAGAAATTAAACAATTAGGGCACACCCTTAATAAAATGAAAGACCAATTAGAAGGTCGAATTCAAACAATCATAAAAAACAAAAATGAAAAGGAAGCTGTTTTTTCAAGTATGATAGAGGGTGTCCTCACAGTCGACCTAAGCGGACGCATCATCGATTTAAATAATGCGACAAGAAAGCTTTTTAACCTTAAAAGTGATTTTAAATATAAAGGCCATCCGCTTGAACTTCTCATTCAAAATGAGCCTATTCAGAAAATTACGGCCCAGCTTTTAAAAGAAGATGAACCCATAGATACTGAAATAGACCTTGAAGGACAAACAATTATCAGACTCCAAGGGGCTCCGTTAAAGTCAATGGATGAAAAAATCGGTGCTCTTTTGGTTTTAAATGACGTTACCCGCCTGAGGAAATTGGAGAGGCATAGAAAAGATTTTGTTGGGAATGTCTCCCATGAACTTAGAACACCTTTAACGGCTATTTTAGGTTTTGTAGAAACTATAACTGAAGGCAAAGTGGACGATATTGAAACACAGAACCGTTTCATTTCCATTATCCAAAAACAAGCCAACCGCCTTTATGCCATCATTGAGGACCTTCTAGATCTTTCAAGAATAGAAAAAGAAGCAGAAGGAGAAGGGCATCGAATTGAGATGAATGACCAAGCTGTCAAAAATATGATTGAGTTGGCCCTTTTAACTTGTGAACCCAAGGCCAAGAAAAAAAATATCAATCTTAACGTTGATTGCCCTGATTTACTTGAAGGAAAATTTAATTCTCTTCTTATGGTTAGGGCCCTCTCAAACCTCATCGATAATGCCATAAAATATGGGCCAGAACATTCCCAAGTAAAAGTCTCTGCTTTTAAAGAGGGAGAAAAAGTCGTTTTCTCTGTAAAGGACCTTGGCCCTGGCATTGATGAAAAGCACCACGAAAGACTTTTCGAGAGATTTTATTCCGTTGATAAAGCCCGCAGTAAGGAACTGGGAGGGTCAGGAATTGGCCTCGCTATTGTTAAGCACATAGCTCTAGCTCATGGTGGACAGGTTAAAGTCCAAAGTAGTCCTGGAATGGGATCAACTTTTTCACTTCACCTTGGACAATCCTAAAACAATCACCCGACAAAAGTAGTCCTCTAAAGTTTTGACGGATATTCTTATCCTAGGTAAATATATTTTTTCTTTCATAAAATCTTTTTTGAGACGATAATATGGAATAAAATAAGTGAGTTACAAAGAATTTTTCAACTCTCATATGCAAAAGGAGCTCTTGATGAAAAAGCTAAACCCATTCTCTCTTCCACTCTTGCTTGTTATGTGCCTTGCCCTATTTGGGTGTGAAACTGGAGAAGTAAAAAAAGAAACAAAATCTGAAGCAACAGCTTCAACAGATACAGCTGCTCAAAATCAAGCTGGTCTTCAAGCTGGCTTTGACTCGGACAGTGGAAAAGCTTGTGAAGATGATGTTGGTTGTTTAAGAACTGTTAACTTTGCTTTTGATTCATCAACTCTAGATCAAAAAGCGCAAGATATTTTAAACAGCAACGCTGAATTTTTGAAAAATGTTAACCTCGGAAAATATAAAGTTATGGTTGAAGGACACTGTGACGAAAGAGGAAGTATCCAATACAACTTAGCTCTTGGTGAAAGAAGAGCAAACTCTGTTAAAAATTATCTCATTGCTAAAGGAGTTGACTCTAATAATTTAGATATCATCTCTTACGGTAAAGAAAGAGAGCTTGCTACTGGTCACGATGAAGATGCCTGGGCAAAAAACAGAAGGGCCAACTTCAAAGTTGTTGAATAAAAAAGCTTGCCTGTAACATCCTCGTTATGAAACGAATCTGCATTATAATCCTTTTGCTTTTAGTGGCGTCCTGTGGGTTAACCACAGTACGCCCTAAGCTTGAAATGAGCCTCTCTGCAGCTGCCTTTATAGCTGCAAGGAATGCCAAGGCCCAGGAATTGGCGCCTAACTATTACCGAAGAGCTGAATATTACTACCTAAAAGCAAAATCTTACTATAGAAGAAAGTTTTTTAACAAGGCCAAGAAGTTTTTCGTGGCATCAAGAAAATTATCTGAAAGAGCCGAGTACCTCTCCAAAAGAAAAGAAACTCTGAAAAACCTTTAGGTTCCGCTAACAAAATTTTTCTAAAAAAAGACAAGTGATTGAAACTATATATTGATATAATAATTTCTAATTGAAGACATCTGAACTTAATACCATTTTCATCATCTGACTTATGGAAAAATCAATGAAAAAAAACCTAAATATAACCCTGTTGCTACTTACCCTCTTTTTCTTTTCCTGTAAGACACAAGAGCAAATAAGACGCTCTCAGATGGTCGATAATATGGCCCTTCAAATGGTTCAAAACCAAAAGCTTTCCGCTGATACAACAGTTCGAATACAAAACCTAGAGCAGAAATTATTGGAAATAACAGGAAGCTTTGAAGAGAAAAATCATAGTAAAGACCAAATTATAAAAAAAGATATAGATGAAATAAAAAAGAAAATTGCCATTTTTCAAGAGCTTGATCAAAACAATCAATCACAAATAGATAATCTTTCAAACGACATAGAAATCATCAAAATAAAGTTAGAAGAAAACAAAAAGTTTATGGCCAAAGTTCTTGAAACTTTAGACAAGCTTTCCAAAACCCCTGCCCCAAAAAAAGTAAGCCCCTACTCAAAGGCCATTAAACTGTACCGATCAGGACGCTATAAAAAAGCCAGACCCATTCTAGAGGGACTTCTTAAAAATAGAAGAATTAGGGGTAATAAAAAAGCCAGGGGTTATCATAACCTCGGCATGATTGCTTATATGGATAAAAGGTATCAAGAAGCAACGATCCTTTTTAGCAAGCTTTTTACAAAATACCCAAAAGCCCCCTATATCCCAAATGGAATGCTCTTTTTAGGAAAATCTTTTCTTAAACTAAAACAAAAAACTAATGCTCAAGGAATCTTTCAAGAGCTTATTAAAAGGTACCCAAAGCATAGAAGGGCCAAACAAGCCAAGGGCTACCTCTAAAACTTTCTTTTTAAGGCTTTTTTAACTTCTTTTTTTCAATTCCCTCTCCACAGATTGATATTTTATGCTAGGATTTGCCCCAAAAGGAGCATACATTGCAAAGCAACATAAAAAAACAACTCGTTCTTGGAATCGAAACAAGTTGTGACGATACATCCATTTGTCTTTTGAAAGGAACTCCTGGCCACGGACATGGAGCCCCTGAAGTCTTGGCCCACCTTTCATTTTCCCAAGAGAAAATATTGAAAAAGTGGGGAGGAGTTGTTCCGGAAATCGCTTCCAGAAACCACCTTGAGAAGCTCACTCCTTTAATCGAAGAGGCATTTGATAGAACAGGCCTAAAACCAAATGAAATTGACCTTATTGGTGTTACGACTCATCCAGGTCTTCTTGGCCCGCTCTTAACCGGCTTAAATGCAGCTAAATCATACTCTCTTATTCTTGAAAAGCCTATTTTACCTGTAAACCACGTTTACGCTCATCTTGAGGCCATTCACCTCACTCATAATGTGGAAATAACCTACCCTTATTTTGGTCTCATTGTTAGTGGAGGTCATAGCCTTTACCTCCTCGTTCACTCTCCTTCTGAGTTTGAAGTATTGGGAACAACGAGAGACGATGCTGCAGGAGAAGCCTTTGATAAAGGAGGCAAGCTCATGGGACTTGGATGCCCAGCTGGCAGAATTATTGATGACCTAGCTAAGAAAGGAAACCCTGACGCTTTTGAGTTTCCAATTGGACTTAGAGGCTCAAAAGACTCATCCTTGTCTTTCTCAGGCGTAAAAACGGCTATGCGTCAATTCCTAGAAAAAAACCCTCACCACAAAATACAAGATGGAACTCTCCCAGAAGAAGGAACAGAAGCCTTCAAAAACCTTGCCGATCTTTGCGCTTCATACCAAGAGTGTATTGTTAAGGCCCTGGCATTAAAAGCGGGCTTTGCCATGGAAAAAGCGTTGGAAATATCAAAAAAAGATAAGCTCTCTTTTGTTATTGGTGGCGGAGTTGCTTGTAACTCAAGGCTTAGAGCTGTCCTAAAAGAAAAGTTTAAGGAAACTTACTTTGTTGAGCCTAAGTTTTGTACAGATAATGGCGCGATGATAGCAAACTTTGCACTTAGGAATTCAAAAGATGCCGCAAGTTTCCCAGAATGCCTTTCTCTAGATGCAAAAAGTAGCTTTATTCAAAAAACGAAAATCAGTAGGAAACCACGTTCATGAATCATAAATATCCTTGGGCGAATAAAGACCTAGGTCAGCACTTTCTCATAAATGAGAGCGTTATAGATCAAATTTGTAATAATTTTTTTCATGAGACAAAAGGCATTCTAGAAATTGGTCCAGGGCCTGGTATACTTACGGAATTCCTTTCAAAGACGAAAGCCCCTTATTTAGTTATAGAAAAAGACCAGAGGTTTAAACCCTATTTAGAGAAGTTTATTAAACCTGAACAAATTATCATGAAAGATGCTTTGGAAGTTGACCTACAAAAGCTTCTTGAAGAAAACCATTTCCCAAAAGACGACCTTTGGGTTGTCTCCAATCTACCTTATAATATTAGTGTTCCACTAACACTTAAGTTTCTTTCAACTCCTTCCTTGGAAAAAATGACTCTTATGATGCAAAAAGAAGTTGCTGAGAGAATCTTTCCTGAAGGAAAGAAAGCCCTTAAATCGATGAATTCCTTGATGGCCCTCTGCCAGACATTTTTCTCAATTGAAAAATTATGTCCAGTTCCTCCAGGTGCCTTCCTTCCCCCACCAAAAGTGAATTCAACGGTTCTAAGTTTTGTTAGAAAAAAGAACCCTCTTTTCTCTCTCTCAGATATTCCCCGACTGGAAGTTTTCTTTCAAAAGCTCTTTTTGCAAAAAAGGAAGCAGCTCGGAAAAGTCCTAAAAATGAATTTTGATCCAAAAAAAGTTGAAAAAGCACTCCAAGAGCAAAATATTGAGCCCCAAAGAAGGTCTGAGACCTTAACCCTTAGCGAGGTTCACGAGCTTTTTAAAACACTTTCTTAAGACTCAAGGCGCATTTTTTTCTTTTTTCCTTTTCTTTGACTCAATGTTATAGATTGATTTCTATAGACCTAGCTTAGGACTAGTAAAACTAAAAATTTGGTCTGAGAGAAAAAAATGGGCATCAAGATAATTGCAAAAAATAAAAGAGCTTCCTATGACTATTTCCTTGAGGAAAAGTATGAGGCAGGCCTGGTTCTAGTTGGAACTGAAGTTAAAAGTTTAAGAGAAGGTAAAGTTTCCCTGGGAGAGGCTCATATTGCTGTCGATCGATTTGGCGAAATGTGGATCCACAATATGACGATTCCCCACTTTGAATTTGGGAACATCCATAACCATCAAGAAAATAGAAAAAGAAAACTTTTACTCCATAGAAAAGAAATAACCAAAGTTCTTCACACACAGAAGACAAAGTCTTTGACCATTATCCCCACTATAATTTATTTCAAAAAATCCCGCATTAAGCTAGAATTTGCCCTTGCGAGAGGAAAGAAAAAATATGACAAACGCCAAGTAGAGGCCAAAAAAGACGCTGATAAGAAAATAAGAAAAGCCATCTTTGATGACTAGACTTAACTTATTAGCTTCCAAATGACTCCGGCATAAACTAATAAGAAAACTCCTCCACTAATGCGGAAAAAGTTCTTTTTAAGCGCCGCTAAAAAGAGCAAAAATAACGAAGCTCCTAAAAGAACAATAATCTCAAAGTTAAATGTCCTATCAAAAACCATGGTATAGCCACCTAAACTGGCCAAAACAAAAGCAACATTAAAAATATTTGAGCCTATAATATTTCCCGTAATCAAATCTGCATCTTTCTTTTTCCAACAAGCAATTAAAGCCGTTATTAATTCTGGTAGAGAAGTTCCAAAGGCCACAAAAATTGCAGAAATAACATATTCTTTTATCCCCAAAAGGCGGCCTAGCTTTGAACCTGAAACAACGAGTAATTCTCCTCCACCGTATAGAAAAGCGAAACCCAATATTAATTTAACGACTACCATCGCGGGTAGCGGGCTTTTATCTGGGTCAGCTTCTTCCGAGATTTTATCTTTTTTCATTTGTCTATATGTTTTTCCCATATAGACAAAGAAAAATATTGCTAAGAGAGAAGAAGAGAGTGGTGTATAAGCTTCTCTGGTGAGAACAAAAATAAGAAGTAATGTAAGAACCAGGTGCCATATTGCCTGCTCTTTCATTTCAGGCTTAGACAAATGAAGCTCAGTTAAGAGTCCGGATACGCCCATAATCAAAAAAAGGTTCGCGATATTGGAACCAACGATATTGCCCAGAGCAATTTCTGGATGGCCTTCCCAACAAGAAATTTGGGAAACAAAAAGCTCTGGGAGAGAAGTTCCAAAGCCAACAATCACAAGACCAATAACAAGAGGAGAAAGACCAAAGTACTTTCCGACTTTCTCAGCGCCACTTAGCGCAAACTCTGCCCCAAAATAAAGAATCACGAGAGATAAGACCAAAAGTAGAAACTGAAATAAAACCATAGAATTAACTTCAATCATGAATTCCTCTTTTAAGAGTAAGGATTTTTAAGTCATAATGGAGAATACTTAGCACGATAGCATCCAAAGGACCAAGATGAAACATTTTGAAAAGATCGGTCTCAAAAGTTATAAACTCCTCTCCATTCTTTTTTGCGCGCTTGGAGATATTATTGTCCTTACTTACCTATGGCAAAAATTTTCAAATTTTAATAATATTAAGCCCCTTATCATGCTTAATCTTAAACTTTATAATTTATCGGAAAGGGATTTACCCCAAAGTTTTTTTAAAGAAATTCATCAAGTGATGATGAACACCCTTTCCATAACTTGTATTTTAATTGTCATTTTTCATGCAGTTATTTACTTCTTCTTTTATAGAGAAAAGAAATCTGCCTGGCTTTACGTCAAAATTCTCACTTTACTAGGTGCCTTAGGGTCTCCTCTTTTAGCTCTCCCCCATATTCAACAACCTATCTCTCTTGGATTTTCTATTCTCTTGCTTTCTTTTCTCTATCTCTGGGTTTTTGTTGGCTTTTTTTCATTTGAAGCAAAAAGAGGAACGACAAACTGACTTTTTTCAGAAAAAGCCCATTCTGGAAGAGGCATAGTTTTTTCCATTTGAATTCTTTGCCCAATAATGGCCAGGATAAAGGAGTTGAAGGCCCTGGGGAAATGAAGAAGTGCTTCTAAATCAGATTCGTAGATAAATACATTGAGTTTCTTCTCAATTTTTTTGATCACTTTATATCTATAATCCGCACCTTCTTTAAAATCACTAAGACCTTTAACTTCTCTCTTTGTCAGAATCTTGGCCTTTAATAACTCAAGAAGTGCCAACTGAACATTACCTTCAAAAAGCAAAAGTTCTTTAGGGAAATGCCTCTTAAGATAATTAAACCTAGAAAGAATCATAAGAGAAGCTGTTCCAAATGAATCAAACGAAGTGTTAAAAAGTTCCATTTGTTGATCATAGTACTGAGTCCAAACCCAGAAATCTAAAGGCCTATTCCAATAAGGTAAAATCCCTTTTTTTATCCTTCTTTTAAAAGCTCTTGATAAAATATGTTCATCTGTTTTTATATTTAGAATATTTTTTGAGGGATCTACTGACTCCGCTTCATTACGAGCGGCTTCATAACGCTTTGGATTTTTTGCCTTCATTTCCTGGTCTTTTAAAAGCAACACATCCATTTTTTTTCTAGTTCTATCAATACCCTCCACAGGACAACGAGATAACCCCGGACAATCAAGGTTACAACCATAGCAAGGAGGAAGTGTTAAAGGAAAATCAAGGACAAGTTTTTTAAGGGCAAAATCCTTGACCCATTTTCTTATAATATCATCCTCATCTTCTTGATGTTCTTTGACCTGTAGGAGTGAATTAAGAAACCATCTTTCTTTATTTGGAAAATATTCCAAGAGGCAAAAAAAGAAGTTATCTTTTCTTCCCCCTTTCATGCTCATTCCAGCAATATTTTTTTTTTCCATTAATTAAGCCCTTATTAACGAAATCAATTTTACTGAATAGGATCCAAAACTTTTAGAGGTAAGACCTTCATTTTGGTTTCTGATTGAATTTTAGTTTGGATAAAAGGCTTATCCTCTGGATTGTGAATGAGAAGAAAACAACCACCTCCGCCAGCGCCACAAACTTTCATACCAAGATGGGGCAACTCTTTTTTCAATTCATTAAATAATAACCTCATCGAAGGGGTCACAATATCTGGAAAAAGCTTTTCCCTCACTTCTCCTTCTTTTGCAATCAAATCAAATAAATTGTTAAATTTCTTCAACCTCAAATTTTCATAGGCCTTGAAGCTCAGATGAGCTATTTCTTCCAGGCCCTCTCTTATTTTGGGGTCTTTATCAAAAAACCTTTTAATGACCTCCCAATTATTCAGACCTGAAAACCGGGTCTCTTCGCTACTGATCAAAGACAATCGTCCTTCTAAAATTTGTGCCAACTCCCTTGAAAACAGTTGTTCAACTTTAATTCCGTCCATTTGGGGAATTAAAGCCAAAACCCCTCCGTAAAGGGCCGGGTAATAATCTTGGTAACCAGTTGGCCCACAATCCAAACTCTTGGCCTCAATATTACCCACTATTTCTATGACCTTTTCCTCAGAAATATTTTGTCCCAGGTAAGCTGAAACTGCTTTATAAAAAGTCACACCCATTGCAGAAGACCCTCCAAGACCTGCTCCTGGAGGAGAGCCTGAAGAGAGGTGAATTGAAATCCCCTTTGAAACTTTCAGATGAAAAAGAATCCTAACCAAGAAAGTAAGAGGGCCAAAGAAATTTTGGTCAATATTTTCTTGAGTAAAATCATGAGAACGGAAAAATTTGATGGAGTGATAATCCTTAGAATGAATTTCAATTCCATCTTCTCCATTTTCCATGAATTTCAATGGTAAAATCTCAACTTTTGCTTTTAATGATGTTGCCAGGTTAAGAGTCATGGCCTTTTTCAGAATAAGGTTTATGGGTGCTATATCGAGAGTCCCACCTAAAAGATCCACCCTTACACTTCCTTCAACAGAGATCAAAGCCAACTCCTTATTTAAATTATAAATATCATTTTGAACCCAAAAGCTATTGTCATGTCTAAACAAGGCTCCGTCTAGGGCCTGCACATTGAAGGAAAAAAACCACTAAAGAAGACACTACATAAAAGCTTTGCAAAAATCACAAATCAAATGATTATTAAGAAATGAACTGCCAATGATAATAAAAGGAAATGCTTTTTTATCAGTTCGACTCAGGGTTATAAACCCCGATATAAGGGAGTTCTCTGTACTTTCCACCAAGATCTAGACCGTAACCAATGACAAATTTATCCTCAATCTCAAAAGCCAGGTAATCTATGTCAATTTCATGCTCTCTCCGAGCTGGTTTACTAAGAAGACTCGCGATCTTAACAGATTTTGGATTCCTTTTTCCTACCATCTCTAGAATTTTTTTGAATGTATGGCCTGTATCCACAATATCTTCAACAAAAAGAACATGCTTTCCTTCAATATCTGTTTTTATATCAAGAAGAATTTTAACATCTCCAGAAGTTGTGGTTCCTTCACCATAGGAAGCAGCCGCCATAAACTCTGTAATTACTGGAAACTTAAGGACTCTCACTAAGTCAGCACAAAACATAAAAGAACCGTTAAGGACGCCAACTACGATGACTTCCTCTCCTTTATAATCCCTTGAAATTTCCTCTCCAAGCTCTTTAATTCTTTTTTGAATTTGATCCTCAGAAATAAAAACATCGATCGACATGTAAAGACTCCCCTAAGCTGATAACGCAAAATTTTGGACTGGATCTACCAATTTCACTGATGAAAACAGGTATATAACTATTTTAGAAAAGTTTTGCACTAGAAAAGTCAAAAAAAGGTTTAAGTTGCTCTCATTTGAGGCATTTTTTCAGCCTGATGCCCATAAGCACTAGACTCAAGAAGCATTTCCTCTTCATCACAATAGTCAAAGTGAGTCCGGCACCTAGCTTCATAGATATCTGAATGGCCTACAACAACTTGACCTTTCTTGGAAGTGTCCACTCTAACGCTCTTAGTCGCTGGAGCACCGCAGACCGTGCAAACCGCTTGGACCTTATCCACAGAATCAGATATGGCCAAAAGGTCTGGAATAGAGCCGAAAGGTCTTCCATTAGAGTCTTGATCCAAGCCAGCACAAATCACACGACAACCCCTTCGGGCCAACTTTGAAACAACCTTGATAATCATTTCATCGAAAAATTGAATCTCATCAATCGCCACAACTCTTGTCGAGTCATAAACCTTATTGAGAATTTCAAGGGAGTTTTTAACAGGAACGGCTTCTATAGACTGAGCTGAATGACTTACAACATCGGATTGATGAAACCTATCATCTATTGAAGGCTTAAAAATTTGAACTTTTTGTCTAGCTATTTGAGACCGCCTGACCCTACGAATTAGTTCCTCTGTCTTTCCAGAAAACATTGGACCACAAACGACTTCGATGCTTCCCGCAAAAAACGGACCTCCAAAAGAAATTCCAGACACTTTTCATCTCCTCCAAAACTAAAAAAAAATTCATGTGAATTATTCCAATAGTGAGGGAGTTTGTCCATCAAAGCTGCGGAGAGCTTTTTTATTTTTCCATTATTTTCAGTAACTTACATAACAAACTCTCTAAAAAGTTAGAAAGACTGAATAAAGGCAACAAAAAGAGAAGTGAAAAAAACAACCGAAGCAAAAAGCAAAATTATAGGGGATAAAATGACGAGAAAACTTTGCAAATTCCCAAGCTTCATATTTTCTTTGAGACCAACAAAAATATAAAAAATAAAGGAAAGCTTTTGAATAAATTCACCCATTATAGGTATCGCTAAAAAAGCATAAGTGCTTAGAGAAGTCGTCATTATGTCGTTTGCCACTTCTGAAGACTCTTCTTCTTTATCGTAAAGAATGCCAAAAAATATAATCAGATAACTCCAAACCTTTACATAAACCAAAGTGAGAAGAGGAAAAATAACGACACTTCCAATTTCATAAATAAGAATGTACTTTTTGCCAGAAAATCCTACTCCTGCTCCCCAACCCAAATAGGTCATCAGATATTTTCCAAGCCAAAGGCCCAAATAAGAATAAAGGGCCTGAAGAATAACAAACCCCCAAGAAATGCTTAGGGACTCGAAAAAGTTTAAACGAAACATGTCGCCTAAAGCCTTCGGGTCTGTCTCTCCGTCATCTGCAATCCGAAGTTTCTGACTATAGCCAGATTGATTTTTTACTTTTTCTCTAACTTCCCTCAAATATTTATTGAACTTAATGGGGTGAAGCAGGGCCTGAAAATAGTTATAAAAGACAACTCTCATAATTAAACAACTACCTTTGACTTAAAATGAACCTTTCCATTTTGCTTTGAAGAAAGTTCTTGCCATTAATCCAATAATGATAAAAAACGCCTGTTTTATCATTAAAAAAAACTAACTCTTCTTTGGTTTTAAAAATCTCAAAAGAGAATTCACTTCTCTTGAATTGAAATGATGCTTCAACTTTAGAAGGCCTTCTTTTAGATACCTTGTAAGGTCTTCTTTTTAAAAAAGAGAGGATAGCGTTTTCAGGTTTTTTTTCTAAAAACTTTTTCGGAGCATCCTTACCAAAAGATCTGCTTTTTTGAACGATATGCTCCTCTTTTAAAGATTTTTTTCTAAGAGGATGAAGTTGCCAAAAGTCTTGAACAGAAACGATAAAAGGCAATAAGTTTTTTTGATCAATTTTGTACAACAAAGACCGTTCAGGCCTAAAAATAAAAAAGCTTTTTTCATTTCCATACTTTCCAAATAGCTCTAGCTTAAAAGTATCCTTCCCTCTTGAAGAAAAAGTCATTGTCACTAGTTTTTTTGAAAGCTTTTTCCTTTCCCAGTTTTCAATAATAGAGGTGGCCTTTAACTTTATTAAATCATTTTTAAAAGCATTGAATTTAGCTTTAGCATAAGACAATCCTTCAAAATGGGCAGGAGTTGTAGAGTTTTTACTTAAATCTAGAGAAAACTTCTCTCCTCCAACTCCCTCAAAGTGAATCTTGTTGATTTTTGAAAAGCGTCCAATTATTTTTTTGTTAATAAAATATTTTTCATTAAGTTCTAAGATATTGGAGAGGCGATTATAACGCTTGGAAGAGTTTTCATAATTTTCTTTTTGATAAAGGGCCTTAAAATCAGAAACATCTTTAGCAATTCCCCAAAGACTCTTCTTTCCAGTATCAATTTTAAAATAGAAAGATTGTGAATAAGATAATTTTTGTCCCAAACTAAAAACCATTCTTTTATTTTTAAATTTAAAAGTAATTTTCTTTTCTTTATCTGGAAAAAAGAATTTCTTATTTTTACTTAGATCCTTTTCAGTTATTGGGAGCATTTTTTCGACTCTCAAACCGGATAAAGTATTTAAAACCTTTAAAACTTTATCCTGAGAAATAGGAATATTTTTTTTTATCTTAAACTGCCCGTTTTTCCCTTTAAAAAAGTCAGTTCCGTTCAAATGAAAGCCTAGAAAATCTCCATATACCTTTTCATTGAATAGAATTTCACGACGATCTTTTTCGTCATACTTTTCCCTTTCTTTCAACTCCTGAAAGAAGTAGGTGAATGTCAAAAGACAGGTTAAAATCAAAAAATAAATTGCATTCGTTTTCACGACCTAACACTTCTCCTATAAATAAATAATGCTATAGAAAACATCATAAGAGGAACAAAAAGAACCGAAAAATAAAAAATAACTCCTAACTGAGGGGAGCTTATAAAGACCGGTGCATCTTTAATTTTTGGAACTGTAAAACTAAGAGTTTTTTCTCCCTTGTGAAGCCATGATATCCCTCTTAAGAAAAATGTAAAATTTTGACCAAAATTTGCGTAACCATTTACAACAAAAGATGTATTTCCAAAGGCATATATTTTGGTTTGCTTTTTTAAGTTTTCACTTTCCCATGCCCCCACAACACTTATTGGACCTGGTTTATCAACACCAGAATTGTAGGTAACTCGACCTGAGTTAACTTCTTCCTTTGTTTTTTCGGCCCAGCTTGCTGGAATATTTGTTGTCTTAACTGGAAAGTGATATTTTCCCCCGTTGTTTATTCCCTTTTCTATAGAGGAAACGAGAGGAAAAAAGAGAGGCCCTTTAAAGTTCTTTGTTAGGGGATCATTTTTAGGAAACTTCTTGATCAAAGGTATGGATCCTTTTGACCCAGCGTAATTATTCAAGCTATCGACAACCAGATCATTATTTATCTTTAGGCCCCACTTATTAATAAGGTTTCTCAAATTTTTTAGTTTATCTGTTTTTCCAAAATCAGGATCCAATCCAATAAGAAGTTTTCCTCCCCTCTTTAAAAATAAGTCAAGTGTCTTAAGCTCATTTTCATGGAAACCTTCTCGTGGTCCCCAAATAATGAGTGAGTCAACCTTTTCAGGAATTTCTTCCACACTCGCCAGATGAATAGGTCTTACCTGGAAAAGAGACTTTTCCAGTAACTTTATCAAATGGCTGACTCCATCCTTCCCTCTTTCAAATGGATCCGCTTCTTGATGCCCCATGCTGTAATAAATAAGAGGGTCCTTTTTTCTCATAACAGTCACGAGGGCATTTGTTACGGCTGCTTCACTTGAAGAAAAGATTCTTTTTTCTCTAAAGCCATTTTTGAATAAAATCATTGGAATTTTTGATACATGAAACTTTTTAATGAGGTCTGGTCTTAGTTCAGCATCAATATAAGTTATATTAAACCCTGATTTTTCCAATTTATATAAATTAAAAAGGGCCTCTATCGCCCCCTTATTTTGCTTTCGGCTAAAAACAAATATTTTTGGCATTATCTCTAATTTGTCTAAAACACTTACCGTCTCCGGAGAAAGGGAATTCTGCTTATATTTAGTTAAGTCCCATCCTTTAGGGTTCTTGTAGAAAAGATGATTAATGACACAAAGGATACAAAAAATTAAAAAAGAACTTCCAAGAACCTCTGATACCTTCTTAAACTTTTTAGAAGTATATATTTTCTCAAACCGCTCTTTTTCTTTGATAATTAAAAGAAGAGAAAAACATAAATTAAAAAAAGTTACTGAAAGATTCAGTGTTAACTCATTCGGAATTGATATCCATAAAGCAAGAATAGCAAGATAAATAATAAGGTTTGAAAACATAAGAGTATAAAAAATCCAATTTTTATTTGATTCTCTCATCTTACCACCTCCTACTTTCTAAAGACTTCGATGTTAGAAAATAAAAAAAGAGGGAAAAAGAAAAGATATATACGAGGTTATAACTTTTTATAGATCCACGGGAGAAACTTTCATAATGAAAAGGTGAACTCAAGTATTGAAAAAAAGTATTCAAAATTTCTATATGAGTTGCATTCACAGTTAAAACCATCAACATCATTCCCAAGAGAAAACAGAAAGTCGTTAAAGCAGATATTATTGGGTTTTCAGTTAGACTTGAACAGAATAAACCTACCCACAGATAAGTAATAATTGAAAAAACCAATCCTAAATAAGAAGAAATGACTAACCCCCAATCATTATATCCGCTAAAACCCAAAATTATTGGAAATACTATTGTCCACGATAAAATAAAAAGAGATATAAATAATCCTGCTAAAAATTTTGAAAAAATAATTTGAGTTTGATTTAAATGAGATAAAAAAAGTAAATCCAATGTCTGATGCTTCTTCTCTTCAGAAAAAAGCTTCATACTTAGTAATGGAACTAAAAACAGAAAAAGAAAATTTATATTTCCAAAAAGAGGTATTAATACTGAGTGAGAAAGGTTCAGAAGGGTTAAGTTCTTAGCACTAACTATATAGTTAAAAAAAAGCCAACCAATAATGGCATTAAATAAGCCTGTCAGGATATAGACAAGAGGTGATCCAAAATAATCATTTAATTCTTTTTTTGTTGTTAGAATTATTCCTCTTAAAAGGTTCACAGTACACTCTCCTTTAAAGCATTTTCCTTTAAAATACCCTCGGCAGTTGCCAGTCTAAAAATTTCCTCAACACCAATACTTTCTTCTCTAAAAGAGAGAAGTTCACAATTTTTTTCAACAAGAAAATGACAAACCTCTGATCGGTAATCATCCGTTTTAGGCATTTTTAGATTAAGCAAATATTCTTCGCTTTTTTGTTCATTTTTTTTCTCATAATTCAAATTTAGACTTTCACCAAATTTAACTCTAAAGGCTTTAAAAATGTCTTCATTAAACTTTCGAACCTCTACTTTAAACGATCTTTGCTGTTGAAAAAGGGACCTTATTTCGGAAAGTGATCCATTTTGAATGACTTTTCCCTCTTTTATAATGGTAATTTCTGAACAAAGATTTTGTACTTCATTAAGAAGGTGACTTGATAAAAGAAGTGTCCTCTCCCCTTTGAGTTCCATAATGAGCTTCCTCATTTCATCCACAGCTTCAGGATCTAAGCCCCTTGTAGGTTCATCCAAAAGCACAACCTCTGGATCGTGGACTAGTGCCTGAGCAACTCCAACTTTCTGAGTGTAACCCAACGATAGATTACCAATACGGCGACCCATGACTTTTTCAAGTCCACATTGAGTTAATATGGTCTCAACCCGCTTTTTAACTTTAGACCTTGGAACCCCTCTAATTCCTGCGACAAATTTAATATACTCTTTTACCTTCATACTCTGATAAAGAGGTGGATTTTCTGGCAAAAAGCCTATACTTCTTTTCAATTGATCAAAATGCGTTTCTAATTTCAGTCCTTCAACAAGAACTTCTCCAGAACTTGGGACCAAAAGGCCACAAATCATTTTCATCGTTGTTGACTTCCCTGACCCATTTGGGCCCAAAAAGCCATGTATCGAACCCTTCTTTACAGAAAAAGTCATGTTAGTGACGGCTTTTATTTGAGCAAATTCTTTAGTCAAATTGTTGACCTCAATTGCATTTTCCAAAATTTCAAACCCCTGGATATTTCAACTTCACACCTAATTCCTCAAAATTTTATCAAAAACCCTTAAAAAGGAAAAACCTATCTATTCCCTTAATTAAAACTCAAGCTTTGAGTTGTCTTCCCGATTTTAGATGTATGGACCTCATTAAAAAATTTAAACAACTCATTGATAAGGCCGAAAGCATTATCATCTCAACCCATATCTTTCCAGATGCCGATGGTATAGGTAGTCAAATCGCTCTTTGCCTTGCTCTTTCAAAACTCAACAAAAAAGTGTACTGCGTTAATGAAGAGGGCCTCCTTCCCCGTTATTTATATCTCGATGAAGAAAAAAGAGTCTATCCTTATAATCGCTTTAAAAAAAAAGTTAAGGACTTTAAACCCGACCTTTTTATTGTTGTAGACACCTATTCCATTGACCGCATTGGAGACAATGTTAGGCGCTTGGCCATGGAAGCAAAGAATCTTCTTTTTATCGATCATCATCCCTGCCCACCCGAACTAATGAGCCTGCATTGCATTGATACTAGCGCTTCCGCCACCGGAGAATTGGCAGGAAATTTAATTCAATCCCTTGGCATACCTCTCTCTAAAGAGATTAGTCTCCCCCTTTATACATCCATTCTTATCGATACAAGTAGCTTCCGCTACCCTACAGTTAGCGGAAAAACTCATAGACTTTTGGCCCAACTACTTGACTCAGGTATTCAACCCTCCATTGCTTACAATAAGATATATGGGACTAAAGAAGTTCCATATTTAAAACTTCTTGGAAAAATTTTAAGCGAAACTAAACTGATCGAAGAGGGAACAGTTGCCTGGATTTGTCTTTATGAAAACCAATTAAAGAAATACAATGTTGATTATGAGGACACGCATGGCTTCATTAACCACCTTCTTATTTTAAAAAAGATCAAAGTAGCTTGTATGTTTAAAGAAAGAGGGGAAAATGTGAAAATAAGCTTTAGGTCGACTGGTGATGTTAATGTGGAATTTCTCGCACAGGCGCTAGGAGGTGGGGGCCATAGGCACTCTGCCGCCACAACTCGAAGAGGCTCTATGAAGGAAGTTGTTCCAGAAGTCATCACCAAAATCAAACTTATGCTCAAGGAGAGGTAAAGGCATGTCTAAAAAAGTAATTTTAGTTGCAGATGATATAGAAGACGTCCGCCAAGCAATAATGAGAACTCTAGGTGAAGACAATTTCACTTTTCTTGAAGCCTCGTCCGGTGACGCTGCTATCGCTATCGTTCAAAAGCAAAAAGTTGACCTTATTCTCTCTGACATTGCCATGCCAAAAGGCAATGGAATTGAACTATTGGAAAAATTAAGGACGGTAGAAAACCCACCAAAAATTATTCTTGTTACAGGTTATGCTTCAATGTTCTCAGGAAGCCCTTCAGGAGTAAAACCTTCGGCCATTATTGAAAAACCTTATAGGGCCTCTGACCTCGTTCATCTTGTCGATGAAACCCTCAAGTAAATCATTCAGGCGTTAAATAAAAAAAACTCTAGCCTTCTAGAATTTTACCTAAAACTTCTCTTTCCTTTTCTGAAAAGGGAAAAGTTCCTCCGCTCAAAGCGTCTTTTAATTTACCTATCGTAGCTGGGTCTCTAGGGTCATTCGAAAGATCTCCGGGTGCTTTTCCTTCATGAGTTCCTTCTACTTCTGCCTTATTATTTCCCTTGGAAAGTTGTCCATAACTATTCTTTTTCTTATTTTCCATTTCTTTTATTTTTTCCCTAATCTCATCTTCAGACAGATTTTTAGTCCTTAGACTTGGCGCGTCACCACCCTTTACTACCTCTTGCCCTGCTTTTAATGATTTAGCCCCTGGCATATCCCCTTTTCCCCTGATCATATTACTTTTTGGGGGTAAGGCGTTTGAAGTAAAAACATTCATATGAGCTCCTCATAGTAAATTAGGAAGGAATCGTGAATAGGGATTGATCTTTCCTTTATAAGGAATTATAACACGTCACAAAATTCAATTGACCAAGGTAAGGTTTTCTATGGCAGTGGACAAACTTGATAAAAAAGCACTTGAAAATGATTTCAAAGGTCATAATTCTTTTCTCTTTGATATGGATGGAACAATTATACAATCAGAGCCCATCCATGCCTTGGCACTCCAAATAATTTTAAAAGACGTTGGTCTTAATTTAAAACTCTCTACCCTGGAAAATGACTTTATTGGATTGCCTGACCCAGATGTTTATAGAAGAGTCTTTAAAGAAGGTCATTACGGACCAATTTTAAGCAAGACAGTCTCAAGTGAAGACGAGTTTATCGACATAAAAAATAAAGTTATTTCAGAAATTATTGAAAACATACCCTCTATTGAGTTTCAGAAACTTCTGATCCCAGGCTTGGCCGATTTTTTAAAAGAAATAAAAGCAAACAAACTTTTTTTGGGTCTTGTCAGTGCTAGTGAGGAGCCCATTATTCATTTAATTCTGGAAAAGGCAAAAATTTTGGATCTTTTCGATATAGTTACACCAAGGCTAAAGAATAAGCCAAATAAACCAGACCCATTCCCATACGTGTCCACAATGGATCAACTTGGAGCCTCACCTGAAAAAACGATTATCTTTGAAGACTCTGAATCCGGCCTAAAAGCTGCCAATTCTTCAGGTGCAGGAAAAGTCATTAAGGTTAAATGGAAGTTAAAAGATAATGACTTTTATTCAAATTCTTTTTTATGAGCTACTGGGATTTAAAAGAAATATTTGCCAATCCCAATTAGTTTTTTCATCGTTCCTAAGTTCTATAAGCTCAGGCTCTTCTTCATCATCCAAATCATTTAAAACATAAAAACGTTTGCCTAAAACATTCGTCATATTATAGAGACCCAAATGCCTTTTATGCTCAATCATAAACTTAAGATAGAGCAATAGAACTGGAAGTTTTTTTGATCCAAAAGCTCTTTCATCCCTCATTTTTTTTATAAAGGTAAAGTCTTCAAAATCAGCAAACTGAACCTTAAGCCTAAGAGATACATCTTCATTAAAAAGGAAATCTTTTTTAAATTTTCTCATATTCAAAGGAATTTTCTCCATACCAGTTTTTTTAAGAACATAAGAAGTTTTTTTGAATTGCGATCCCTCTATTTTAAGTTTTTTTAATTTTCCTTCCTTAGAATAACCTCCTGTATTTAAGTTTTTTGAGTCAGATTTTAAGACGACCTTAAGCCTTTCCTTTGACGACGATTTTATGCTTTTTTTAACTCTTTTTCTTTTTAAAGGAGAAGATTTTATCAAAAAGTCCCCTAATCCTTTTTTTTCAAAACCTTTCAGTGAACCATACAAAAAAAGCTCTCCTTGGAGGTATCTTTTCTCTTTTTTTCTAAGATTTTCCAAAATCATAGAGGTAGACATACTAAGGTGATCATTTGAAACCTCTTGCCCTTTAAAAACTTCTATAAACCTTTTTAAGCACTTCCTTTGAAATCCCCCTTGGTCAATCTTTCCCAAGACATGCGAAAATTCCAACAAAAGTTCCATTTCTTTTATCTTATGAAGGCCAAATAATGAGTCTTTTTCAGAACAAATGTTTTCGATGCTCTTTCTTATACTTTTGCATCCCCATTTTAATACCTTTTTAATTTTTTCATCATTTAGTTTCTCGCAGCCACCTTTCCCTTTTCTTAAACACCACAATTGATATGTATTTTGAAGAACTCCTAAAGTACCATCTCTTTTCTCATCACCAGAAATAACATCCAACAATTTTCTCTTTAACCTTTTCTTAAATGCTTTATATCTACCTCCCTTCTTACTAAGATTTTGCAATCTTCCAACAAATCCATTCATTTCATCAGATTGTGGACTGCAATTTCCAAAGATGACTTTAGGACTAATTTCGCAAGTATTACTTTTGTCTCTTATTTTTTTCCCATAGCCATAATGAATTTTTAAACTTTCGTATAAATAGCTAATGGAAAGGAGTCTAAATAGGTATCTAAGGTAAGCCTCATTCTTTTTAAATACGGCCAAAGGACAATCCGAGTTGACTAGAAAATCATGGCGCCAAAAAGTTCTTAAGGCCAAAACTTCAGGGCTAATTGAGTGAAAGGTGAAGTTATTTTTATAAAGCCCATCCAGGAAAAAGTTTCCTTTTCCTGGTCGCTGTAAATTAGAGGGATAGGGATAGTCATCTAAAGAAGGACCTTTATAAATCCTTTCTTCTTTTTCACCCAAAAAAATCGAGGAATGTGAGGCATGGCTCCATAGAACCACTAGAACAAGACTCCATTGATAAATAAACCTCATTTTTTCAAAGTCCTTTCGACAGACAGATCCTCAATAAATCCCTCTTCGAAAAAATGAGGTTTAAATTAACTTAAACAGGACCTATCTCTCATTAAAAAATATCATCCTTATTCTTTTCCACTATTTCATTAAGAATGGAGTACCTCTTCAGAGCTATCGCTTGATAAAAACCGAGGTTTGGGTTTTCAAAAACCTTGTGATTCTTATACCCAGGCATCCACTTCAGCTTATCTTGAAAAAGCTTCTCAGCTTTTTTCATAAATAACTTTTGTTTCTGCCAGTCCTCTTCTTCACCACCCTCCATAATAAAATATTGGGTATAGACCATTCTACCTAACCAATTGTGGGGGTTTTCCTTAAAAAACTTTTTAAAAATTCCTGCAGCTTTATCTCTATTTCCAAATGGCTTAGAAACTTCATAGCCTCCATAAAATATATCGCAAGCACCGTGACTTATATTTCGGTCTTTTCCACATACCCAATCAAAGAGACCCTTAGCAACCGGTAGCTGACCTGCAAGGGCCATTTTATCCTTTCCGTATAAGTTGATGAGACCTGCTAAAGAATATCCAGTAAAAAGTGCTCCAGTCAGATGATGACTTGAATCAGACAAATTATTATCCAATAAGGATTTGATTCCATCTTTCTTCCTCATATTTGTATTAAGATCTTTTTGGCTTATTCCTCTTAACTTTAAAAAACGAAGACCAAATTTGAGTGCTTTTGAATAATTTACAATGGCCTGCTCCCTATGAACTGAGTAATCCTTCTTCTCAGGATATAAGTCTTTTAAGTAAAGCGTCTCATTTATTCCAAAAGCATATCCTGCATATCCTCTTGCCAAGTTCACAAGCAATTTTTCGTCCTCAGGTTTTGCTGAAAGGAGGACCTCCATAAGCTTTAAATTGCCTGGCACTCCTTGCCTAAAGGTTTCCCAATTATTTTCTTCCTCCAAAGATGTCGATGCTTCATAAAGTAGATCAGAACCAGCACCAATGGCCATCCTCTGAATGCTGCTGCAAGAACTAAAAAGGCAAAGTAGGAAACTTAGACAAACAAACCTTATTAACAACCGCTTATCCCAAAACATACTGAAATCCTCCCACATTAATAAATAATAGTTATTGATTTTAAAGACAAAAACCGAGATGTCCAAAAATTAACTTTATTTTTTGTTTTAGAAAAATATGTTAATATAATCAATACGGTCCAGGCTAAACCAATGTCTGGCAAAAATTTGTCCAATAGTAAGGGGAAGTCATTGTTAAAAACAAACAACAAAAAAGAATCTACTTCCCTATGCGACATTAGGTAATTTCACACACAACAGGTTTTTTCTTTGTCGCTTTGTGGCCTTCAGCATGGAGGAAATGTGGGTTCTCATTTTTGAACATCACGTTCTGAAGGAGCATAAGAATGAAGACTTTAAAAAAATCAAACAATCATAATACGGAATCTTTTTCTTTGAGAAAAGACTTTGCTTCAAGTTTAAAGCCTAAAGCCTTTCCAAAAACGACCTGTGTAAAACCACAAAGATCAATAAAGGGCATGAAAAGTGTAAGACCACCGTCTAAAAGTTTTGTTAAAGAGGAGTAACCCTCTTTCTTTTATGGCGCCTTTTAGTCTTCAAAAGAACTCTTCGAAAGGTCTTATCCAAGCTTTTCAAAAGCTCCTCTTTCGCTTTTTTAAGATCGAGTACCTGTTTTTGATGAAGATGGTCTAAAAATTTAACTCTTGCTTCAAACATATTCTTAATGAATTCTTCTTGAATACTTTTTAGCTCTCTAAAGCATATCATCTTTTCTTCTTCTGTTAGCCTCTCTTTTTGGCCTTTTACTGTTTCTCCATTTTCTAGAACCAAAGAAGAAAACTCACCATTACAAACCCTACGTTTATAACGAACAAATCGATCTATAGACTTTCGAAATGAATCTATATTGCTTAAATACTGTGCAGGTTCAAGGGTTTTAATTTTAATAATATGTTCTTTTACTTTACTAAAACCAAACTCATTATTTTCGGTAGGGACCCCCTTTTCAGGAGCACTCCAAGAGCAAAGAGAATATCCTAGTAAAAAAAAAGCTAAAATAATTTTGGCCACTAACTACCTCACTTAAAACTCTCATTCCACTTTTTTAAATAATAATCCTGTCCCTTGTGGTCTGTAAAAGCGAAGCTTACCCTAAATTGCTTTATTTTTGATTTAATTCCTTTTTCCAAGATAATTTTGGAGGTCGAAATGCCCAAGGATTTTCCCAAAATTTTTAGCAGCGCTTTATTTGCTTCTCCGCCCACTGGTTTTGCACTTAAAGCTATCACTAAACGACCTTCACTATCCAGAAAAAGCGTCTCTTTTTTGGAGCCAGGCTTTGCAACAACTCTGAAAATAAAAGACAAAACTCCATTATTTTCAGAAACCTGAAAGATTTCTAAACCACTTCGAATGACTTCTTGAATAAAAACTTGGCCTTTATCAGTTAATTGATTCACTAGCAGTCAGATTTTAGGAAAAGAGGTCTTTAAGGCGTTGATCTTTAGATTCTTCAGAAAGAAGTTTTTTTATCTCTTGGACAACCTCAGATAAGGGTAACCCCACAACATTTGAATAAGATCCAACAATACCCTTTATGAAGGTGAGTGCCTGCCCTTGGATTCCATAGGCCCCTGCCTTATCCTTATATTCCCCACTGTCAATATATTGGTCCATAAGATCATGAGCTATCGGATAGAACTCAACTGTGGTCTCTTCCCAAAATGTCTTCATTTTAGTAAATCCCGCGCCTATCTCCCAAAAACCTAAAGCGACCCCTGTATAAACAGCATGAGTTGTTCCTGATAAAAAGCTAAGTGTTTTTCTCGCTTCATCTTCACTCCCTGGCTTTCCAAAGCATTGGCCATCTTTAGAAACAATCGTATCAGCCGCTAAAACAATAGCAGACTCTACTTTTTCATCATGAAGCCAACTTTTCAGAGCTGAACACTTCTTCTCTGCAATATCTATGGCCTTATCTCCTGGGTGATCGTGAGAACTTACTTCATCAATGGGAAAAGTCTTGATTGTAAAGGGAAACCCCAACCACTCCAACATTTCTCTACGACGAGGACTTCCACTTGCTAGAATAAAATGACATGACACACTATTTCCCATAAGCCTTTACCTTTCCCCAAAAGGGGTGACGCGTACTATTCAAAACCTCCTTATCACTTTCAAGGGAAGATGGATAGGCTAAAGACTTATAGTAACTCTCCATTGCCTTTTTATAAAACCGGCTGTCATAAGTAATCGGGTGAACTTTCTCCTTCCTTTTTATAAATCTTTTTCTTAATTTTAAGGATTCCTTCAAAACTGTTGTTTCAACCCTTCTTGTATATTCCTTCAAATACTCTACTCTTTCCTTCATCTCTTTTTTCCTGCTATCCCAACCTCTCCACAAACGATAACCATAACGAAGGGCCAACTGTTTTGAAGTCAAACGCTTGTTAAATATAAAGGAAGAGTAACGCTTTAAGAAAACCTCCCTCCCTAAAAGAATGGTTGGTATTCTCTGAGTCAAAAATTCGCCCATTAAAAATTTCCGATACTCCATCAGTTCAAGGACTTTCAGACTTTCCCCACTTTTATCAATTTCATACCACTGTCCTTCTTCAATCAAATTTCCCTTTTTATTTTCATAACCCCTTAAAAAAACCTCAGCTAACAAAGACTCAGGAACACCCTTTTCTTTTAAACCCAATTGCTTAAAAGTCCGTCTTTTTAAAAAAGTTTCTCCACCTAAAAGGACAATCATTTCAACATTTAACCTTTCTCCAAACAGAGTTCCATTTGGCATAACAAGAAAGGCCATTGATCTTTTTGATTTAAAGTGTGAATTATTCTTTTTTATCTCAACATTAAGCCTCTTGTATTGGTTTAAAGTAGGGGAAAAGTCCTCTAAATATGAGAAAAGGTCATTTTCGTTAATTTGCTTCTTTTTTAATTTAGGTAATACTTCGAAAAGAGGATGTGGGTGAAAAAGCGCATCTGTTTCCCTCTCTTTCAATTCATTAAATAGAGAGCCTTCTCGAGAAAGCCATAAGACATTACCAAAATTAATTCGCGCGTGGAAAAAAACTTCGCTTGGGCTTATATTTATCTCTCTCATTGTTATGGAGGTCTTTGGAGAAAGCCTGACCATTGTTCCATCCATTAAAAAAAGCCACAGATAAGAGTCTTTTTTTGTTTGAATTTCATCTCCCTCTCTAACGATACTTCTAAAACGAATTTTGTTTTTCCCCAACCCTCTATAAAGAAAGCAAACGCCTCTACAATCCATTACATGACCAACTCGTTCTTTGAGTTTCCTTTCCCTTTTTAATCTTTCCCAAGGAGGAAACTTTTCTCTTTTTTCATACTTCTCCTTCCACTTTTTAAAACTTAACCATTTTTTATGATCCAACTCCTGCCATTCAATAAGGCTTCTCTTATAACCTTTAAAATAAGCATCTTCTGCCTTTCCAATATTCAAAAAAGCCATCATTGAAAAAGAGAGCAAAAAGATGATTGTGCGGAACGTCTTTATCACCATTATCGACTCCATATAAATCCATAAAAAGGTCCATTTCAGGGATGTTTCTTTTGCTTTTAAAGCTCCTCAAGCCCTCATAGTAACGCATAACAACACTTCATTCTTGGAAAGAACTCTTTTTCCTCAGTTTTGAAGACATTCCTCTCTACACAACTCGCCATCAGGCCGGTAGTATCCCTCGGTTATAAGTTTAAGAGGGGGAGCAAAAGTGTCAGAAAAAAACAGTCAAGAACAACAGGATTCATTTTCTTTCGTGGAAACGGAAAAAAGTATTCTCCGTTACTGGGAAAAAGAAAAAGCATTTGAAAAATCTCTTGAGCTGACCAAAGATAAAAAGCCCTACATTTTCTACGATGGTCCTCCTTTCGCCACAGGCCTCCCTCACCATGGTCACCTCGTAGCTTCTACAATTAAAGATATCATTCCACGCTATTTCACAATGAAAGGTTTCTACATCGAAAGGCGTTTTGGATGGGACTGTCACGGTCTTCCTATTGAATATGAAATTGATAAAAAGATGGGTATGTCTGCTCAGGACACTATTAAAAAGATTGGTATTAAAGCCTACAATGATGAATGTAGAAGTATCGTTCAACGCTTTTCAAAAGAGTGGGAAACAACGATAAAAAGGATTGGTCGTTGGGTAGATTTTGAAAATGATTACAAAACTATGGACCCAGAGTTTATGGAATCAGTTTGGTGGGTTCTTAAACAGCTTTGGGAAAAAGATCTGGTCTATCAGGGAACAAAAGTTGTTCCATTTTCTGCAACGTTAGGTACAGGACTTTCCAATCATGAGGCCTCTTCTAACTATGCTGACGTTCAAGACCCAGCCATTACTGTTCTTTTTGAACTTGATGAAGCATTAGGAGAAGATGAAAAAACCTACCTTGCAGCCTGGACAACAACTCCGTGGACTCTTCCTTCAAACCTTGGCCTTTGTCTTGGAGCTGATATCGACTACGTCAAAGTTTTTGATGAGGACAAAAAAATCAATATGGTCCTGGCGAAAGACAGACTTGATGCAGTTAAAGGAAAGAAAAGAAAGTTAACGGTCCTAGAAACCTTTAAAGGGGATAAGCTTAAGGGAAAAACTTATAAACCTCTCTTTCCTTTCTTTTCAGATTACAAAGAAAAAGGCGCCTTCCAAATTTTTAATGATGGATATGTAACAACAGATAGCGGTACTGGTATTGTCCACCTTGCTCCTGACTTTGGCGAGGACGATAACAGAGTTATGAAATCAGAAGGACTCTATTTTAATGCTTGCCCGGTCGATGATAAGGGGCACTTCACTAAGCCAGTTACAGACTATGAAGGCACAATGGTCAAGGATGCTGACAAACAGATCATAAAAGACCTTAAAGAGAGCGGGAAGCTATATGATCAAGGTGTCATTGTCCACTCTTACCCTCATTGTCCTAGATCAAATACCCCACTTATCTACCGCTCAATTCCCCAATGGTATGTCAAAGTTGAAGCAATTAAAGACAAAATCATTGCTGCAAACAAAGAAATTCACTGGGTACCAGAGCATATAAAGGAAGGTCGTTTTGGTAAATGGCTAGAGGGTGCCAGAGATTGGGCCATTTCAAGAAATAGAGTTTTTGGTACGCCTATTCCAATTTGGATTAATGAAACCACAGGAAATAGAATATGTATTGGCTCCATAAAAGAACTTGAAGACTATACCGGTGAAAGGGTTAATGACCTCCACAGAGAAAATATCGATCATTTGACCTTTTCTATTGAAGGTGAAGAGGGAACTTACAAAAGAATTACTGAAGTTCTTGACTGTTGGTTTGAGTCAGGATCTATGCCCTATGCCCAAATTCATTACCCTTTTGAAAATCAAAATGTCTTTGAGCAAGGTTTTCCAGCTGAGTTTATTGCTGAAGGGCTAGACCAAACAAGAGGATGGTTCTACACCCTTACCGTTTTAGCAGCTGCTCTTTATGATAAGCCTGCTTTCAAAAATGTTATCGTGAACGGGCTCGTTATGGCAGAAGACGGCAAAAAGATGTCTAAAAGCCTTAAAAATTATACAGCTCCTGATAAAATCATGGATACCTATGGAGCAGATGCTCTAAGACTTTATTTGATTAACTCAGGTCTTGTTAAAGGTGAAGAACAAAGGTTCGCTGACTCTGGTGTGAAAGACATGGTTAGAAGGGCCCTTCTTCCATGGCTTAACTCTTTCAAGTTTTTTCAAACATACGCCTCTATTGATCAATGGAGTGCAGATAAGCACCTTACCTTTGGAAATAATATAACAGACCGTTGGATACTTTCTAACCTGCAAACTTTAAAGAAAAATATTTCTAGAGAAATGGAAGGTTATAGACTTTACAATGTCGTTCCAGCTCTTTTCACATTCATTGAAGACCTAACAAATTGGTATATTAGACTTAATAGATCCAGATTTTGGGGAGAAGGCCTCTCTCAGGACAAAAAAGAAGCCTATTCAACCCTATACACAGCCGTGAAAGAGCTGAGCGTTGCCATGGCACCTTTTAGTCCTTTCCTTTCAGAATATATCTATCAGGAGCTCAAAAAATTTGGTCAATTAGACCTTCTTGGTTCGGTTCACCATTGCTCTTACCCAGTTCCCAATGAAGACTTTATTGATTCAACTCTTGAAGATGCCATGGGAAGAATGCAACAAATTATTCTTCTAGGAAGACAAAAAAGAAACAAGACAAATATTAAAGTTAAAACACCACTTTCAAAACTTACTATTATCCACAAAGACCAGGATCTACTTAAGGAAATTTCAAAACTTGAGGGTTATATTAAGGCAGAGCTTAATGTTAAAGAACTCCTTTATTCAGAAAATGAAGGGCAGTTCATTAAGCTTTATGCTAAACCAAACAGCCCTGTTCTTGGTAAAAGATTTGGAAAAGATTTTGGTAAAATCAGAAAATCTATTTCTGAACTAAAACCTGAAGACCTCATGAATTTAGAAGAAAAAGGTGAAATTGAATTACTAGGTGAAAAGCTTTCAGCTTCAGATATTTTAGTTTTTAGAGAAGCCAAAGAGGGGAGCGATGCAATATCCAACCGTCACATTTCTATCGAGCTTGATTGCTCTCTAAACGAAGACCTTATTTCTGAAGGACTTGCCAGAGAAGTAGTGAACCGGATACAGAAATCGAGAAAAGAGCTTGGGTTTAACGTGTCTGATAGAATTCAAATCACTTATCAGGGAAGTGATAAATTATCTCACATTATCAATATTCATAGGGAATACATTTCAAAAGAAACCCTAGCAGTTTCTCTTGAACAAGGCCCCCTTACGAATCCTTCCCCACTAGAGTACTCCATTGAATCTATGGACCTTTCTCTTTCTATAGATAAAGCTTAAAATTTTTTTCTAATAAGAAGCTCCATGCCCCCTTATAAAGGGGCGGGGCTTTTCATTTTTTGACATTGCCTTTCAATTAAAAGACAATCCGACTATGAAGAATCTAAAAAACACAGCTTCTCTCATTGCTTTATTATGCGCATTATTAGTAGGACAGAATGTGTTCTCCTATCCCTACTATTACTTTGAAAAAAAGAATAACCTTATTTCAAGCCGTGAGTTTAATCGATACATTAAGCCTCAAATTAGAAATATTGTTTCCGAGTATTATTTTATTTTAAAAAAGATGGATCCTTTTCAAGGTCAATCTATAAATTTTCAAAATCATTTCAATCAAATCTACTCCAATTGGGAAATTGAATCAAAAAAGTGTTTGACCGCCAAAGACTTCTTTTGCAAGAAAGCTTTTAAAACCCTTCATGCCAAACTTGTTAAATTTGACAAGAAAACATTCATGTTTCTGACTTCAAAAGTAGATCCCCAAAAAAATAACATGGAAGCAAAACTAAAGTTAAATGAACAATTGGGGATAATCCTAAATTATAATTACAAAGCTTTGCATCTCCTAGAGGAGTATCTTCTTCTCAAATTAAAAAAAGAGTCCTTTTATTCAAAGAAAAAGTGGGAAAAAATAAGAAACCTTCTTCAAAAAATATCCATTCATTCAGGTAACCTTCTGACTCTTTTTCTCGACGAAAAAATGAAACGAAATTTTGAGTTCCTAAGAGTCAACTTTATACAAAACCTTGAAAAAAAAGTCGTCTTAGAGAAGGACTCCTCTTATATACTCTCCCGTTTAGGTGACCTTAATTTGGCATGGAATTCTTTTCACATGAGGATTTCCAAAGGGAACCACAAACTCAACAATAATTCGAAAAAAACACTTAAAAATATGCATAGTCGGTGGAACTCAATCTTAAAAATTATTTTGGCAAAGCCAAACTAATCCCATTTTTTTTTTAAAAAAGTGCATTCAAAAGGAAATCTTATGCTAACTAGCGACTCTAAAATACAGGAATATTGTATTCAAAAAAGCAATAGACCCTCCAAGACTTGCAAAGACCTTGAAAACTATACCAAAAAGAATGTCCCTTATTCACAAATGCTTATTGGAGAATTAGAAGCATCTTTTCTTGGTTTTCTCCTAAGATCGATTAAAGCTACAAATGTTCTAGAGTTTGGAACCTTCACCGGATACTCCTCTCTTTGTATGGCAGAAAATCTTCCAGATGATGGCCTCATTATTACTTTGGATATTAATCCCGAAACAGTTGAAATAGCGAAAAACTACTGGAAGGGTTCGACCCATGGACACAAAATCCAATCCATCATAGGGCCCGCCTTGGAAACGGTAAAAAACCTGGATAAGGCCTTTGACTTCATCTTCATTGATGCTGATAAAATTAATTACCTGGACTATTTAAAAGCGGGTTTAAAAGTTCTTTCACCGAAAGGAATGATTGCCATAGATAACGTCCTTTGGAGTGGAAAAGTCCTTGATCAAAAAGGTCAGGACCAAGACACCTTGGCCATCCAAAACATCAATAATTTTATATCAGAAAGCACTAATCTATATGGGACTCTTCTACCTGTAAGAGATGGCATCTTCCTTATTCAAAAATTGGATTGATTTGCATTAATAGCTTAGGCAAAACCTTCAAGGGTCTTATCTACCATTGACTTTAGATCATCGAGGATGATTGGCTTTCCTAGAAAATGAACATTTTCAAGCCCCTCGGTAGATCTTTTAGCCGGTTCAGAAAATGCTGAGATAACAATGACTGGAGTTCCTTTATTTGGCCCTTCTTTTTCCCTGAGGGACTGGATAAGGCCTCCGCCATTCATAATAGGCATTTGATAGTCAGTCAAAATGAGGTCAAACTGAGTATTGATCGCCATTAAAAAGGCATCTAGCCCGTTTTTAGCAATACAGACCTCATGACCTCCATCTTGAAAGAAGTCACTTACAATCGAGTGAATAAACTTTTCGTCATCAACACATAGTATTTTTTTCATATCTTTAATTATAAACCCATTAAAAACTCCTTCAAGTAGAAAAAGCTTTCACTGCCTCCAAAAAAAAGGGCCTTTCAACAAAGGCCCATAAAAGAAGAAAACTTAACTTTCAAAAAAATAAGTTTACTAAAAAAGTTGAGAAGGATCCATATTCCTTAAGTTTCTGTGGATCGCTTCTAGAAAAAGTCCTCCTAACTCGCCATCAATTAACCTATGATCATAGCTATGAGTTCCATACATCATGCTTCGAACACCGATTGAGTCATCTTCACGAACCATCACTCTCTTTTGGATAACTCCTGAAGCATAAATCCCTACCTGAGGTTGTAAAATAATTGGCGTGGCAAAAAGTGTTCCAAATGAACCAACATTGCTGAAAGTGAAAGTCCCATCACTCATCTCATCCAAAGTAAGTTTTCTATTGCGGGCCTTATCTGCAAGTCTGTTTAAGGCCCGGCAAAGACCCGTCATATTAAGTGTGTCTGCATCCTTAACATTTGGAACTGTCAAACCCTGGCCAGGAACTGCTACTGCAAAACCTAAATTAATATATCTTTTTTGGATAACATTATCCCCTTCAATCGAGGAGTTGACTAAAGGATACTCTTTTAAGGCATCGATAATTGCCTTCATTATGAAAGGAGTATAAGTAAGTTTAAACCCTTCCTGCTTCTGAAACTCATTTTTAAAGCCTTCCCTAAACTTCACCAAATGAGTTAAGTCGACCTCAGACACTGAGTTTACATGAGGAGAAATTTGCTTCGAAAGAACCATATTTTTGGCAATGGCCTTCCTCATATTATCCATTGGAATAGTTTCGATAAGAGCGGGGTTATAGCTCCCTCTTACTTCCTGAACAGGTGTCGGTGTTGGGGAAGGTGTTTGAGCTTGTTCCGCCATTGGAGCAGGCGCTGCCGCCCCTTTTCCTGAACGGTTTTCAATATATTGAAGAAGGTCACTCTTATTAACTCTTCCTCCTGCCCCAGACCCGGAGATCCCCTCCAAGTCACTGAGAGGTATCCCTGCTTCTTTGGCCATGGCCTTAACCAAGGGAGTATAAAAACGCCTTTCTCCATTTGAAGACGTACTACCTGCAGGAGACTCGCTTTCAACTGACTTCTGTGAGGTTGCGCTTTCTTGACTAGCTTTTGTATCCTTCCCACCGCTAGCAGGAGCGGAGGCGCCTTGAGAGTTTGCACTCATTGGCTGAGACAAGTCAGTTTCAACTTCAGCTATAAGAATTCCTACATCGACTGTATCCCCTTCTTGGTAATGAATCGTCTCCAAACGCCCCTTAACGGGTGAAGGAATTTCAGACTCCACTTTGTCAGTAGAAATTTCCAAGATAATTTCATCTAGCTCTACGACTTCACCTATATTTTTATTCCACTTTTTAATCGTACCATTTGTGATCGACTCGCCCATCTGAGGCATTACAATTTCAACTCGTGCCATAACAGCCACTCCTCATCATATTTTCGTTTAAAAATTTAGAGATCTACCTTTTGCCGCCATTACCGTTTCACCCAACCATTCTCCTAAAGTCGGATGCGGGTGGACAGTAGCAAAAATCTCTTCATCAATTCCTTCCATTGCCCTAAAAAGGGTATATTCATGGATAAGCTCTGTTGCGTTGGTTCCTACTATATGTGCACCCAACATCTCTCCGTGCTCTCCCATCAAAACTTTAACAAAGCCTTCTTTTTCATTACTGGCCACTGCTTTTCCATTGGCCATAAAAGGGAGCTTCCCTACACTATACTTGATCCCTTTTTCTTTCAATGCTCTTTCCGTATAACCAACAGAAGCAACCTGAGGCTGACAATAAGTGCAACCCGGAATATTCATTTTATCTAAGGGATGGGGTTTCAAACCAGATAAATGTTCAGCGGCAATAACTCCCTCATGACTCGCAGCATGAGCCAATAAAGGAGGTCCTGCGACATCTCCAATTGCATAAACATGAGGTATATTTGTTTGAAAGGATTCATTGACTTTAATAAAGCCCCTGTCTGTCTGAACACCAAGCTTTTCAAGCCCAATATTATCAATATTTCCTGTCATACCTACTGCAATAAGACCCATTTCAAATTGGTACTTTGTTTCTTTACCTTTTTCAACACACGTAATTGTAACGTCTGGACCATTGTTCTTAGCTTGAACCTTTTCAACGCCCATAGACATTTTTATGCCATATTTTTTATAAGCTTTCTCAAGCTCCACTGAGGAATCAGTATCTTCAATAGGAAGAAGGTTAGGCATCATTTCAAAAATGTGCACATCCACACCGAATGCATTCCAAAAATAGGCGAACTCAACACCGATCGCACCAGCTCCAATAATCCCGACTGATTTGGGGAGTTTCTCAATGGCCAAAGCTTCCCAAGCACCAATGAGACGCTTGTTGTCATGCTCGAGACCTGGAAAAGTTCTATAACCCGCACCAGAAGCAATAATAATATCCGTAGCTTCAACTTTTTCTTTTTTTCCATCTTTTAAAACGACGTCTATTGATTGTGATGTGGCCAGAGTTCCCTTTCCTTCAATGACCTCAACTTTATTTTTTTTCATCAAGAAAGAAACGCCTTTAGATATCCTCTTTGAAATAGATGATGCACGTCTAACTGCTTGACCACCATCAAGAGACTTTACATCGACGTTAATTCCTAAGTCTTTGAAACTGCTAACTTCATGAACAGAGTGAGCAGACTTTAAAAGGGCCTTAGTTGGAATACAACCTCTGTTTAGACACACTCCACCAAGCTTATCCATTTCAATAATGGCGACTTTTTTCCCTAATTGGCTGGCCCTAATGGCTGCAACATAACCCCCTGGACCTGCTCCTAATACAACGACATCAAATTTTTTCATTTTTTATCCTCAACTTGAAAAACAATGAAGATTTAAGTAGTTTGGCTTACTGCTTAAAACCAAAAAGTTAGGTAATCATAATTACCAAATTTGTAAGGCTGATACAAACAATTGCCAATAAAAATTCAAACTTAAGAAATGCCAAATATGAATAAAAAAACTTCTCCTGGCCAACCTCTTTTTACTGACCTTGAAAGAGAAATACTTTTTAAACATTTTCCGGAAGGCATTATTGCTTTTGACCTCGAAACGACGGGCTTGTCACCAACATTTGATCACATAGTTGAAATTTCAGCTCTTAAAATGACTCAAGGTGAAGAAGACACTTTTTCTACACTTGTTCATCCACCCATTGAAATACCAGAAAAAGTTATTGCAATTCACGGTATTACAAACGCCATGGTTGAAGACGCTCC
>PAZA01000095.1 GCA_002715375.1 Halobacteriovoraceae bacterium
GGTCCTGACGTTTATGGCTCTTCAATGGAGTTACTCACTCATCGAGTTTTATTGGGTAAGTATCCAAAAGGGTATAAGCCGAAAAGGAAAGGTCAGCAAATGCCAGTGTTTGAAGACTTAAAAAATGATATTCCGGCACTCCATTTTTATTTAAATAATTAAGAAATACTTTCTACAGTTTGCTGAAGGGCTTCGGTAAAATCCCTCCGCATTTTTTTTGCATAGGGATTGTAGCGGTTCATATCCTGAAAAAGTTGAGGGCTGTCATTTCCAACATGCTTTAAAATAGTGAGGAGGCTTTGGTAACCCTTCGTTTCAATGTCGAGCTTTTCTGCTCCAAAGTGGATGAGTGTTCTACCTATAAAATGAGTTAAAATTAAAGAACGGCTTATTTCTTCGTCATGGTCCTTGGCCGTTTTGGTAAGGAGGGTAAGACCGAGGCCTTGAAGATAATGGGTTACTTTTTTCAAGCGCTCTTCAGAAATACTTTCTGGGCATAAAACGATTTTATGATTTTTGAAATCCTCTTTGACACTATCTGGGCCAAACATAGGGTGAGTGCCTAATATGTTGACTGAATTTGGTAGACCTTCCTTCATAAGTGTTAAAGGCCACTCTTTCACTGAACAAACATCAATAACGAGGGCCTCTTGATTGAGGTGAGGTTTTATCCAATCGATTATTTTTGGAAGTGTTGAGATGGGAGTTGCCAGGACAACAGTTCTGCAACCTTCGAGGTCTTCAATTTTTCCCCAAAGAGCACCAAGCTTTTTGGCCTTTTCTCTTAAATTATCATTAGAGTCTAGAATAATGAGTTCAAAGTCTTTAACAAGGGTTTTGGCAATCAATTGCCCAAACCGCCCAAAGCCAATAAGGGCGAGTTTCATAGGAAGTCCTTTATTTTTTGAAAAGCGTTTTTGATATCGTCTTTTGAAGGAGTGAAAGAAAGCCTCAAGTGTTCAGGGAGTCCAAAAGCCTCTCCTGGTAAAACTGCCACATGGGCCTTTTCTAAGATTTCCAAGGCCATGGATTGAGAAGAGGTGAAACGACCTTCTTCAATATATTTTGAAATATTAGGAAAGAGGCAGAAACCTCCTTGGGGTTTATAGCAATCAAAAAGAGAACTAAAAAGGTTAAAGGCAAGGTCTCTTCTTTCCTGGAGCTCATGAACATAAGGGCGCATTTCACCTTCACTAAGAGAGAGAGCTTCAAGGGCACCGTATTGGGCAAAAGTGCAAATATTTCCAACTTGGTGGCCACCGAGATTTTTAAGATGCGTAACCCAAGAATTTGAAGCAATGGCGTAACCAATTCTAAAACCGGTCATGGAAAACGTTTTTGAAAAGCTTTGGACCGTAATCGTATTATTGAGGGCCTTTTTATCTAAGGAATAAAGAGAAAAGGGCCTTTCACCATCGTAGATAAACCCTTCATAGGCCTCATCACTTATAATCATAAAGTCATGCTCTTTGGCGAGCGTAAGAAGTTGAGATAGTATATGAGGAGGGTAAATGACCCCACTAGGATTATTGGGTGAGTTTATAACGAGGGCCTTTGTCTTAGGTCCAACGGCTTCTCTAATCCCATCGAGATCGAGTTGGAAGCCTTTCGAAGGGGCCACAAACCTTGGAACTCCACCTGCCAACTTAACACTTTCTGGAAAGGTGACCCAATAAGGCCTGGGAATAATAACCTCATCACCGGGGTTTAAGAGGGATTGAAAGATATTGTAAAGGATATGCTTTGATCCATTTCCTAAAATGATGTTTTGAGGAGTAATACTTCCTTGGTTTAAATAATTAAACCGTTGGGCAATTGATTGCCTTAGTTCAAGGTTTCCTTGAACAAGATCGTATTTTGTTTTATTTTCACTCAATGCCTTTTGGGTACTTTTTATAATTGTTGAGGGAGTGTCAAAATCGGCTTCTCCTACGTGGAGCCCAATGACATCGTGACCTTCTTCTCTAAGCTTTAGAACCTTCAGCGCTATCTCAAGACTTTTGGAGGGAACAATTTCTTTAATTCGGTCAGAGGGAGATGGCATTTAGGTTACCTTTTTTTAAACGTTTATAATTTCAGTTTGTCTGTTTACGGACTCATTGTGAATAATTTTATAGAGGTTTCTGATATATTTTTTATCAAGTCCTTTTTTTTGGGCACAAACTTCAAGTTTTTTTATCAATTCCTCCATACGTTGTCTTTGAAAGACATCTAACTTCGAGGCCTTTTTAATGTGAGCAATTTTTTTCACAACACTCATTCTTTTTTGAAGAATTTCCAAAAGTTCCTGATCCAGAGGTTCAATTAAGTTGCGAAGGGCCTTTAAAGAGGTGTCATGTTGTGGAAGTATACCCTGATCTCTTGATGGGACTGAATTGTATGTCAGGTTATGAAGAAGTGTTTTGAGGTCTTCTGGAGTGATTTGCTGTTTTGAATCAGACAAGGCTTTTTGAGGACAGGGGTGGGTTTCAATCATGAGTCCATCAAAGCCTAGGTCCATTGATTCCTGAGAGAGTTTCTGAAGGCCTTCTCTTTTTCCCAACATATGGCTTGGATCACAAATAATAGGGAGTTTCGGGCACCTGTCTTTTAATTCAAGTGGAATATGCCAAAGAGGATTATTTCTGTAGGCTCCACCAGGAGGAGCTGTAAAACCGCGGTGAATGGCAATAATCTTTTTAATTCCCGCTTTATCAAGCCTTTCAAGGGCCCCCATCCATAAAGAAAGGTCTTCATTCACCGGGTTTTTGACAAGAACAGTTTTTTTTGTTCCTTTTAAGGACTCAGCAATTTCTTGAACAGAAAAAGGACTAACTGTCGTTCGGGCCCCTATCCAAAGAGCATCAATATTATACTCAAGGCATTTTTCTACATGAATGGTTTTGGCAACTTCCGTTGTTGTTTTAAGTCGTGTTTGTTGTCCAATTTCTTGAAGCCATTTAAGACCTTTTTCACCAACACCCTCAAAAAGATTAGGTCTTGTACGAGGTTTCCAAAGGCCTGCTCTAAAGAAAGAAACCTCTTGAATCCTTTCGATATTTTTCGCCGTAGAGATCATTTGATCCTTTGATTCTGCACTACAAGGTCCTGCTATTATGATTTTTGAAAAATTTTCTTTCATGGTTTTCCTTAGTCTCTTATGAGTATTTTTAAAACTCTGACCTTACTTATATTAGGGAGTAGCAGATAAAAGTAAAATAAGTAGTTTAAGAACTTACTATAAGTAAAATTAATAATTAAATTTGACTTACTTTTTTACTTTGGTCTTTTTTAAGAAAGGCAAAGTAAGTGAAGGCGGATTCAAAGGCCTGCCAACTGGCCTCAATAATATTTTCACTCATCCCTATTGTTGTAAAAGCTTTATTTTTTAAAAATTGATGCTTAATAGAAACCCTTACTTTGGCCATGGTCCCACAATGACCATCTATAATTTTAACGTGATAATCGGTTAATTTAAGGTTTTTAATTTCCGGATAAAAGGGGGTGAGAGCTTTTCTGAGAGCTTTACTTAAGGCATCAACAGGACCTACTCCAAGAGATACAGTCATCGTTTTATCACCCCGAAAGTTGAGACTTAAGGAAGCTTCGCTCATTTTCTTTTTACCAAAGTCAAGGTCATTGATTTTGAGATAATTTTTTTCCATAATTGAGTCGTTATGGCCTAGGACCCTTCTCATAAAAAGTTCCAAGCTAGCATCAGCACCTTCATAGGAGAGTCCTTCCTTTTCCTTATCTTGGATCGCATGAAGGATAGACTTGACCTTTCTTTTATCTTTAAGTTCAGGATAACGATCACCAAAAGTATTGATAATATTAGATTGCCCGGATAGTTCACTTATAAGAATATGCCTTCTGTTTCCAATGCTATTAGGGTTAATGTGTTCGTAAAATTCTGGTGCTTTTTGAAGTGCACTTACATGAATACCGCCTTTATGGGCAAAAGAATTCACGCCAACAAAAGGCTGATTGGGAGGGCCTTCGCCATGGGTGAGTTCCCATACTTTTTTGGACGTAGAAAAGAGGCCTTTTATTTTTTTAGATGGAATGCATTGAATTTTCATTTTTAACTGTAGATTTGAAATGACACTTACAAGGTCTGTATTGCCACACCGTTCTCCAATACCATTGATAGTCCCTTGAATATGGCCAAAACCTTCTCTCACAGTTGTAATGGAATTACTGAGGGCCATCCCACAATCATTATGTCCGTGGAAGCCAAAATTATGAAGAGGAAAAGATAAAGTTTTAAGTTCCTTTATAATATCCTGGCATTCATGAGAGAAAGTCCCTCCATTTGTGTCACAGAGTATAACTCTATCGGCACCAGCTTTTAGTGCTGTTTTTAAAACATCGATTGCGTATTCTTTATTACTTTTATAACCATCAAAAAAATGTTCACAATCAAAAAAGACCGGCTTTTTGGTTTTTTCTTTTAAAAATAAAATGGACTCTTTTATTATATTAAGATTTTCTCCGAGAGTTACGCCGAGAGCATCCGTCGCCTGCCGGTCCCAAGTCTTTCCAAAGAGGCAAAAACCATCTGCTTTGGATTCAACCATTTTTGAAAGAAAGAAGTCCTCAGAGGTCTTGACACCTTTCCTTCGCGTGGAGGAAAAGGCAAAAACTTGACTTCCTTTTAATTCGCCTTTTTTTTTCTTTTCTCGAATTTTTTTAAAATACATTTCATCTTTGGGATTAGAGCCAGGCCATCCTCCTTCTATATAAGGGATACCAAGTTCATTTAAAAGGTGAGTCAGGAAAATCTTTTCTTCAAGTGAAAAACTTATTCCTGCCCCTTGAGTTCCATCCCTTAGAGTTGTATCGTATATTTCAATTTTATTTAACATAGCTTCTCCATCTCTTTGACGACTTCATCTCCCATTTCTTTAGTTCCAACAAGAGTTTGAGTTTTTGAAGTAAAAAGATCCCTTGTGCGAATTCCTTTTTCCAAAACTTTATCTATGGCCTTTTCAATAAGTGAAGCCGCTTTATCATTTTCAAAAGAATAACGAAGAAGCAATGAAAGGGAATGTATTTGGGCGAGAGGGTTGGCCTTATTTTTTCCAACAAGATCAGGGGCTATGCCACCAGCGGGTTCATAAAGGCCAAAGTTATTTTCTCCCAAACTAGCTGAAGGAAGAAGGCCTAGAGAACCTGAAAGCCCCGCACATTGGTCAGACAAAATGTCTCCGAAAGAATTGGGGCAAAGAAGAACATCGTAGGGAGATGGATTAAGCATGAGTTGCATGCTCATATTGTCGACATAGATGTGCTCCAAACTAACATCTTCAAAATTTTTTGAAACCTTTTTAACAGTCTCCCTCCATAAAACCATGGAGGTTAAAACGTTGGCCTTATCAATGGAAGTCACTTTCTTTTTTCTTTTTCTTGCAAGTTTAAAAGCAAGTGTTGCGATCCTTTGAACTTCTTTTTCAAAATAGTTAAGGGTATCAAAGGCCCCCTTTTCACCATGTTTATTAAATTTCTTACCTTTTTCACCAAAGTAAAGACCACCGGTTAATTCCCTCACACACATGAGGTCTACACCGTTTTGAATCCGTTCTTCTTTTAAAGGTGAGAGGTCTTTTAAAACTTTACACGGTCTTAAATTGGCAAATAGGTTAAAATGTTTTCTTAAAAAAAGAAGGGAGGCCCTTTCGGGTCTTTTTTCTGGAGGTAATTTATCCCATTTAGAACCTCCTACTGAGCCAAAAAGAATGGCCTTCGATTTTTGGCACAATTCTAGCGTCTTATCAGGAAGAGCTTCACCATAAAGGTCGATGGCCTGACCACCAACCTCACTTACCTTAGTCTCAATATTTAGATGGTAGTGGTTGTTGACAAAGTTTAAGACTTTAAGTGCTTCTTTCATGACTTCTGGTCCTATGCCATCACCTGGAAGAACCGCAATTAAATTTTTATTTTTCATTTGTTAAACCCTTCTTTTGTGCGTAAGCAAAGATATCTCCAGCTTCAATTATTTCCTGTATGAAACCTAAGGATTTTAGTTTTATTTTTTCACCAGTTTCTATTTTTTCTATATAGTTCTCTTTAAGGTTCACTAAAACATCATCACCTGTTTTAAAAGAATGTTTTTTAGAAGAGTTATCAAGAAACTCCATTGGAGGAAAAAAACCCCCGTCAACTGAGTTTCTATAAAAAATCCTGGCGTAACTTGAGGCGATTACCGTTTCAATCCCAGCTTCTTTGAGAGCTAAAGGAGCGTGCTCTCTTGAGGAGCCACAACCAAAATTTTTTCCAGCAAAAATAATCCGATAAACCGATTTATTTTCACTCTTTTCAACAAAAGGGTATTCATGACCAATAGGAAGTCCGGATAGGGCAAACCTTCCATAAAGTTTTCTTTCTTCCGGATCATTTGTTTTATAAACCAGGTGTTTAGCGGGAATAATTTGGTCGGTATCAATATTATCCCCCAGGCAAAAAACCTTACCTTTTATTATATTTTTCATTTCTATAAGCCTCCTTAGTTTAAAAATTCTCGGGGGTCAGTGACTTTCCCCGTTAAGCTACTGGCCGCAACAGTATAGGGAGAGGCCAAAAAGACCTCAGCAAGTTTACTTCCCATTCGTCCAGGAAAGTTTCTATTCGTTGTTGAAATAACTTTTTGAGCATCATTGGCACGGCCAAAAGTATCTTCAGGACCACCTAAGCAGGCTGCGCAACTAGGCTTTCCAATTGTTGTACCTGCTTCTTTAAAAATTTGAAGAAGTGATTTTCCATCGAAGCTTTCTTTTTCCAGATCTGCAGCAACTTTTGTTGTCGCCGGTACAATAAAGGTATCAATTTTAACTTTTTGACCCTTCAGTATTTTGGCAGCAGCTTTAAAGTCTTCGAGTTTTCCCCCAGTGCAGGAACCAATATAGGCCCTTGATAGTTCCTGATGCCCCAACTTATAGGCAGGAGTGATATTATCGGGAGAATGAGGCCTTGCAACCAGTGACTCCAACTGGTCTCCAATATATTCTTTTTTAAAAGGGTATTTATAATCAGGGTCTGATTGAAAAACCTGAAAAGAGCTCTTGGCCTTCCCTTTGATATCTTTTAGAGTGACTTCATCTGCCTCTATCACGGCATTTTTTCCACCACACTCTATGGCCATATTACAAAGGCTCATTCTTTCTTCCATATTGAGGGCCTTAATAATGGAACCACCTACTTCAAGACTTCTGTAGGTACCCCCATCAACTCCGAGATCTCCTATAATTTGAAGAATAAGGTCTTTGGCCATTACATGTTTTGGCTTTTCTCCATGGAAGATAAATTTAAAAGTTTCGGGAACTTTAAACCAAAGCTTTCCGGTTCCCAAAACAAAGGCAGCATCTGTATTACCGACTCCTGTTGCAAAGGAACCATAGGCTCCAGCGGTGCATGTATGACTGTCAGTTCCCAGGAGTATAGTTCCGGGAAGACAAAATCCTTCCTCACTTAGGGCCACATGACAAACACCTTTATAATTGTCTGTATGGGCGTCGTAAAAATAGGGAAGGTTTTGTTCTTTTGAAAAATCCCTCAAAATTTGTAAATTCCTCTGGGCATGTTGGTTTTGAGTAAAAATGTAGTGATCAGGAATAACCACAACTTTTTTACGATCAAAAACCTTGGCCTTTTCACCAAATTTTTCTTTGAAAAGGGCAAATGTTCCAGGTCCACAAACATCATGGGTCATAAGGTGGTCAATATTGGCCCAAATAATATCTCCAGGTCTTACAAATTTTTTACCAGATTTGTTTGCTAAAATTTTTTCTATTAGGGTCATTTTATTACGAACGTTGGTTTCCATTAGATATAGCACTCCTTATTATTCATTTCACTTTCAATTTTTTTCATCAATACTTTTTCGGCCCTATGACCGTTATTAATCGCCTGTAAAAAAGAACGGCAAGAAGCTTCAACAATATCGTTGCCGGTGAAGCGACCATGATAAGTATTCCCTTCAAAAAGAATACTGACATCAACTTGGCCAATGGATTCACTCCCCCTCCCTTTCGAGGAAATTTTATAATCAGTTAAAGTTATATTTTTTTTGATGATTTGCTTTATTGCCTTAAAAGAAGCATTTATAGGACCTAGGCCTGAGGCCTTGTTTTCATAGATATGACCTGATGAGGAAAGAAAAACATTGGCGTTAGAAGTTTTGTTCGTTCCACAAGTAACGGTTAAATCCTTTAGAGTATAAAATTCCTCACCTTCATTGCCGAGCCAAAAAAGGGCCTCAAGGTCATAATCATGAACTTGGCCCTGCTTGTCTGCAAGTCGAGTAAACTTTTCGTAAATATTGGAAAGACTATAACTTTTTTTCTGGTGGCCTAATTTTAAAAGTCTGTGTTGGACAACATGTTTACCACTTCTAGGAGTCATAAACATTTTATGCCCGGGAAGACCGATTGTTTCCGGACTTAAAATTTCGTAAGTCTCTCTATTTTTTAGAAGGCCGTCCTGATGAATGCCTGATGAGTGGGAAAAGGCGTTCTCTCCAACAATTGCTTTATGAGGTTGAATGGGAACATTGCAAAGCCGGCTGACGAGGTCTGAAGTTTTGTGAATTTTTGAAAGCTTTATATTATTTTTAAAAGGGAATAAATCTTTTCTTGTATGCAAAATGGCAGCGATTTCTTCCAAAGAACAATTACCTGAACGCTCTCCGATACCATTGATCGTGCACTCAACCTGGCGCGCTCCATTTGAAATACCGGAAAGAGAATTGGCAACGGCCATTCCTAAGTCATTATGACAGTGAGTTGAAAGAGTGACATTGTCGAGGTCCTTAGTCTTTTCTTTTAAATTTCTGATGAGTTTTCCAAATTCAACAGGGGTAGAATAACCTACTGTATCTGGAATATTAATGGTTGTTGCTCCTTCTTTTACAACAATTTCAATAATTTCTCTTAAGTGCTCAAAGCTTGTCCTGGTCGCATCCTCGCAAGAAAATTCAACATCAGAAGTATACTTTCTTGCAAGTCGAACGGCTTTTTTGGCCATATCCAAAACATTTTCCCAAGAGGTTTTAAGTTTTGTTTTAACGTGAATATCACTGGTCGCTACAAATGTGTGAATTCTAAAATGATGACTTCTTTTAAGAGCTTGATAAGAAGCTTCAATATCTTCAGGCAAGGCCCTTGCTAGAGCACAGGGGATAGAGGTTTTTAATTGGCGACCAATCTCGTAGACTGAACGAAAATCATCTTCGGAAGAAAGAGGAAAACCTGCTTCAATGTAGTCTACACCAAGTCTTTCTAACATGAGAGCAATATCAACTTTTTCAAGAGGTGATAAAGAGTTGGGTAGGGATTGTTCTCCATCTCTTAAGGTGGTATCAAAAAATATGATCTGATCTTTTTTCATAATTTATCCTTTAATTATTAAAAATATAGTCAATATACTCTGAATCTGGGTTTCTCTTTCCATGAACAAGTTCGTCATAAAAAAATTGGGCCATTAGACAAATTTCACCAGGTTTTCCATTGCCAATACTGATGCCATCAATTTCAATTATGGGTAAGACTTCGTTAGCAGTTCCCACAATAAAAACTTCATCGGCAAGATAAAGTTGATCTCTGGTTAGTGGCATTTCAGATACAGACTGTCCTTCTTCTTCAAGAATTTCAATTACAGTTTCTCTTGTAAAACCTTCAAGAATTAAGTGGGAAGGAGGAGTTAATATTTTCCCTTTTGTAACAACAAATATATTTTGACCCGTGCATTCTGCAACTGTTCCGTTGTGATCAAGTAAAATGGCCTCTTGAGAACCGGCCCTTTGGGCCTCCGCTTTTGCGAGTGCCGAGTTTACGTAATGACCACTAATTTTTCCCTTTGTTAAAGAAACATTAACGTGGTTTCTAGTTAAGCTAGAAATGACTGCCTTAATACCTTCTTTTTTTGCTTTTTCACCATGGTAAGAATCCCAAGGCCAGGCTGCGACGGAGTAATCCCAGGATGTGTCTTTTAAAGAAAGTCCCCATCCTCCTTCTTTAATATAAAAAATTGGACGAATATAGGCCTCTTTAAGATGATTGGCCTTTAAAACTTGTTTACATGACTCCATTGTTTTTTTTAGGCCATAAGGAGGTGTTTCCACCCCCAATAGCTTAAGACCATCTTGAAGTCTTTTCATATGATCTAGGAGTCTGAAAATAGCTGGCCCTTTAGGCGTTTGATAGGACCTTATACCTTCAAAGACGCTAAGTCCGTAATGGAGTGACGTATTTAAAACATGTATTTTTGCTTCTTCAAAGGGAATTATTTTTCCCTGATGCCATACATATTTAGACTCTACATTCATTTTTCACTTCTCCTTTTTTCATCCAGCTCATATTGGAACGGAGAATGTGTCCAACACCTTCAACCATGTGTGTTTTTTCTTTTCCTCTCATTTTTAAGAGCTCTTTTTGTCCTTTTTTTGCATCATTAAAGTACTCTTCTGTGAAAACTCCGGATTGAATGTCTTTTAAAACCGCCCTCATATTTTCCTTGGTTTTTTCTTTATTGAGAACTTTGGGCCCTCTTGTGTAGCCGCCATATTCAGCAGTTTCTGAAACGGCTTGATTCATTTTTGTAAGACCCCCTTCATAAAAAAGATCAACGATAAGTTTCAATTCATGAAGGCATTCAAAATAAGCAAGTTCTTTTGGGTAACCACTTTCAACGAGAGTTTCAAAACCACATTTTACGAGTTCACTAACCCCTCCACACAGAACACTCTGTTCGCCAAAAAGGTCAGTTTCAGTTTCATCTTTAAATGTTGTTTGAAAGAGACCGGCCCTTAAACCGCCAATAGCATTGGCATAACTTAGGACTTCGTCCCATGCTCCATCATTTTTTTGATAAACAGCTCCAAGGCAAGGAACTCCCTGTCCATCTACAAAAGTAGACCTGACAAGCTTTCCGGGAGATTTAGGAGCGACCATGATAACATTAACAAAAGGCGGTGGGACAATTTCCTTAAAGTGAATATTAAGGCCATGGGCAAAGCATAGGGTGTCGCCAATTTCAAGATGGGGTTTGATTGTTTCTTGATAAACCGTTCCCTGAACTTGATCAGGAAGAAGAAGCATAATAAAATTGGCCCATTTAGCGGCTTCCTCAAAGTTCATAACCTGAAGACCCAAACTTTTTGCTAACTCAGCACTTTTAGATCCATTTCTTAAGGCAACTCTTACATTTTTATTAGAATCCTTTAAATTTAAAGCGTGGGCCTTACCCTGATTTCCAAAGCCAAAAATAGCAACTCTTTTATTGGAAAGTGCATCCTTTTTTTGGTCCTTTTCATAATAAAGCTTCATTTCTTTCTCCTTTTCTTTGGTTTATTTTTTTTGTTAGTGGGCTTTGTAATCCTTCATTGAAAATAAAGGCCGGAGCTTTATTCCATGAGATGTTGAAAACATCTGGAAAGGTATCCATCCTTTTAAGTAAAATAATCAAAAGCTTTTGCGGGCCTTTAACTTTCATTTTTAATTCATTTTTATTATTTTTGTATTGCATTTGGGTCGTCAGACTTTCCAGGGTAAAACCTTTTCCGCAAAAAATATTAAGAATTTTATTGAGACAATCAAAATCGTTTCCAAAAATTATTTTAATTTCAAAATTTAAGTTCATTTTTCCTCCTTTGAAAAACGTTCCGTAATCATATCTTTTATGGACGAATTACTAGGAATAATGGGAAAGACCATTTCTTCTTGTGGAATAATACATTCAAGAAGTCTGGTTCCTGGTTCTAAAACCCAATTAATGGAGTTCTCAACATCTTTCAAATCATCAAGTCTTTTAGAAGGAATGCCCATGGATTTTGCGAGAAGACAGAAATCAGGGTTGGCCCCTTCTAAAGAGGTAAAGGAAAAGCGCTCCTTATGAAAAAGCTCCTGCCATTGTCTTATCATTCCAAGATAGCTATTGTTGAGGATTATAAATTTAACAGGCGCTTTGTAAGTGGTTGCAGTTATAAGTTCCTGCATATTCATTTGAAAACCACCATCACCTGAAATGGAAATAACAATTTCCTCTTTTTCACTTTTATTGAGTTGTTCCTTTTTCCCAAAAGCCGCACCTATGGCAGCTGGGACGCTAAAACCCATTGTCCCGAGGCCTCCCGAAGTGATATGTGTTTTTGGTGATTGAAACTGAATGTACTGACTGGCCCACATTTGATTTTGGCCTACATCTGTTGCAATACTAAATTTAGTTTTATTCTTTTTTAATATGCTATTTAATTCTGAAAGAATAAGTGTTGCACCCAACTCTTTTTTATTAATTTTTAGTGGGCATTCTTGTTTCCAATCAGATAAGGTGGACCACCATTGGTTTTGGTTTTCATTTAAATTTTTTAAACTTTTGTTTTTTTTAAGAGAAGGCAATATTTTAAGTAAATTATTTTTAAGGTCTCCAATCACATTGAGATCACAGTGAATTGTTTTATCCATGTTGGAAGGATCAATATCGAAATGAATTTTGTAGGAATTTTTTGAAAAGAGCGACGTTTTTCCTGTTACCCTGTCATCAAACCTTGCACCTAAGACAATCAGAAGATCGCAATGATCTATGGCCATATTAGAAGAATAAGTCCCATGCATCCCAAGCATCCCTAAAGAGTTTGGATGATCACCTGGTAGACCACCAAGGCCTTGAAGTGTCGATGTGAAAGGAATATTTGTTAATTCAACAAACTCTTTAAGTTCACTACAGGCCTGGCTTTGGATGACACCGCCACCGAAATACAGGAGTGGTTTTTTTGCTTTTTCTAGAGCCTTTAAAACTTTTTCAAAAATATCACTTTGATTTTTTATCTGAATTTTTTTGCTTTCAAAAGCTTTCGGAGTTCTCGCTGGAAAGCCTTGAAAGTCAAACTCTTCTAAAGCAACATCTTTTGGGATGTCTATGAGGACAGGCCCTGGTCTGCCTGAGTTTGCAATCTCGAATGCCTTAGGAATTGCTTCTAAAAGCTCTTGAGGAGATCTTACTAATTTATTCCATTTTGTGATAGGCCTGGTTATACCTATAACATCTGCTTCCTGGAAAGAGTCTAATCCTAGAAAAGGTTTGGGGACTTGCCCGGTGAAAATGACAATGGGAACAGAATCCATAAAGGCATCGGTTATTCCAGTCACTGTATTCGTCGCACCTGGACCTGAAGTTACCAAAACAACCCCTGTCTTGCCGGTTGCTCTTGTATAACCTTCGGCCATATGAACAGCACCTTGCTCATGACGGACAAGAATGTGTTCGATCTCTTTTATGTCATAAAGAGTATCGTAAAAGGGTAAAACTGCACCTCCTGGGTAACCGAAAATGGTCTTAACCTTTTCATTTTTCAAGCATTCGAAGAAAATCTGGGAACCAGACATCCTCTTGGATATTATCATCCTTTTCCTCCAAGAAAAGTTTTATCAAAATAAAAACTGGTGTTTAGGCCTGAAAAAGAAAGAGACACCAACCCCTAGTCGAACTAATTAAGAACAACAGGAGAAAAGACAAAGGATCAATTCTTTAACGAACCTAAAGCAAATAAAATAAAAAATTAAGTTGTATGATTTCGTTCCAGCCTAAAAAAATCCTCCCAAAAGATCTTTAAAGATTGAGGGAGAAAAAAATTGCCTGGAACTAAATAATTGAGAGAAGCAGGAGAGATAGTGTGATGGTAGAAAGAAGGAAAGAGTTAAAGTTAGAAGATGAGTAAGAACTCTTTTGACGGTTTTGATGGAAGTGACTTTTGTGGCAAGCGAACATTTTCATTTTTTCCTCTTTGTTGACACGTTTTCTTTTTTTCGACATAAGTAAATTTTAAAAACGATTCCCTAAAAATATATCTAACTCTAAAATAAAAAATCTTCAAGGGAAAAAAAATGAAAAAAAAAATAAAAAATAATGATCAAAGAAAATATTCCAAAAAATTTTATGATGGTTTCGAGAGGGCCCCGAGTAGATCGATGCTTTACCCATTGGGATTTAAAAAAGAGGATTTTAATAAACCTCAGGTGGGGATTGCTTCAACATGGAGTCGGGTAACTCCTTGTAATGCTCACATTCACGATTTGTCGAAAAAAGTCGTTGATGGTGTTGAAAAACATCAGGGAAAAGGAGTTCACTTTAATACAATTACTGTATCGGATGGAATTTCTATGGGAACCACAGGAATGAATTACTCTTTGGTATCAAGGGAAGTTATTGCAGATTCCATTGAAACAGTTGTGGAAGCACAAGGCTTTGATGCTGTTGTGACTCTTGGTGGTTGTGATAAAAATATTCCAGCCTGTTTGATGAGTATGATCAGGCTAAACAGACCTTCTCTTTTCGTCTATGGTGGATCAATCTTACCAGGTATTCTTCCTGGAAATAAAAAAATTGACATCGTCTCAGTTTTTGAAGCCGTTGGAAAATTTGCCAAAAAAGAAATCGATGAAAAAGAGCTTGAGCTCATTGAAAGTAAGGCCATACCAGGATTTGGTAGTTGCGGTGGGATGTATACTGCCAATACGATGGCATCAGCTGCAACAGCTTTGGGAATGACCCTTCCAGAAAGTTCATCGAATTTGGCAGAATCTGTTGAAAAGCTAAATGATTGTGAAAGGGCGGGTAAAGCAGTTATGAACTTGATTGAAAAAAATCTTTGCCCGAAGGATATCCTTAGTTTTAAATCATTTGAAAATGCAATCACAGTAGTTATGACTTTAGGTGGTTCAACAAATGCCGTTTTGCATTTGTTGGCCTTGGCCAAAGAAGCAGAAATCCCTTTGACTCTTGATGATTTTAAAAGATTATCAAAAAAAATACCGGTTATTGCAGATTTAAAACCAAGTGGTCGCTATAGCTTTGCTGACTTCATACAGATGGGAGGTCTGCCTCCTTTTATGAAAATGTTGCTAGACCGAGGTCTTCTTCATGGAGAATGTATGACAGTAACTGGGAAAACATTGGCAGAAAACTTAGAAGATGTTCCGGAATTAAAGCTAGACTCTACTTTAATTCACCCCTTGGACAAACCATTGAAGAAAGAAGGGCACCTGGTGGTTTTATATGGTAACTTAGCTCCAGAAGGGGCCGTGGCCAAAATCTCTGGAAAAGAAGGTCTTTTTTTTGAAGGAAAGGCAAGATGTTTTAATTCTGAAGAGGCTGCCTTTAAGGCGATTATTACAGGCAAAATAAAAAAGGGTCATGTGGTTGTGATTCGTTATGAAGGTCCTCAAGGAGGACCAGGAATGAGAGAGATGCTTTCCCCTACTGCTGCGATTATGGGAAGAGGACTAGGTAAAGACGTTGCTCTTATTACTGATGGAAGATTTTCAGGAGGAAGTCACGGCTTTGTCGTAGGTCATATCACCCCAGAAGCCTATACGGGGGGACCTCTTGGTCTTGTTGAGGACGATGATATGATTCGAATAGATATTTCAAAGGGCCTGATGGACCTCATCCTTGATGAAAGTATCTTGGAGGATAGGAAAAAAGAATGGTTTATTCCTAAAGAAAAGAAAGTGATAAGTGGTGTTTTAAAAAAATATAGGCGGAATGTCTCAACGGCTTCTCAAGGGGCCGTAACGGTTTAAAGAGGTTTTAAGAGTTTTTTTAGGGTGTAGGATAGAGTTTTAATGGCAGGTATATTTTGTGTTTCATATCTGTAAACGAGACAAATTTTATCTTTAAACTTGGGGGCCTTTTGATCGTAGATCTTAAGGGCCTCTCCTTTAGGAAGATCAAGGCCAGCGATTCTTGTTGGAAGGATTCCAACGCCAACCTTTTCCAAGGTGCATTTTTTTACAACTTCTATACTTGAAGAAAGAATAGATCTTTTAAACTGAAATTGGGATTTTTCCAAGCCATTTTTTATAGTCTGGGCCTGTATAAGATCCGGTGTGTAAATCAAAGGAAGCTCTTTATTTTTTTTATTGATGTGTGGTGATACCCAAAGGGTAAAAAAATCAACACAAATATCTTTTATAATAAGATCAGGATGTTTTATAGGGTTTACAACCAAAGCAAAATCTAAGTTGAAAGAGATAACTTTTTCTGTAAGGATCCTAGAAGGTTCGTGAATAAAACTAAACTCAAGTTCGGGGTAAAGTGTCATGAGTTGGGGAAGAAAACTTGATAGACTGTAGAGCGCCACGGCTTCATGCATACCTAATGTGTAGCGTCCTCTTAAAACCTTCGAGTCTCTAATGACATCATTTCTTAGATTTTCCCACGTATCCAGGATTAAATGCGACTTTTTAAGAAATTTACTTCCAGCTTTTGTGAGCTTTAACCCAGTTTTTGTTCTAATAAAAAGAGGGACACCAATATTTTTTTCCAGTCGTTTGAGTGACTGGCTAAGGGCCGATTGGGTAACACCACTTCTTTCACTTGATCTTGATATATTGAGTGTTTTCGCCATTTCAAGAAAAAAGGTTAGGTCTTGTGATGAAGGGAGCATTTTTTTTCCTTTAGTGGTTGGACAAAAATTTAAAAGTATTAAATATACTTATCATTGTAATAAGTAAAACTAATATAAGTACATATTCCTTTTTTAGTTTTCTTTCTTAAGATATACTGGAGGACTTTTCAAGATGAATTAGAAAAGAGGATTGGGATATGGAAGTTAAAAAAGAAGAGGCAGAGTGGGAGATTCATAAATTTGGAGGAAGTTCTTTACGTGAAGGAGCGCTTTTTCTGAAGGTTTGTCAAATTTTAGAGAAGGGTCAATTACCTAAAAAGGCATCTGTGGTTTCGGCCATTTATGGCGTTACTGATATGCTTTCTCTTGCTGTGGATAGGGCAAAAGAAGGAGTAGATATTGAAGCTTCTATCGAGTCACTTCGAAAAAAACATTTTGTTATCATAGATGATCTTTTTAGAGGAGGTCCATATGGAGAAGAACTTAAAAGAGGTTTTGAAAAAGACTATCAAAGTTTACTCCACCTCCTAAAAACAATTGAGATGAGTTCCTATGCCTCAGAAACATTAATGGAAGTTATTATGGGTTATGGAGAAATTTGGTCGGCACAAATTCTTAATAATCTTCTTCTTTCAAAAAATAAAAAATCTCAATGGTTAAATGCAAGGGAAGTTCTTTACATTAAAGATAATTCTCCTGAAAGAGAAGTCGATTGGAATTTATCTCAGTTGAAATTAAAGGAAAGGTTAAAAAGTTTTGATAAGCAATTTTTGATTATTACAGGTTTTGTGGCCTCAACTGTAAAAGGAGTTCCAACAACTTTAAAAAGAAATGGAAGTGATATTTCTGCAGCTATCTTTGGGCATCTTTTAGAGGCGAAGGAAGTATCAATTTGGAGTGACGTCGATGGTATTATGAGTGCGGACCCTCGTTATGTACCAGGGGCCAGGCCAATAAAAACCATTTCCTATAGTGAGGCCATGGAAATGGCCTATTTTGGAGCAAAAATTCTTCACCCTAAAACTTTGGCGCCGATAATTGACAAAAAGATACCTTTAAGAATTAAAAATACTTTAAACCTTGAGTCACCTGGAACATTAATCGGTGAAAATTTCTTTAAAAGAGAAAGTAAAAGTAAAAGTGGAAAAGAAGGGGAATTTTTAAAAACAAGTATTAAAGGTCTAACCAATGTGGATTCGCTTTCTGTTATTAATGTTGAAGGAACAAATTTAGTTGGAATTCCAGGGGTCGTGGGAAGAGTTTTTAAGGCCCTTCACGACGAAAATATTAATGTTCTTCTTATTTCCCAAGCAAGTAGCGAACATTCCCTATGTTTTTGTGTACCATATGAGGATAGATTTATAACGAAGAAGGCCTTAGAAAAAGAGCTTTATAGGGAGTTAAAGGAAAAGTTTATTCATACAATTACGACTAGTGATCCATCAAGCATTTTAGCTGTTGTTGGTGAAAATATGATTCAAACACCTGGTGTTGCCTCTCGCTTTTTTGGTTCTCTTGGGAAGGCCAATATAAATGTTCGAGCGATTGCACAGGGCTCTTCTGAAAGAAATATTTCTGCCGTCATTTCTCAAAAAGAAGTTAAGAGGGCCATGAAGGCAGTCCATGCAGGTTTTTATTTATCGGCCCAAACTCTTTCCATAGGACTTATCGGACCTGGATTGATTGGGAAGGCAATTTTAAAGCAGCTCAATGAACAGAAAAATAATTTAAAAAAAGACTTTGATTTTGATTTCAGGGTTAGAGGAATTTGCAATTCTAAGAATATGCTCCTCTCCAAAACAGAAATTGAATTAAATAAATGGAGTGATGATTTTAAGGATAAGTCTGTTGTTCAAAATTTAGAAAAATTTGTTGACTTCCTTCATACGGATGATTTTCCTCATACCTGCCTTATTGATTGTACGGCAAGTAGCGAGTTGGCAAACTTTTACCCGAAGTGGTTGTCAAAAGGAATTCATATTATTACACCTAATAAAAAAGGCAACTCTGGAAAATACTCCTTGTATCAAGAAATTCAAAGGTCCCTTAACCAAAAAAAATCTTACTATTTCTATGAGGCAACAGTAGGTGCTGGTTTACCTCTCATTTCCACTTTAAAAGAAATGATTCAAACTGGTGATAAAATCAACGAAATTGAAGGTATTTTTTCAGGAACCCTTTCTTATATTTTTAATCAATTTGGAGGGGATTCGCGTTTTTCTAAAGTTGTCCTAGATGCTAAAGAAAAGGGGTATACTGAGCCAGACCCTAGGGAAGATCTTTCAGGTATTGATGTAGCAAGAAAGGCCATTATTTTAGCAAGAGAGATGGGTCATAAGATTGGCTTGGAAGATGTCCAGGTAGAAGATTGCATTCCGGGTCCTTTAAAAGGAAATTTGACACTGATTGAATTTATGGAAAGGTTGCATGAGGGTGACCAAAGCTTTGAAGATAAAAGATTAGAAGCTGAAAATAAGGGTGAACTTTTGAGGTATGGTGCTAAAATAAACTCAAAAGGAGAGGTTTTTGTCTCCTTAAGGAGTTATCCTAAAAATCACCCATTTTGCCAAGTTAAGGACTCTGATAATATCGTCCTTTTTAAAACAAAGAGGTACAAAGAGAGGCCTCTTATTATTCAGGGTCCTGGTGCAGGGCCTGAAGTGACAGCTGCGGGTATCTTTTCAGATTTAATTAAACTTACTAATAGTTTAGGAAAAGATTGATGAAAGAAAATGACCGTTTGAGTATAACTTGCTTTTCTCCAGCGACCCTTGCCAATTTGGCTGTTGGCTTTGATTTTATGGGAGTTGCTGTTTCAGGTTTTGGTGATACTGTGACTGTTACTAAAATAGAAGAGCCAACCGTCCGGTTTGATTATATAGAAGGACCTGACTCCCAAGACTTACCAGTTGATCCTTTTAAAAATACAGCATCTTATCCTCTTGTTAAAATGAGGGAAGAATTTAATTTGGATTTTGGCTTTTCCTTAGGGTTGAAAAAGGGAATACCTTTGAGTTCCGGTCTTGGAGGATCGGCTTCCTCAGCTTGCGGAGCAGTTTTGGCGGCCAATAAATTACTACCTAGTCCTTTAAAAAAAGAGGAGCTTTTAAATTTTGCTCTTCAAGGTGAGGCAAAATCTTCAGGCATCATTCATGGCGATAATGTCATTCCTTGTCTTTTTGGAGGACTTAATCTTATTTTTTCTTTAAACCCTTTGTCGATAAAGAAATTGCCTATTCATGAGGATTTCGTTTTTGTTGTTTGGCATCCCCATTTTAGGGTAGATACCTTAAAGGCCAGAAGTGTACTTTCTAAAACAATTCTTTTAGATCAACATACGAATCAGTCAATTTATCTAAGTGGATTCTTAATAGGCCTTTACGAAAATAATTACGAGTTAATGAATCAATCTCTTAAAGATGTCATCGTGGAACCCCAGAGAAAGAAATTAATTCCCTATTTTGATGAAATTCAAAAAAAGGCCTACGACTTTGGAGGTTATAATTTATCCATCTCTGGCGCCGGCCCTTCCCTTTTTGCCCTTGCAAGAGGAAAAGAAAATGCAGAAAAGTTAAAGGATGAAGTCGACAGTTTTTTTAAGGAAAAGGGAGAGCATTTTGAATCCTTTATTTCATCCGTCAATGAAAAAGGGACTTATTATGTGGATTGATAGTTTGGGTAAAGGACCAGTGAGGGCCTTCTCTGAAGCGCTCAGGCTTAATAGAAGTGAAGAAGGCCTTCTTTTTGTGCCTAAAGAGTTTCCTCTTATAAAAGAAACTCCACCCTTATCCTCTTTACCTGATCTTGCGGTTTCTTTATTTCGTCCTTTTTTTCGTGGGGATATTTTGGAGCCCCACCTTCCTGGGATTTGTGAGAGGGCCTTTAACTTTTCCCTTCCTTTAAAAAGGCTTGATAAGTTGACAACCCTGTTGGAACTTTTCCATGGCCCCACTCATGCATTTAAAGATGTTGGTGCTAGGTTTTTAGCTGAGTGTGAAGGAAAAATTTCAGAACTAGAGGCCCACGATATTAATAAGCTTATAATGGTCGCGACAAGTGGTGATACTGGTGCTGCTGTGGCCTCCGCTTTTTATGAAAAACCTCTTTTTAAAGTGCTTATCTTATTTCCAAAGGGTCAGGTTTCCAAAAGACAAAAGGAAAGTTTGACCCGTTGGGGAGGTAATATTATTTCGTTTGAAATAGAGGGAAGTTTTGATGACTGTCAAGGTCTGGTTAAGCAATTACTAAAAGATAAAGAAGTAAAAGAAAGAGTTAAGATAACCTCCGCAAATAGCATTAATGTGGGGAGGATTCTTCCCCAAACTCTTTATTACGCCTACGCTTCTTATTTGAATGAAAAAGAGACGGGCAAAAAGGCCAACTTTATAATTCCTAGTGGTAATATGGGAAATTCCATTGCTTGTTTTTGGGCACGTGAGATGGGTTGTCCTATTGATCGGATTTACCTCTCCACGAATGCAAATAAAGCTGTTTCAAACTATTATGAGACATTGTCTTATAGTCCTTGCCCCTCAATTAAAACGTTGGCCAATGCAATGGACGTTGGGGATCCTAATAATATGGAGAGGCTTCTCTCACTTTATAAAGGAAGAGAAAACTCTTTAAGAGAGTCGTCAAAGGCAGTGAGTGTAAGTGATGAGGAAATACAAAAAACTCTTTTAAAAAGTTTGGAAAATAAGGGAGAAGGCTGGGGTGTTCTTCTTTGCCCTCATACGGCGACGGCAGCCTTTGTAAGAAGTCTTTTTCCAGATGATGACTTTATCCTTGTTGGAACGGCCCACCCTTCAAAATTTGATGAGGTTTTATCTCCTCTTTTGGGTGGCAAAGAGCTGCCCTTGCCTTCTGGGCTTAAAACTTTGGTGAAAAGAACACCAAAGTTTAAAACCATTCCTGCTGACCTTGGTATTGTTAAACAGGCTCTTTTACAGGAGCTTTAGCTTCTGCTTTCGTTTTAGCTTTCTTTGTTGTTGAAGATTTCTTATCAGTAGAAGGTTTTTCGGCGGCTTCTGTCTTTTCCTTCTTAACTTTTTCCTCTTTTTTTTCGCTTTTAATGAAAGGATGGTCTTTAGAAACCTCCCCAACATTGTCATCTTCTTTGTCGTTAAATGTTTGCCAGTCCTTAGCAATGGGAGCGTAGACAAGATGGGAAGGTATTCCAAACCCTTCCAGGAGCTCCTCAAGCCTTTCTCCTAGTTCTTTGCAGCCTTTGGCAATTTTAGCTTCGAGTTTTTTGACAGAGCTAGAATTAAGAATGCCTTCCTGTAGGTACCAACTAAGGTGTTTTTTAATCAAAACGGCTCCATAAAGGTCATACACTTTTTCCAGGAGAGGATTATTTTGGTCTTTACAGATGTGAGAAAAATTTTCAAGCACAAAGCGTTCTCCATAAGAAAGAGCAACATCCTGAACAAGGTCTGATTCCTCAGTCATCCATCTTTGGAAAATTTCTTCTTTTCCTTTTGCTTTTTGCATTTTTAAGGCCAACTTGCTCAAAACTCTTTTTTCCCTAATTTTAACAAGAGAAAGAGGTTTAGAAAGAGAAACAAGTCTTGTAATCGCACCAGGGACAAAGGAGAGAGAGGTTTCTTTTATGATTTCTTGAACTGTTGTTTCCTCAAGGAGTTCTTTTGCAACTTTCTGCATGAGAACACTGTTGTCGCCTTCAGCTGTTATACCTGCATGAGCACCTGCAATGGCCTCACCAAAGCGGTTACAGGCCAAGTAGCCTTGTCCTCCACAACGCTCCCGACCAATCGTTGCTGTATTTTCTGAGTGCCATGTAACCATAGGTTTAATTACACAGCACATTTTTATAAGGTCCTTACTTGTTTCTTTTTCAGCATTTTGCTCTGTTTGAAGTTGGGCAAAATTATTTTTAACTTTGTTAAGTCCTAAAGTGAGGGCATAAGTTTCAGCAAGAAGAGGCATGAGTGCTTTTTGTTGAAGTTGGTATACCATAAGGGGTGCCGAACTTGTTCCATCGGAGTTGACACCTAATCTTGATTGAGAATACCGGATTGTATTGTATAAGGTACTTCGACAAGCAGCAATTGTCATTGAAGCAATACAGACACGGCCACTTAAAAGTTGATCGGCCATTTTGATGAAGCGGGACCTTTTTCCTTTTATAGAACTTGAAAATTCCCCATTTTTATTAACTTGTGAGAAAGCATCCAGGAGGTTTTCTCTAGGTACCCTTACTTGATTAAACCATAAACGAGCATTATCAACACCATTAAGTCCTATTTTGTAACCCATGTCTTGTATTGTAACTCCGGGTTTTACTTTAAGTTTTTTGTCCCTAATGGGAACAAGAAAGCCGTGAACTCCATAACTTTCACCTTTAATAATTAATTGGGCAAAAACGATGGCCCAATGGGCATGACAATAGCCATTTGTAATCCAGTATTTTTGAGAAAGAGTACTAGGAGAATGAATAATAAATTCATCAGTCTTTTCGTCAAAGGTTGCCGTTGTTTCCATTTCAACTGCATTATTACCATAGCCTAGCTCTGTTAAACCAAAGCAACCAACATCTTCTAAAACGCTGATATTATCTAATATAGGCTTAAAAGAAGGTTTATCACCAAACTTGAGAAGGGTTCCGCCAAATAGATTCATTTGGACTGTAAGTTTTGTGGCAACGGACCCATCACAGAGACCAAGTATTTCATGGGCAGCAAAAATTCTACGTGGGTCTGTTTGGAAATCATAAACACTGACATGGCCCTCCTCAAGAAACTTTTTAAGTCTTTGATAAGCCAATTCCCTTTCTTCATCGAGGCTTAGATTATAGAGCGGTTTAAAGACTGGGTCTTTGAGGGTTTGCTTCATTTTTACTCTGAGCTCGTGGTTATCATTCTCAAGGAGGTGGGAAAGCTGTGATGTCATGATGGGTCCTTTAAAGTGTGGTAAAATAGTCAGTTATATCTTTATTATTGTATAGAAAGTTACATCTGTGGGCAATGGCCTATACTTAAAAATCCCACAAGACTCCTTTTCAAATAACGTTTCAAGCAGAATAATGTATTACCGCCTAGCAACGGGATGAAAAGTGGTTTAGTCTTTTAAAAAATTGAAAAATACTTGATTGGAGGCCCGATTTGAAATTTAACAGCTTTATGACTTCTCAGTTTAGAGTTATGCCTATTTTTCTTGTTTTGTTCATTGCTCAAACCATCGCTTTTTTGGGCGAAGGGAGGACAAGTGAAAAATGGAATAAAATTAATGATGAAGAAGGTGTGGAAGTTTATTCCCGAGATGTTACGGGAACTCCTCTCGTGGCCTTTAGAGGAGTCACAGATTTTGATGAACCTATGGAAAAAATAATGTGGGTTTTAAAAGATGAAAAGCGGAGAAAAGACTGGGTCGCCCGCTATTTAAAGGGTGCAACCCTTGAAAAAAGAGGGCCCTTTGAACAAGTTAACTATCAGGCGGTGACGGCGCCATGGCCTGTCAGTAACCGAGACATGATTTATTTGTGGAAGGCCAACCGGCTTAAAAGTGGTGATGTTCAGATTGAGCTAAAATCCATTGATTACCCTAATGGACCTAGTACGGTGGGGGTCAGAATGAAGCTTCATTTTAGCCGGTTTATTTTAAATAAAAAGCCTAATGGAGGCACTCGTGTGACTTTAGAAATTTTATCCGATCCCATGGGCTGGATTCCAAAATGGGTTGTTAATATGATTCAAAAAAACTATCCTGTTAAATTTTTTAGGGCCCTCAAAAAGCAGGTTAAACAACCTTTTGTTAAAAAAAGCGCACTGCCTTAAAAGAGAGAGGGAAAAGCTAATGACCAGGTGGTGATGTGACCAAGGAAGACCTGTCTCCTTTTTTAATAAGTGCTTCTTATAGAGATAAAATTTTATACAGTTTGTTGTTGATTGCCTTTTTTTGGCTTTTAAAGAAGGCTTCGGTCTATTTTATCGATAATAAGTTTAAGAATAAAAAGTCTCATTATCACCTCTTAAGGGTTACGGATTATTTTTTCTGGTTTTTGAAACTTATCTTTGTGGGGAGTTTGTGGTTTCATGGCCTGGGTTCCCTAAGCACTTTTTTTGGATTGGCCACGGCAGGGATTGCCGTTACTTTTAGAGACCCCCTTTTAAATTTTATGGGTTGGGTTACGATTCTTTGGAAGCACCCTTTTTCAGTTGGTGACCGAATCGAAATTATGGGTATCAAGGGTGATGTCATTGATATTAATGTTTTTGAATTTACGGTTATGGAAGTGGGCGAGTGGGTAGGTGCAGACCAAAGAACCGGGCGGGTTTCCTACATCCCCAATTCGACTATTTTTAAGGAGCCTCAAAAGAATTTTGACAGACCTTATCCTTATATATGGGATGAAATCAAAGTCACGCTGACCTTCAAGAGTAATTGGAAAAAAGGAAAAGAATTATTTTTAAAGGCCCTTTTTAGTTGTACAGACTCTTTTTCAAAGGAAGAAATTGATACTTTTGAAAAGAAAAATCAGGATTTTTATTTTTCTGTAGAAGACCCTCGCCCTGCCGTATTTGCCTCCTTGGATGACAAGGGAGTTGTGCTCATCCTTCGGTACGTCACTGATCCTCGGAGGAGGAGAAAAGTTCACGATGCCTTAATAGAAAGGGTTCTTACTATTATTGATTCTGAGGAAGACCTCCACTTTGCTTTTCCTTCACAGAATTTTATTGTCTCCGAACCTCCTCCTTTTAGGTCCAGAGAAACCTCAACTGATCCTTTGCATTCAAAAAACTTGAGTTGACCCAGTTTACCAGTCCTAAAAGAGTGTGGTACCTTCTCCGGCAGTTATTATTTTCACTTTTATAATAAAAACCTAAAAAGGATGGTAGAAATGAAAACATTACTAGTTTTTGCCTTGAGTTTCCTTGTCGTAGGAAACCTTGCAGCGAGCTCTCGAGTTATTAAGGACAACCGTTTGAATGATAGAGGAAGAACTCCTTCATTGGGGAGAGGCTACTCTGTTACAACAAACACTCTTCAATCACTTTGTTACAAGAATGTTGACGTGACAATTCCAAGCTATGATCTTCAATACACATTCAAGGATATTGAAGAAGGTTGGCAGTCAAGCTACTCTTATGATGTTTCTGCTAAAGCAAGCTACAGTTATTGGTTTTTAAGTGCTAATGTTTCGTCTCACTCATCCGGCTCTGGTGAGAATCAGAAGTTCTACCACTATATCTATGCAAAAATTGACCTAGAAAGTTATTACAATTCATTGAATGAAGCGACTTCAGAAATGAGCGACTCTGCTATTCAGCTTCTTAAGGAAAAAGATGTCGTTGGCTTCTTTGATGCTTGTGGTCCATATTATGTAAGGTCGATTGGAAGGCACTCATCATTCTTGGCCCTTTTAAGATATGAAACTGAGTCCAATAAAAGAGATTTGACCTATGAAGCAAGCCTTAAAGCGCAGTTAAGAGGTTTTGGTTCAAGTGGTTCTGTTGAAGTTGATGCTAAATACTCTAATTCTTCAGAGCATCAAAAAAAGCAACTTAATATTACTGTTTGGGCACAGGGTCTTGGAAAAGATAAATTAGCGAGTCTTCTTCCAACAGATATTGAGTCTTTTAAAAAGACTGTTCAAGATTCAATTCTAACTATGCAAGACGCAAATACTGGAATTATCACTAGTATGGAAATCGTTCCTTGGATTGAAAACACAGATTTTCAACAATACTTAAAGCTAGAAAAAGAACAGGAAAGGCTTAAGTATAAGGAAAAGAAAACATTGATGGCGAACTCCGAAATTATCGCTGAAATTGATAGAATCGACCGTGGTCAAATGGACAATTACTACAAAATGAGAAATTGTCAAAATGCTATGCTTGACCAATTTCCAACGAAAGAGCAGGACCCAGAAAGAGGTTACGATTATAGTAAAACTTTTATAAAAGACCTTGCTGAGCCAGGAAATGAAAAAAAGGAAAAGACTCTTGCGGAGCTTAAGGAAATTGTAAGCGATGACGCTCAAAAAGGAATTCTTGATACCAATGATGCTTTTATTGAAAAGGCCACTCAATGTGTGGATTTGATCCATGAAAATGGTATTGAGAGAACTCATTACAGACAGCACCCTGCTTGTTTAGAAGTTAAGAAAGAGGTTGTTCTTCCTTACTTGGTCCTAGACCACTTTTGTATGCCAGAATTTTCAAGAATGACTAAATAACGTTAAGGAGAGAGGTCCATTTAAAAAGGACCTCTCTTTTATTAGAGCCTATGAAAAACCTAAATGCAGAAAATTTTGAAGTTTGCATGGCCTTAGAGAAAGGACTCTTTCTTTTATCTTTTTCGTCCTTGACCTGTGGTCCTTGCCGATCAATGGAGCCTGTTTTTGCAGAGTTTGAAAAGGCCAACCCAAAGATTTCTCTTTATAAGGTGAGTGTTGAGGAGTCTCCTGAACTTGCTGCTCACTTCGGTGTAAGGGGAGTCCCTCATATTTCATTTTGTGAAGGAAGGGATGTTCTTTACGAGTTTACCGGCTTAACTCCTTTAAATGACCTTCAATACGTTGTTGATAATATAGACGACACCCATTTTAGGCTTTACGGAGAGTTTAAGAAAATGGAAAAGAAGACTGATTGGACTTTCATCCTGAGCATTGGTGCTATAGTGGCCGTCTTTGCTGGTCTTTTTATTTTTACCTAAATAAAAAACTATTTTAAAAAATCAAACCTTTGAATTTCTTTTAAAATCTTTGATCTTTTGATCATACCCTTATAAAAGCCATCTCTTATAACAGGGTAGGATTGGTAATGATTTAGTATAAAAAGCTCAATGACATCAAAGAGGTCTGTTTCTTCAGAAAGAACAATGAGGTTTGTGCTCATATAATCTTTAACCTTACCTGGAGGAAGACTATTATATTTGGCATCAAACGCGTGCTTTAGGCAGTCCTTTTCTGAGAGCAGTCCTAAAAGCCTTCCTTCTTCATCCAAAACGGGGGCACCATGAGATTCACTTTCTTTATTTAAAAGTTCCATCGCCTTATAGATGTCTTGGTTGGGTTTTAAAGTGAGGTTCTTTTTTTCAATAATGTTTTGGATGGGAAAGCGTTTTGGCAAATTTTCTTGGTTTTGGTAAAGATTAGAGTCCATTCAACCTCCTTGTTTTCAATCCTGGAAGAATTAAAAGGTTTTTAAGCATCCTAATTACTATTATGAAGTAAAGTGAAAAAATAGAAAGGGTAGAAAAGTTAGGTTTTTATAAAGAAAAAAACATGACCAAAAAAGACGGTTAAAGAAAGATCTTAAGAAGAAACTCTAAATAGTTTTTTAAGGTCTTCTCCAATGACATAGGAAACTGGGATAAGGACGAGAATCATAGGTGTACCAAAAAGGATTCCGTACCCCATTGAAATGGCCATGGGGGAAAGAAACATATCGATGCCACCAACGCCAAGACCAAGTGGCAGGAGGCCAGCAACAGTTGTAAGAGTTGTTAAGATAACGGCCTTGAGTCTTTCCGAGACACCGAAGGCTATGGCCTCTTTGAGGTTTCCTTTTTTCGCTTTGGCCCTGTTAATAGCATCAATAACAACAAGGCTGTCATTAACTACAACACCAAACATACCAACGGCCCCAAGCCCTGCAAACATGCTAAAGGCCTGATCGTGAACTGTAAAAGCAAAGATCACGCCAATAATTCCCATAGGAATAGAGAGGAGGACATAAAAAGGTTGAAGGTAGGATTGAAAAAGTAGTGCCATGAGAAGGTAAATAAGAAGTAGACCAGCAAGGGCCGATTTTTTTAAGTCAATAACTGAGTTTTGAGTGTCCTTAACTTCTCCGCCAAAATCAAGAGAGAGACCAGAGCCACTATTTGAAAATTTTTGAATGACTTTCTGTTGAACTTCAATAGGCGAAAGTTTTTTAAGATCCAGTCTTGTGGCAAGAATTGTAGTAAAGGGAATTCCATTATAATGCTGCATAAAGGGTACAGAATCTATTTTTTCAAACTGGGCAAATTGACCTATTTCAATTTCTTTTCCTCTTTGATTTCTAACCCTCAGATTTAAAATATCCCTTTCATTTTTAAATTCATCATTAAGGGCCATTTTAAAGTCAATTTTTTTATTATTAATTGTTACATTTTGACTATTATCCCCAACAAGGGCCACTTGGAGTGTTCTGACAAGGATATCACTAGAAATACCCAACCTCTTCATTAAAGGTTTATTTAATTTAAGTCTATATTCTTTTTTCAGATCAGTGGATGAGTTCCACAATCCAGAAACACCATCGAGGTTTTTAAGGTAGAGCTCTATTTCCCTGGCAAGCCCATCTCTTTGTTTATTATCTTTTCCAATGACTCTTATATTAACTGGAAAGCCAACTGGGGGCCCATTTGTCACCATTAAGTATCGTGAGGATGTTATATCCCTCTTATTTTCTGAGAGGAACTTTTTTACGTCTTTTGCAATTTGATCTTTAACTTGTCTTGCAGTGAGTGTCCTGGAAGCTTGACTTGCCAGGTCGATTCGAACACTTCCTACGTTGGGAGAAGGGTTTTCAAACATTTGCTCCCTAAAAAGACCTGCTTGGAGGTCATAACTTTCAATATTATGAGGTTTGTACTTATCTAAAATTTTTGGAAGAAATTTAATTTGCTCATAAATTCCCTCAATTTTTACTTTTTTATCAAAGTCAAAGTTAACAATGATACCTTCTGCATTGTCATCTGGAAAAAGAACGAACTTTAATTGTTTATTGGCCAGTTGGAGTGAAAGATAAAAGAGGATAATAAAGACAAGGGCGAAAAGGTATCTTAATTTGATGGCCTTTTCTACAAATTTTTGGAGAACTTTTTCAAAAGGTCTTAAAATTTTTTCAATAAGGGGTTCTTTTTTTTGATTTTTTTCATTAAGCCCTGAGTAAATATGGTAGGGAAGGATAAAAGTACATTCTATAAATGAAAAGATAAGTGCAAGGGTTATAGTCCATGGGACAATGTAAACAAATTTTCCAATGGTACCTGTCATATAAAATAGAGGCGCAAAGGCGAGAAATGTTGAGACAAGTGTTGTTAGAACAGGTTTAAACACTTCTGCGACGCCATCAATTGTTGCTGTCAGTTTATCTTTACCATATTCATGGAAATGTTTATGAATAGACTCTGAAATAATAATAGCATCGTCAACAATAATCCCTGTCGTTAAAATCATCGCGGCCATGGAGAGTGAATCAAGAACATAACCGTTAAAACTCATAAAGGAGAGGACTCCAAAAAGAGTGAAGGGAACTCCAAGTGCTACCCACAAAGAAATATTAAAATTAAGGAAAATAAGAAGGGAAATACAGACGAGGGTAATCCCTACAGCAGCATTAGTGCTAACAATTTGAAAACGATTTTTTATATGCTTACCTCGTTCCCCAAGGTATTCGACTTTAATATCTTCATTAGGGTGGAAGGATAATTCTTGATTTATGGTATCTTTAACATTTTTTGTAAGATTAATAATATCACTACCACCGGTTTTTAAAATTCCAAAAAAGACACCTTCCTTTCCATTGGGTAGGGCGTATTTAGTTTCTTTTTTATAACCCTTGTAAACTTTTGCCAGATGTTTAAGCTTGACACTTTTTCCTGAAAAATTAGACCTGAGAGTTAGGTTTTTTAGCTTTCCTGCTGAATCAATCTTTTCGTTGAATACAATATTGGTGTAATTTCCACCATTCTCAACCCGTCCTAGATAGGATCTGAGGTTTTCTCTTGAAAGTTTATTAAAAACGTCGAGAGTGGTCACATTTAACTTTTTGAGTCTATTAACATCTAGGAGAATTTTAAATTCCTCATCAGGAATACCTAAGGATTGAACTTCTTGAATTTTGTCTAACCCTTCAATTTTGTCTTTCAGCTTAAGAGCAAAATCTCTTAACGCTTTCTTATCATCTGAATAAAGTCCTATTTTTAAAAATGGCATACTTGAAAAACTAGGTTCTTCAATTGTAGGGTTTGCATTCATTTCTTTGGGAAAATCATTTATAGAGTTAACCTTTTCCCTAACTTTGTCTTTAATCTTATCAAGATCATTTCTTTGAAGGTCCAGCCAAACGACAACTCTGGAATAACCTTCATAGATAATTGAAATATAGCGAGTTATGCCTTCTATATCTTTGAGTTTATCTTCAACTTTATTAGTAATTTTAACTTCCATTTCCTGGGTGCTAGCTCCAGGATAGAGAGACGTTACTTGTATAATCCCAAAGTCTAAGTCTTGGCTCATATCTCTGTTTAAGGTTCCAAGAGAATAAAGACCCATAGAAAAAATGAGAATAAGGAGCATATTCGAGAGGATATTGTTTTTTACGATAGAATGTAAAAGGTTCCTCATTACTGATTCCCAAACTATAAAATTGGTCAAAATATGCCAACAAAATCTATGAGACCTATCGGAAAAGAGGTAAGATTTATGAAATCAAAACAATGAAATCTAAGAAATAAGTGTTTGAAACTATAAGGAAAAGTTAAAACGCTTGTCTAAAAAAAAGAGTGTTTTTTAGTTTAAAGCTCTACCTGGGTGGCAATAAAAACCTCTCCAAATGTGGCATTTATTTTTAGAAGCACAGCTTGAAAGAATAACAAGTAATATTGTTGCAGTTAAAAGAGTTTTAAGGGCCTTCATTTGGTGACCTTCCCAGAGATTATTTTTTTAGTATTTGATTTTTTTAATTGAATGAAATCCCACGCTAGAAAGGTACTGACAACAAGTCTTTGGAATGTACGGTAAAAAGCCAAAAAAATTACATGGTTTTAATATGGTTTAATTTAAAGAAATAGGAAAAATAAAATAAAATTTATTTACATACTAAAAATAGTCCTTTATCTGAAGACCGACTAATATTCTAAGGGATTTCTCAAGAGCATTGTGAGATTCAACAATGATACCTAGTCCATAATTTTTGTAGAAGTCTATGTCCAAACCAACACCTAAATTATGTCCTCCATCTATTCTTGTTAATTTGTTATAAGAACCTATTCCAAGGGTCGCTTCAAGATAAAAAAATGGTTGAACAAAAGATTTTTTATAAAAATCTAAAGGGTAGAGTTGGCCCCCGATTGAAAATTCTCCTTGTACATATTCTTTTGCAGCACTTAGATTAAATGACGTGGAATATTTTAAAATATTGCCACCATATAAAAATGTTTTGAAAAGAAGGCCCTGATCAAGTCTTGTACCCTCTCCAGGGGTTTCTACTCCTAATAAAATTTTAATATTGTAATGGTTTAATTTTTTACTTTTTTCGTCCCCTTCGTTTGATGGGGACTCTTCTGCCCATAAAATATTTAAGTTGAGAAGTATAGCACTAAAAAAGTAAACTAGAAGAAGTTTTATTTTTATCACATAGGCCTCGTTGAGTTTAAAATATCTATGAAGACCTCTCGGAAAAAAAGCTTCCACAACTTAGTAACAATCTTTTTTACTTCTTTGTGTTTCACCATTTTTATAAACAGTTCTTTTTCCTATGATATTCAAAGCCGATCAAATCTTTTAGACGATAAATTTGATATCCATAATAGTTGGTTTCCTGAAAGAAGGGATGACTATTTTTTGGATATTAATTTGAGAAATTCAAGCACAATGAAGGCTTTTTTGGAATCTTTAAGTGGAAATATAAAAGATGATGCATCAGCGCAGTCTTTTTTAGTTGATAACGATAAAACAGAAAAACATGTGGGCCTAAAATTGGGCTTAAATATACCACTTCCGTCTTTTTCCTTATTTAATACGGGGGTGAAAATAGTTTTATTTTGGGGTTCAAAAGTAAACTATTTTCAAGGTATCATGAGCACAGAAATGGATTGTGGAACAATTGCTTTATTAATTCCAGCAGGAATGCCAAAAGAAATAAAGGATCTTTTTACATGTAGCTACTACAAATCCCTTTCTCCAGGAGACGATCTGATCTCTAATATGTCGGGTTTATCATCTTCTTTAAAAACAGCTTATTCAGGAAAGTTTTTTAAACCTTTGTTAGAAAGCACTCCTTATTTCCACTTGTATACAGAAGCAAAGATGAATTTAGGTTTAAAGCTATCTTTTCCCTTTAGAGAATATTTTCTATTCCGTTTTAAAATTTTTGCCTCCCCTGAAGCGATGACAAAGGCCATGATGTCTTACTCAAGCTTAAAAGGAGGAATTGGTGATTCGAGTTTGTTTAATCCTTCTTTAGAGGCTTTTTTAAAGGGTGATTTGGAGATAATTTATGAAAAAAATAATTGGAAAATTGGTGCTGAACTAAGAGATTTTGTTATCAACAATATTATCACTCAGGATGCAAGCGCAACTTCCAAAATGAAGAAAGCCCCTTTGGTCCAGGCTTATGCTAGAAGACGTTTTACAATAGGAAATATAAAGGCAAAAACCTTTTTCGGCTTTCATTGGAGGAGTTTATATAAAATTTATGAAGGTTTATATATAGGAAGTGATTTTTCTATACCTCTTGGGCAAAAAAACCATAACTTAATTTTTAAAAATGTTTTTGACCCTGAATACTACTCGGCATCTATTCTGTTTGCGAGTTCTTTTGTTGATATAGGAGTTAAGGCCCAGTATCCACTAAGAGTAAAGTCTAATGATGTTAAATTATCCCCACTCTATAACTTTCATTTAAACTTTCACTTTTAAGATAATTTTTATTCCACCGATCTACCCCTTCATGGAAAGAAAGAAAATAATTGTTATCCTTTTATTACTTGTAAGTTTTTCACTAGAAATAAAGGCAAATAATCTAAAAAAGGAAAAAGACTTCTCGATAGAGATTATGGGAATCGTAGAAACTCCTTATGACTACATTTTCAGACTCGAGCAAAAGAGTCTTTACCCTAAAGTTAATCTTGACTGTCAATCCTTTTTTAATGGTCTTCATTTCTTGTCGAAAGAAGAAGAAATTATTGATAAAATTATTTTAGATCATCACGAATGTGAGCAGCTTTTTTTAATGATACAAAAAAAGGAAAAGGAATCCATATGCCTCAACGTTTATCTTAAAGAAGGGAATCTTTCTTTAGATCAAAGTGGATCAAATTGCCTTTAATATTAAATTAGAGGATCTTTATCTTAATGAAAAAAAATGGTTTAAAACATTTAAAAAGTAAAAAAGTAAAAAAGGAAAAAAATGGAATTAGAAAACCTAAATTGCTTTTTAATTAGAGGCCTAGGCAGAGAAGTCCGTCACTGGGGTAAGTTCAAGAGACTTATGGAAAAAGAGTGTTCTCTTCTACATTGCTTAGAGTTACCTGGGTTCGGAGAAAAGGTCGATGAGATATCTCCAAAAACTATTAGAGGCTGTGTCGAAAAATTAAGGAAAGAGTACCTTGAAGTTAAAGAAGAGCATGGTAAAGATAATGAATCTATTTTATGTTCAATTTCTTTAGGGGGAATGATTGCTTTGGATTGGATGAGCGCATTTCCTGAGGATTTTAAGAGTGGAATTGTTATGAACACAAGTGCTGGAAATGTTTCTTCTTTCTTAAGAAGGATAAAAGTTGAAGGTATTTTAAACCTGGCAAAAGCGATTAAAGAAAATAATAAAAGAGAAAGAGAAAGAAATACATTCCGTTTGGTCTCAAATAGAAGGGTAGATGAAAAAATTGTAGATGAATGGGGTTATTATGCGGAAGAAATAGCGCCAGATAAAAAAAACTTTTTCCGTCAATTGAAAGCCGCTTTTTCATTTAAGGTGTCTGAAAATATCGACGTACCAATTCTTTTTCTGGCCTCGAAAAGGGATAGAATGGTCGATTTCAAATGTTCTGAGGATTTGGCCGTTCTTTTGAATGCTTCAATTGAGTATAATCTAGATGCAGGTCACGATATGACTTTGGATGATCCTAATTGGGTTATAAATAAAATGAAGAATTTTGACTCATAATTAAGATACTTTGCTTAGATCCTTCATTTTAAACCTGATAAAAAGAGTAAGAACAGGCCTGAAAAAATCAAAACCTCATTGTTTTTTTTATTGGATGTAAGAGTTTTTCAACTTTTATTTTTTTAACTTTAAGATCATTTAAAAAAGTTTATTGGATGAAAAGGAGATTCGGGTTAAGGTTAAAAAAGTTAAGGGTTTTTGTTTTAAATCTTTTCCATTTTAAAAATCAATAAGATAAAAAAGGAATGAATATGAGATTCATATTACTTTGCCTGTTACTTGTCCCTTCATTTGTTCAAAGTGAAACTTATAAAGGTAGCCAATTTTCAAAAGTCTGGAAAGCAATCAAAAGTGATCGGTATAAAGGAGACCTTCCTCATAAAAAGGTTCGGGCCTTAGATTTTGGTTTTTTGGCCAAGCACATTATTAAAGACTCAAAAAGGGTCGTAACAGATAAAAGTGACTTTAAAAAAGACTTTAAAAAAAGAATACATGCCAATGGAGTGTGCTTAAAAGGTACTTGGAATATAACTAAAAGCACTAAGTTTACGGGTCTTTTTAAAAAAGGAACCGAAGCATTAATAATTGCAAGGGCTTCTGTTTCCTTAAGTACAGTTACAAACCTTAGTAAAGATGTAAGGTTTTTAGGAATGGCCGGAAAGGTCTATCCAACAAAAAATGAAAAATCTATGAAATATTTGAAAACAGCAAACTTCCTTTTAATAGAAGATTTTGGTGGAAGTCGAACCCAATCATTTCTGGAGGCCACTCTTTCAAATAACCCTAAGCAGACAATTCATAAGGAATTACGAACTCTGGCAAAAGGTCCTGTTGCGCTTTCTTTAAAAGTTGCTTTTGATAAGGCCGATAAAAATGGAGATATAAGGCAACTTTATCAGTTTTCTGAAATGGGATTAAGTGATGCTAAAAAAGCAATTACTCCTAAATATTTAGAGTTAAAGGGAAGGAAAAGAGATGTTAAGCGGATCCCTGATTTTAGACATGAACTAAATATAGAAAATTATAGGAATGGTATTCACTATGATATTTTTATCACAAATGATGATAAGAAGAAAAAGTGGTTGAAAGTTGGTTATATTCACTTTGATGATAGTGTAGCATCAAGAAGTTGTGATAGAAGACTTCACTTTTATCATCCAATATGGAGAGAAGATGTAAATCATGGATGATAATGAAAATTATCATCCATAGAAAAAATTAAAAATAAATTAAAATTTATTCACTTTTCCCTTTATTTAAAATTAAAGAAAAGAAGTGATCTATAACCTTTATTTAAAAATATAATGTTACAAGCTATTTGTTTATAAGTTTTCTAATTCTTTTTGCAGGCTTTTTTGGTCCCTAAATAACCTTTTTTAATTTGACCTATTGCCAAGCATTTAATTTAACAAACCTTTAAATGACTTTTAACTTCATATAAATTTTTTAATTAAACGAAACTTGTTTTAGGTAGTTCAATTACTTTTTAAATATAAAAAAAGAAAAAATAAGTGTCTCGTAGGGCGATAATTAGGACTACAATTAACTTACCTGAAAACCTTTCGAGAGGCATTATTATGAGTTCAAAAATAACGTTTATTTGGAAAGAAGAAAACTCAGAAGATTCTGATTTGGTTAAGTCATTTGTTCATGCTGTGTCAAAGGGGATCGAGCTTACTATATCTGACGAGGATATTAAAATAGAGGTGGCACAGAGTGATCGATTAATTGATTTTAGTATTCTTGTTATGATTGAGAAAAGGTTAGATGAATTAAAGGGAGAGGCCACGTTGAAAAAGTGGAATACTTTAGAGCCGGCCCATGAAGGAGTTGATAATTCAAAAATATTTTTAGACCCTGATAACCAGGTAAAGTTAGAAATGTTTTATGATGAAAAAGAAAAGGATTTATCAATTTTTTCTTACCTTCATTTTTATAAGCCCACTGAAGATTCAGAAAGTAAAAGAATAAAATTAGAGGTTGAAGGGAAAGCTCTCGGGGAGGCCCTTTCAAAAGGAATGATATTCCTTAAAGAATAAATAATTTAGCTTCGGGATTTTAAATTTTTTTCAAGTTTTAAAAGCTCGTTTAGAAAATGATCTCTTCCGTTTCTTATGATATAAGGTATTTCCTGGGTATTTAGAAAAGCATTCTTATTCAATACTAGATCTAACCCCAGGATATCAACATCAGGGTTCGATTTTAAATCTTCGAGTGTCCTCTCAATTTTATTATCTAAAGACTTGTCCACCAAAAGTAACTTTTTATAAATAAAGGTTAAGTTTCTTTTTGTAAAAAAGTGTGAAATGGCCTTTGATTCCCTTAGTCTTGAATTTAAATTAATGTAAAATATTTTTAATTTCTTTTTATTTGGTTTATTCTTCTTTTCGGCCATAAACTTTTTAAATGGTAGGACTAAAGGAATTTCTTCACTTAATGCCCCGTCAAAAAAAGTATATTTACCCTCTGAACAATTTTTAACAATTGGCTTCATAATTAAAGGTATGCTAGAGGAAGCACATATTGATTCAAAAGGCTCTGCTTCTTTAAGAAATTTTTGACATTCGGGTGATATCCATTTCCCTTCAGTGAGTGCCATCATTTCTTTTTGAAAAGGTGTACTAACAAGTGCAAAAAAGGGGATATGATTTAATTTAATATTTTCTTTTTTCTCAATTCTTTCTTTCTCATTTTCAAAGGCCAACTGAAGGGTTTTTTGAAGTTCTACAATACCTATAAATTCATTTAATTTTTTGCCCTTAATTTGTTTTGTAAAGGTTTTAAATGAATCAAACATATTACCCTTTATAACAAAGTCTTCATGTCTTTCATTGTAAAAATCAAAGCAAATTTTCTCAATAAATAAAGGCGGGATTCCATAGGCATAGTATCCTCCAATTATGGAACCACCAGAACACCCCCAAAGTTCGTCAATGTTTTTTCTTATATCGAGAAAATCAAATATTTTAAGAACTGTAGGTATAGCGTGTGCTCGTAGCCCACCTCCCCCTAAACTCAAAATAACTGTTGCATTCTCATCTTTAAACCAATTTTTTAAGTGAGAAAAACTATCTTCAAATTTTATTTTCTTGAAACGATCCTCATCAAGATGAATTTTCCAAAAGTAATTCCTTGATCCTTTTAATATATCGAAACAGAAAATATGATTATCTATCTTTTTTAACTCTTTTGAATAACTGTTTAACTTAATATCTCTTCCGAGGTATTCTAATTGAACCTTTTTATTAGTATCTAAAAATAGATAAAGTTCCTGAAGGGTATTACTTGGTATTGGGTCATGAAGATATGACTTTAGAGAATAGTAAATATTTTTTTTTAGATCTTCTTTACGCTCATTTTGTAAAAAAGCCTCTTTGAAAAAAGCCTTTTTAAATGAATTGGGTCTCTTTTTAATTTCATGATAAGTATTTTCACTAAATTGATAGACATCCCCTTTATTAAAAAGAAAAGGATCGATATCTCGATTTTGATTCAGAAAACCTTCCATTAGGTTTCTTGCCATTTTAAAATACTTCATTTGATTTAAGTTCGGAATAACATATCTAAAATGTAGAGCTAGGATATTCTTTTATTTCTGTGGGTAGAATAGTTCTTATTCCAGATTTTTATCATTGGAAAAGTAGTATTGAGAAAAAATAATGGCCAGAAGTATATCCGAACTAAAAATCGGCCAGTTTTCTCTTTCTAAACTCATGCCAATAAGAAGCATAAACAGGCATAAAAGCCCAATGAAACCTCTTCTTTTCCAGTTGATTAGTTCATAGGTAAAAAAGCAGAGTCCTCCGTCAATAAGGAGAAAAATAAGGTGTTTCCAAATAGATTGGTCAAGAAACTCTTTGTAAGATGGTCCCAAGAAATTGAGTATCATATTTGGGTCAAGAAAGTGGAAGATAATTCCTGGAATATAAAGGAAAAAAATAGTCGCATGGAGAATTAAACCTGACCATAAGAGGAAAGTTATGTCAATTCTTCTTTTTGGTAAGTTTTCAGCACTTTCTGAAGACATTTTTGATCTCCCTTTTCGCTTTATTTTATATGAAATAAAAAAA
>PAZA01000096.1 GCA_002715375.1 Halobacteriovoraceae bacterium
TAGCCGAGGGTACAGGAAAAATAGTTATTAATAAAAGAGATATTAGGAGGTATTTCCCTAAGGCAACTAACCGCTATGTTGTAAATCAACCTCTTTTATTACTCAAGCTGTCTGATAAGAATGATTTTAACATTAATGTTAAAGGTGGAGGTACAACAGGACAAGCAGGAGCTATAAGACTAGGAATTGCTAGGGCTCTTGTTGAGCTTGATCCTAATATGAGACCTGAACTTAAGAAAGCAGGATTTCTTACTAGAGATCCAAGAAAGGTTGAAAGAAAGAAACCAGGTCTTAGAGGCGCTAGAGCTAGATTTCAATTTTCTAAAAGATAATTTTAATCGCATATTTTTTAATAAAAAAAGCAAGCCATTTGGCTTGCTTTTTTTTTGCTTATTTAACATGATTCTCTTCAGCAATTTGCTAAAAATGATATCAATAAAATTTATTGCTAAAGCTAGATCTAAATTACTCTACTTAATAAGCTACTGAGAAAAGAACTTCAGATTCATGTAAAGTATCCGATGAAACCTCTGCAACATTAGAGGTTTAAATGCCCATCAATTTAAAAATTTCTTTTTGTATATTACTGTTATCCTCTGTTGTATTTCTTAGGTTGAAAGATAATTCTTTAATTTTAGCAAATGAACTAGAGCCACTGGTTGAAAGTCAAATGAATAGTTCTACAAGTATTATCTTGGGGGAGTTCAAGTCCAAGGTCTATAAGAGGCTACATGGAAAAAAAGTTGTTACTGAGTATTCATTCGCAATAAAGAAGTCTATAGGGTTAAGAAATGACGATGTGCTCAATAAAAACAACTTCAAGGTCTTTTTAAGTGGAGGTATTTGGTTAGGTACTCCAACAAAAAACTTTAAAGAGCTCGATTTAAAGAAAGGTGAGGATTACTTAGTTTTCTTGGCAAAAAGTAATGAAGGATTCTTTTTCAATAATCCAACAAAAGGAGTTTTTGACGTAAAAAAAGACAAAAAAGGTGTAAGTTTTAACACCCTAATTGATCACAAAAATAAGCTTAGTTTCTCTTATGATGACGGCTTCAAGGAAAAGGCAGAAGATTTTTATGAGGAAAGGTTTGTAGACTTTAGGGTAAAGAAGTACTTTATAAAAGAAGCTGCTAAAGAGAGGAAGCCTAAAAAAAGAGGCCGTTTACCAGCTTCAACTGTGGAAGAGGGTAGTGAAAAAAAGGAAGATAACCATATCTTTTGGTTAGTTTTAGTTTTTAGCCTTTTAGGTTGTTACCAAGTTATTCATAGAAAAAAACTCTAAATATTAAGTTTCTTTTTATAAAATAAAACAAATATCTGATTTAAAAGTCCGTGCTACAATAATCATGAAACAAAAATAGCATGTGAGGCCTTTATGAAACTTTCATTATTTTGCATTCTGGTTTTCTACATTCCTTCGGTTTTCTCTCAAAACCTTCTTGATTTAAGGATAAGAGAAATTTCTGGGAGGAAAAAGTTTTTGTTTTTTAATGAAGGCGTTTTTCACAAAGAGTCCTCAATGGCGTCAAGGGTTAAGGCTATGCGTCATTCTTATTCTAAAAAAAGGGGGTATGAAAGGATTGTTGTGGACTTCTCCTCTAAAAAATTACCTAAAATTTATGGTCATTTTTCAAGTAATGAAAAAAAGCTATCCCTAGACTTTTTTAAGACTTCGCTTAATAAAAATGTTGGGTCTTTTGGTATAAGTAACTTCGTAAAGGCATTTAAGTTTTATCCTTTAAGCAAGGAGTTCCTTTCTATGGAAATCCTATTTAAGGAAGCTGTAAAAGCTGAAATTTTTTACTTAAATTCACCAGCACGACTGGTGATAGATATTAAGGTTTAAAGGGCTAAAATTTAATGGCCAGGTTAGGTTCATTGTTTTAAAAAAATGTATTGATCCTAGAATCTTGGAGTAAAAAATGGCTGAGTTGGAGGAGTACCAAATTGAAATTAAAGAAAGTAAGGATCAGGAAAACTTTCCTCCTGAAGTTCTGATAATTCCCATAATGAATTCCCCCATTTTTCCAGGAATGATAGCTCCAATTATTTTATCTGAGGAAAAATTTACTCAAGAATTAGATAGTCACCTTATGAAAGCTGGTTTTGTGGCCCTTAACTTAGTTAAGTCAGATTATACTGATGGTGACGTTGAGGAAGTACCATTTGAAGAGGATGACATTGATGAAGAAGGTTTGGCTTTTGATGAAAGGGAAATTTCATCGAAAGATATTTATAAAGTTGGAGTCATCTGCAAAGTAGTTAAAAAGCTTAAATTACCAGATGGGTCAGTAAATATTTTGGTTCATGGCGTCAAGAGGTATAGAGCTGCTGAAATCTTGTCTGAAGCCCCACTTCTTATGTCAAAAATTGAGGTTTTTGACGATATTTTAGAGGCAGATGAGGAGCTTGATGCCTATACAAGGTCTGTAATTAACCAGGTAAAGAAGCTTAGTGAAATCAACCCTTATTTTAATGAAGAGATGAAGTTAGCCATGCTTAATTCGCCTTCTCCAGGGGCTTTAGCAGACCTTGTTGCCTTTGCTTTGTCTTTAGATATACCTGAGGCACAAGATTTTCTTGAAACTCTGGTTGTTAAAAAGAGGTTTGCCAAGCTTTTAGTCTACTTGAAGAGAGAAAAAGATGTTGCTGATATTCAGAAAAAAATATCTGATGAGGTTAATGATAAAGTTAATAAATATCAACGAGAATATTTCTTAAAGGAACAGCTTAAGGTCATTAGGTCTGAGCTAGGTATGGAGGAAGATGATAAGACGAGAGAAATCAAAAAAATGAGGCTTAGGCTCGAGAAAATGGGCCTACCTGAGCTCGCTCAAAAGGCGATAGAAGAGGAGATGGATCGTCTTGAAGTCATACCTGATAGTAGCCCAGAGTACAATGTATCTAGAACCTATCTAACTTGGATGTTAGACCTACCTTGGAGTAAGGAAACTGAGGAAGAAATAAATATTTTGGATTCTAAAAAGATTCTTGATAGAGATCATTTCGGCTTAGAAAAGGCTAAAGAAAGAATTCTTGAGTTTCTGGCAGTAAGAAAACTAAAACCTCAATATGATGGAACAATATTGTGTTTAGCTGGTCCTCCTGGTGTGGGGAAGACTTCACTAGGTAAGAGTATTGCACAGTCCTTGGGAAGAAAGTTCTATCGGTTTAGCCTTGGAGGAATAAGGGATGAGGCTGAAATAAAAGGACATAGAAGAACCTATGTGGGTTCAATGCCTGGGAAGATTATTCAAGCTTTGAAAAGAGTGGACGTTAATAACCCTGTTATTATGCTAGATGAGATTGACAAGATGGGGCAGTCTTTCCAGGGAGACCCGGCTTCAGCGTTATTGGAAGTTTTAGATCCAGAGCAAAACTCTTCTTTTATTGATAATTACTTAGACGTTCCATTTGATTTATCCAAAGTTCTCTTTATTGCTACAGCGAACTATACAGAGGCTATTCCAGAGCCATTGATAGATAGAATGGAGGTCATAGAGTTAAGTGGTTATACTTTGGAGGAAAAAGTTTCAATTGCTACAAAGTGGGTTGTTCCCCGACAACTTAAAAAGCATGGCTTAGAGAAAAATGATTTTTCACTTAATCAAAAAACCATTAAAAAGCTTATTTCTGATTATGCTAGAGAGCCTGGTGTGCGGATAATGGAGCAGTATATTGCAAAACTTTGTAGAATAGCTGCCTACGAAAAAGTGAGCAAACCTAAGAAGTCCAACAGGTTTTTGCCAGATGAGGGCAAGCTAGAGAGTTTGCTTGGAAGTCCCAAGTTTCAGTCTGATATAATTCAAAAGGGTATGAAGCCGGGAATGGTGACTGGTTTGGCTTGGACAGCTTTTGGAGGGGAAATTTTATTTATTGAAACCCTTCCTTTAAAAGGAAAAGGAGAGTTTAAATTAACTGGGCAGTTGGGGGAGGTTATGAATGAGTCCGCTAACATTGCCTATAGCTTGGTAAAAAAACTTCTCCAAAATGAGTTGGATATAGAGAGCAGGAAAAGCTTATCTGGAAAAGAGGAAAGTTCTGTTGAAGAGGCACAAGAGGCAGAAGATTATCTTGCATCTCATGAAATTCACCTTCATTTACCTGCAGGGGGCACACCAAAAGATGGGCCAAGTGCCGGTATAACTATGGCTTTAGCTCTTTACAGTCTCGCTAGTAATAAGAGGGTCAAAGAAGGGCTTGCTATGACTGGTGAGTTAAGCTTGACTGGGAAGGTTCTTCCTGTTGGAGGGATAAAAGAAAAAGTTCTAGGAGCTAAGAGAGCTGGGATTACCAAGATAATATTGCCAAAGAAAAATGAAAAGGATTTAAAAGAAGTTCCAGATAGGCACAGGAAAGGCATTACCTTTTTTCCTGTGGAGCACTTTGATGAAGTTTTAAAAATTGCTATTGCCAAAAAATAAAAAAAGGGAGTAATAAACTCCCTTTCAATTAAAATAAATATATTTTTTAATTAGCTAGAATTCGTCAGCGTCGTATTCACTTACAGGAGCATGACTAACCTTACCTGAAGCGATTTCTCTTAGGACCGTAACAACCTCTTTATTCTTGCTTTTTATAAGAAGGTCTGAGCCTTCTTTAATTTGTTTAACTCTTTTAACTGCAAGATGAACGAGCTCGTAACGATTTTCTACTTTTTCGAGACAGTCTTCAATTGTTATTCTGGCCATGGGATCCCCTCATATAAATTTTGCTCAAGGCACATATATATTTAAATCAAAAGATATTGTCAAAATCAATTAATTTTATGATTGTTAGAATATTTTTATTTGCGGTGAGTTAATCAGGGGTTTGTAGTGTTTTGCCAGCCAGTCTCTTTTTAATTTTTGTGACGCGGTGAGGTGACCCGATGAAACTGAAAAGTTTTCTGGGGAAAGGGACACACTCTTGACTTTTTCTTGGCTTTGAAGCGACGCGTTGATTTCTATTATCTTATCTCTGATTAGCGTTTTTACTTCCTCGCTTTTGGAAATCTCTTCAAGAGAAGTATCTCTTGAAAAATTGCTAGAACCTAAAAGGTTTATAATCGATGACTTTTCTAAAGATAATATAGCAGTTATTTCACTTGAAGAGTTTAAAATAACAAAAGCGTGGGAAATAAGCTTTTCATTCTGCAAAAGGGTTTCAATTTTTTGCGGCGAAATATTTTTTCCAAGGGAGTTTACGATAATATCTTTCTTCCTATCCTTTATTTTTAAATATCCTGCATAATTTATTTCACCAAGATCACCTGTTTTAAACCATTCATCGAGAAAAGCCTTTTTAGTTAGTTCTTTTTCCTTAAAGTAACCTGAAAAAAGACAGTTAGACTTAATAAGAACTTCCCCATCAGATGCTATTTTTACTTGAACATCTCCGAGGGGGACTCCTACTGTGCCAACAATTTGTCTTGAAATAGGATTTAAGAAGCATGCTCCCGCTGTTTCAGTAAGTCCATAACCTTCCAGTACTGTAATATTAGAATTTCTTAGCATTTTAGAAATATGATGAGAGAGTGGAGCTCCTCCTGAAACTACAAACTTTACTTTGCCTCCAAGGGCTTTTCGAGCTTTAGAGTAAATTATATGGTAGCCGAAGTTTTTTATACCTATTTCAGAAATGGTTGGTGAGAGATCATCGTCCACTTTTTCAAAGTATGATTTTGTTTGGCTTTTAATGAAGTCAAAAATCTTTCTATGAGTAAACTTTTTTGGAGTGAAGAAATCTTTTTTCAATTTAGAATAAATTTTTTCAAAAACTCTTGGAACACCCATGATAATGGTGGGCTGCGCTATAAGTGCATCAGACAATATAGTTTTAATAGATTGAGCATAAATAGTTTGAACTCCCAATCCGATTGCAAGAAGTGAGTCGCATCTTCCAAAAACATGAGATAAAGGCAGAAATGTTAATGTTCTATCTTGGTTGTTAACATTATGGTTCAAGGTATTAGATATATTTTTTATCATTGAGAAAAGTGCTTTTTGAGTAATCATCGATCCTTTAAGCTTCCCAGTAGTTTTTGAAGTGTAAATAATCGTTGCAATGTTATTTTCATTTAGTGTTAGATTTTTTTCTCTAAAAATTCCTGGACGATCATTTCTTAGGTGAACACCTTCTCTAATGAGGTCATCGTAATATATGAAACTGAACTTTTCTTTTAAGGTAAATTCGGTGGTCTTTTTTAACTTTTTTAAGGCAATTATTGATTTTAGAAAATTAAGTTCATTCATAATAGAAACAATTTTTTTAGCCTGTTCTTCATTTTCTAAAAAAATAAACTTAGATTCCGAGTGATTCAAAATATAGGCAATATCTTTGTTTCTATAGGTTTGATAAAGAGGAATAACCGTTGCTCCAGAGCAAAGGTTTGCAAGGTCAAAAAAGTGCCACTCTTTACAAGTTGATGATAGTATCGCTACTTTATCATCTATTTCTAGTCCAGATTTATTTAAGCCGTAGTAAATGCATTCAACTATATCGTAGTATTTTTCAAAATTAATAAAATCTAATTTATCATTTTTGATTGATCCTATAGCTATTTGATCTTTTTGCTTTTCAACTCTTTTTATAAAAAGTGCACTGATTGTTTTTCTAGGTGAGAGGTTCATTTGTTACTTCTCCATTTTTACTAATCAGTAATTTCGATGACTTTTCAATTCTAATTTTAAAATAAATTTGCAAATAAATCTTTGAAAATATCTTTAATTAAGGAGTGTTTAACTTTGGTTGTATTTTTTGCTCTAAGTAGGTGTATCTCTATATCAAAAAGAGGTAGGACCATGATGTATGAATTTCATTTCAAGGGTGTTTATAGTGGTCAAAGAGTCGATAGAATTATTTGTAAATCAGACAAAAAATTAGAGATTGTAGAGGGTAATGAATATATTTTAAAATTAAGGTTTTTATCAATAAAAAAAACAGATCTAATTGGTTATGTTAAAAAATTTGTAAAACTTGAAGAGATTTCCTATTAAACTTTTTAAAAAAAATGTTAAAATTTATGAAATACCATTCGTTTTAAGAGGAGAACATTGTGAGTGATTCTAGTGACCAGCCTAAGAGTGCAGAAAGAGTATTTCTCCACGACCTAAGTAATCAGCTTGTAGTCGCTCAAGGAATGGGCGGATATGTCCTTGGTAGACTTAAGAAAAAAGATGACGTTGATCCTAAAGAACTGACAAGGATGGAAAAGACAGTAAAAGCCATTGATAGAATGATTGTTATGGTTAAGGATAGAAGAGAAGTTCTTAGGGCAGAGAGAGAAAAATCTGAAGAGTAGTTTCTTAATTTTTTTCAATATTAACTGATACGATATCCCCTAATAGAAACGATTCTATTTCGAGACTATGGTCCCCATTCTTATCAGACTTATTTGCTACTCTTTTACATATTGCTGAGTAATCTTCTGAGTGGATGACTTCAAGTTGTCCTACCTTAATATCGAATCGATGTCTCTTCCAGGTTTTTAGAGGGTTTAGTTTTGAAACTTTTCTATGAACGTCTAAGACTGTACCAACTTTGACCCCTTGAATTTTTCCAATATTGACAAAAAAGTTCTTTTTAGGGTTTTCATTTTTATAACCCATTGGAATTTGCTGGGATATGTTAAAAATAATGTAATCCTTAGAGTGTATAGGTGTTGAGAAGCTAATGATTAATGTAATAATGAGGATTGTTGTTTTCCGCATTATGATTCCTTTTTTAAATTTAAGACTGTAGGAGATTTGGGTTAGATATCGTCCCCAAATTGAAAAACTAAAATTACCTATTTGGTAAGATGGAAATATTTACCGGTTTGATTTTTTGATTCTTAGGTACTTATAGATATTGGGAATAATATCAGAATAACGATAGTTTTGGATATTACTATGGAAGAGTGTATAAGTTCTTTGGTAGTAAAGCATAAACCAGGGAAGGTCTTTCAAGACTTCTTCTTCCATTAATTTCATAAGCCTATTTTTTTCTTCAATTCTATAAACGGTTTTAAATTTTTTGAAATCATTATCAAACTTATTGTTGTGATAAAAAGTTGCGTTAGGTCCTGGAGGAGAGTTTTTTGAATAGAGCAATTGAAGAAGGTTCTCAGCATCTGGGTAATCCATAGACCATCCGCCCATCCATAATTGCAAAGAGCCTTCTCTTACTTTTTTAAGGAATGTGGTAAAAGAATTGACAACAATTTTTAAATTTATGCCAATTCTTTTCATTTGCCTTTTTATGTACTCAGCTTGCTTTTTTGTGAGCTCGGTATCTCCTCTTGTGTCGTATTGGAGGACTGGTAGTCCTTTACCACCAGGGTAGCCCGCCTCTTTAAGGAGCTTCTTAGATAATTCAATATCGTAATTAATAGAAATTGTTTTTGATGGATTATAGCCCGGTATACCTGGTGGATAAATTGAATTAGCTTTTTGTCCAGTTTTGTTTGTAGAGAGGTTTATGAATTTATCTCTGTCAATTGCGTAAGAGATGGCTTTTCTTAGTGACTTATTTTTTCCTAAGAGAGGATCTTTCATATTAAAAGAAAGCCACCAAAAGGTTAATGTTGGAGATATTTGTAGATTAATATTTTTTTCTTTTAAATCGTCTTTTAGTTCTCCAAAATTATTTAGTGCAATTTTTAAGTGTTCTTTAGAAAGGCTAATTATGTCGATTTTTTTATTTATAAATGACTTCCACCTTAAGTCATGCTTCTTAATGATATGTAGTTTTATCTTGTTTAGAAATGGCAGGGGTTTTCCAGCATCTACCAGGAGATTCTTAGAGTGAGATCTTCTATCTCCTTTTTTGGGATAAAAAGATAGGTTATATTCTTTAAACTTGGTCAAAGTGATGGGGTTATTGGGCTTAAAAGAGTCAAGTTTGAAGGGGCCGGTTCCTATAATATTCTTGGACAAGTCATTTTTATAGTAGACGATTGATTCAATAGGCAGAGGAGAGGTGAAACTCATTGATAAGGCATAGATCATTTGTGGGTAAGGTTCTAAAAGGTCAATGACTAAAGTATGGTCTCCTCTCGTTTTCAATCCAGAAACTTTAAGGTCAATGTATTTTTGAAAATTTGAGCCAGCTTTTTCTCTAAACTCATTTAGTCCTTTTATTTTCCCATCAAAGAGCCACCACCCATTACTTTTGTTTGGTTTAAAAGCCAGCCGTTTAATCTGGTTAATAAAATCTTGTGCGATGAGATATCGGCCCTTTTTTAAGGAAGGGTCACTGTGGTAAAGCACATTTTTTTGGATGTTAATAATATATCTCTTCCCGTCATTTTCTATTTTTGGCATGCCTTTGGCGAGGAGTGGTTTTAATGCGAATGGTCTTTTTAGGTATTGGTATTCGTAAAGTTGTTCATAGGTTTGATACATAACAGTAGAGGAGACGACATCGTAGGCAGAGGAAGGGTCAAAAGTTGGGATCTCATCCCTGATGGCTAAATTAAGAATACCATCATTGTTACCTTTTTCTTTAGGCTTGGAGCATGCATGGAGCAATACGATAATCACAAATAAAATGACTTTTTTCATTCTTTTCTCAAAGCGATAGAGATGGAATTCACCTCTTGGGGATGATTAGATTTTATGGTACCTTGAACTCCTCATCAACTAAAAAAGATACAATATCCCAGTTGTAGCCTTTATTCTGTAGATATCTAAGGATTTTATGTTTGACCTTCACCCTATCAAGTTCATTTTTAAATGAAATGGGCTTTTTTTTATTTATAATTTCTTTTATCAAAGTTTCTTCACTTAAATTGTGCTCACTAAAGACCTTTTCAACTTCGGCCGTTGAGATACTTATCTGATCTTCTAATTTTAGCTTTCTCTTAATAAGATAAACTGAGCACCCTCTTCTCATAAGGTTGGTGACTCTGGAGAAGGTATAGCTTTTCTCACATAAATAATTAAGATCTTTGGCTTTTTGAATAGCTATTTCGATTTCTTGAGATTCAAACTTCTTTTCTTGAAGTTTCTTTTTTAAACGAAAAGATGAATAAGGCCGCTTGGCCAATAGTTGAAGAGTTTTTATATAAGCAGGGTTTTGCTTGATAGTTTATCCTTTTAGAAGTTAAAGAAGGCTTCCAACTAGAGAAGCCTTCTTGTCTTAATTAGCTTTAATGTATCTTTTTCTTTTGCTTTGAGACGCCTTTTTTCGCAGACTTCTCTTCAATTATTTCACCTGTTTCTTGATTAATATCAGCTCCTTGAGACTCTTCGAGAAGGCCTCTTTTTACAAGAATTTTATCTTTAATTTCTTTCATAATATCTGGGTTTTCTTCTAAAAACCTTTTTGAATTCTCTCTACCCTGTCCAACTTTAGCATTATTGTAAGAAAACCAAGCACCTGCTTTTTCAATGACGCCACTTTCTACTGCCATATCTAGAAGGTCTCCAGATTTAGAAATTCCTTTTCCAAACATTATATCGAACTCAACATTTTTGAAGGGAGGAGCAATTTTATTCTTAACAATTTTTATTTTTGTCCTATGACCTATAATGCTATCACCCTCTTTAATTGCACCAATTTTTCTAATATCCATTCGAACAGAGGAGTAAAACTTTAGTGCGTTTCCACCTGTTGTTGTTTCAGGGTTTCCAAACATAACGCCAATCTTCATTCTAAGTTGATTGATAAAAATAACTGTGGCATTGGTTTTGGCAATAGATCCTGTAAGTTTTCTTAGGGCTTGAGACATGAGTCTTGCTTGGAGGCCCATATGAGAATCACCCATATCGCCTTCTAATTCAGCTCTAGGAGTTAGGGCTGCAACTGAGTCAACAATAAGCAAGTTGACAGCTCCAGATCTCACCAACATGTCACAAATTTCGAGTGCTTGTTCGCCACTATCTGGTTGAGAAATTAGAGTATTTGGGATGTCCATTCCTAATTTGGATGCATAGCTTGTATCAAGTGCATGCTCTGCGTCTATAAACGCAACGGTTCCGCCTGCTTTTTGGCATTCTGCTGCAATGTGAATAGTTAAGGTAGTCTTTCCTGAAGATTCAGGTCCATAAATTTCGACAATCCTTCCTTGAGGAATTCCTCCTATGCCAAGGCCCAAATCAAGACTTAGGCAACTTGTGGAGATTGAAGGCACTTTTTCTGTGCTCTTTCCATCTAGTTTCATGATTGCGCCCTTTCCAAATTGTTTTTCAATAGATGATAGGGCGAGTTCAAGGGCCTTATTTTTTGCATTTTTTTCAGATGAAGAGGCTGTAGTACTTTGTTTTGCCATTTTGTTTCTCCTAACTAAGGCGTATCAATTTTGAATGTTAGATAAATCACAAAAAGTAAAATGAAGGATTATCATTTTATTTTTTAAGTCGCTACCCGTTTTTATACTCAAAAGGTGGGTATTAAAGGATAAAGTTAAGCATAAGATATATTTGAGTCTAAATATAAGTTGGATCAAGCTTTATGGAATTATTTCAAAAATTTGAATAATTCTGTAAGTAAGTCCAGCATATAACCCAGCGACAACATCGTCTAAAATGACTCCTGCACCATGCTTTAAGTTTTTATCAATATAGCGAACAGGTTCAATTTTAAAAATATCAAAAAACCTAAATAAGCAAAAAAGAAGGAAGAGGTGATAGGCATTATGGCTTTGAATAAAAAGCCAAGCAATACTCATTCCAATCACTTCATCAATAACAATCCAGGAAGGGTCTAGGGCATCATATTTTTTTTGGGCAATTTGCGTAATAAATGATGAGGCAATAGTTAAGATGACTAGGGGTGGAATAAAAAAAATAATAGGAGGGTTTTTGGAGCCAAGCAGTATTAAAAAGGGTAGTATGGCGAGGCTAGCAAAAGTTCCTGGAGCTTTCGGAAGGAACCCAATCCCAAAAAAAGAAAGGAATAAAATTTCTGGATTCTTCAGGCTTGGACGTTTATGATTTTGCATACTAGGCAGCTTTTAAAAAGAAGTTTTAAAAATTTTTCCTAGGGTATTGGAAAATTATGAAAAGACCAAGCTATTTGTCAAAATATCTTTTCGACTGGGATTTGATAGGTGTGATGCTAGATGGGCGCTCCGCAATAGATTCAAAGTTTTTTGTGGGTCAGGTTAATAACGTTGAGGAAGCGAATAGTTTTTTAAAGGGCTACGGTCTTGATCCAAATGATCTTGTAAGTAAGTCTGAGCTTTTTGGAAATTTTCAAGAATCACTCCAATTTATCAGAAGATACTTTTTGAAAGAGGGTTGCGAAGATGGTTTAGATCTAAAAATGCCGAGTCAAATTTATAGAATTACGGATATCAACGAGCTTTTTCTCATGGCCACTCAAGAAGGGCTTGAGAGTATGGAAGAAAAGCTGTGGGCAGAAGTTATATTAAAGGTAATGCATACAATTTTACATGTAGACAAGGATTTAAGAAGTAATTATTTTCCTGAAATTCAAAAGCAGGTTTTTGATAGGTTTTACAAGTATATTTTTAGAGAAAAAGAAAGGCTTTATTTGGGTATAAAAGGGCAGGATGATCGCGTTCCTCTTGTAGATTTTGAAACAAAGTCAAAAAAAACTAGGGATAGTGTTATTATTAAGTTGCTTCATAAAGCTGAAAATGTAGCGGAAGAGCTCTTTGATACGATAGGTATTCGTTTTATTACAGAAACTAAATTCGATACATTAATGGTTGTTAAATTTTTAATTGAGAACACTATTGTCATTCCTCATAATATAAAGCCTAGCCGTTCTGTTAATACGCTTGTTGATATAGAGGAGCTGAAAAACCGTTATAGAAACTTATTGAAAATGGCACTAAGAAACAATCTTTCAGAAGAAAGGTTTATTCAGGCTATGGAGCGAGAGTGCCAAGATTGTTCTTTTGAGAGTGCTGGATCAAAAGATCGAAATGTTCATTCCTCCAATAATTATCAAACAGTTCAATTTACAGCTCGACATCTCATAAATTATAAAAATCCCTTTTTACAAGACTTTAATGAGGTAAGAAAGGTTGCCAAAGATCTAGGTGAAGCTCAGACAGAACTTTCTAAGAAAGTACTATCTTTGGATATGAGTTTAATAGCAAGAGATATAAGATTTTTTTATCCATATGAAGTTCAGATTGTTGATAAGGAAGGCAATAAAAAGAATACAGAAGGAGAGGCATCTCATTTGGAATATAAGAGGTCCCAACAGGTCTCTGCTATGAAGAGGGTTTTCGATCCTTTATTAAAATTGAAAAATATTAAAATTTAGATTTTATTGAAACTCTTCGTAAAGACACCGTTTTTTAATAAAATTAAAAATCCTTTCATTTATACTATCAGGGAAGTCAACTTGGGGAACATGGCTTCCTTCTTTTACGAGATAAAATTCGGATTCTCTTAAATTTATGCTATAAATTTTTTGTAAATAATTTGGGACAAGTTTATCTTTGTCTCCTCCGATAATTAGTGTGGGGGAGTTTATATTGGAAAAGTGTGAAATTCCTTCATGAAAGTGCATCTCATCCATGAGGTGGATAAATAGATCGATATCTAGTTCTCCTATCCGTTTCATATAGGTTTCAACGAACTTTTTATCTGTAAAATTTTTATTAAATCCACCATCATAAATAATCCATCTTGCCAATGGGTTTAAATAAGATGATTTCCAAAAAGCATTTAGCCCATTTGGAAACTTATCTTTTACAACTCGAAGTAATTTAAACAAGAAGTGACTTAGGTTTGAATTAAACATGACATCCTTAGGTGAATAAGGTGTTCCTGATATCAAGACCATTCCCTTTACAAAATCTGGGTATCGTCTAGCAAACTCTATAGAGATATTCACTCCCATGCTATGGCCGATTAGAATAATATTTTTGTTAAGAGCTTTCTTACTCATTGAAAAAACAATTTCAAAGAGATCTCTTGTAATATTATAAAAGTTAATATCTCTATAATCTCCTTTTTTGGATGAAGAAAAGTGTCCTCGGTAATCGTGAATTAATATTTGAAAATTGTGTTCATCAAAAAACGGTAGTTGAAACTTCCAGTGATAGTTGCTGCATACTAATCCATAATTAAAAATTAAAAGAGTTTTTTTTGGGTCAAATTCATTCTTCTTAAAATTAGTATTATAAAAAATTCTTACCTTATCACTTGTATAAAAATAAGCAGGGTGATTGTTTTTAAACATATCAGTCCAGTTCCTTTTCAATGATGAAAATATTTTTTTCAACTATTTCAATAATTTCCTTCTCCCTTAATTTTTCTTTTTTGATTAGACTCTGATATTTTTTTTCAAACTCATTTTCATTATTTTTATCAATTTCATTAATAAAATTAATTATTTTAAACTCGCATGAATCGAATGAAATAGTATCTTGGGGCTTAAGTCTGATATTTCCAGAAACCTTTTTTCCATTATGAAGGAAAAAGAGATCTTTTTGGTTTGTAGAAATTACTAATTTATCTTTTATTATTTTTAAATATATTTCAGGAGGAATTATTTTTTTTGATTGTATAATTATATCAGAGTGAGAGTCCGTTCCAATCGTTATGGTATTGAATAAGAAGCTTAGAGTTTCATGGTATGGTTTTGTGAAAAAAAGTTTAATCATGATGATTTAATAATATCACAATTATAAAAAAGTTGTTAGGTAAAGATCTAATTTTGATGTGTGTTCAAGGTGGTTAGGTTTTAATACTTTTTAAGACATCCTGTTCTATGTTGAATAGAAAATTTTCGTCTATTTTGAAGAGCTTTTCTAAGTTTTTGAAAGGTGATTCTCCAGATTGTTTCGTCCCTATTATATCTCCTTCTCCTCTTAGTCTTAAGTCCTCATCAGCAATCTTAAAGCCATCGCGATATTTTTCAAAGGTAATGATACGTTCTAAAGACTGATGGTTTGTTATTTCTTTAGTTTTTATTATAAAACAAAACCCTGGTTTACCCCCTCTACCGACCCTTCCTCTAAGCTGATGAAGAGAACTTAGTCCAAAACAATCAGGTTTAAAAATGGCAATCGTTGTAGCGTTTGGAACATTAATTCCCACTTCAATTATACTTGTTGCACATAGGAGATCAATTTCACCAGAGTGGAATCTTTTAAATACCTCTTCTTTTTTTACGAGAGGCATTTCTCCATGGAAAGAGTCGACATTATAATCAGGAAATAAAGATTTAAACTGTTGGAAAATATTTTTAAGATATAAGTTGTTTTTTTTATCTTTATCGCTAGAGTTAATTCTAGGGACCACAACATAAGCTTGTTCGCCCATAGAAATTCTAGTTTTTAAAAACTTCAAGAAAAGGTTAAAGTTTGATTCTGTAATTATTTTGGTTTTAATTTCTTTTTTATTTTTTGGCTGAGTTTTAATAATTGAAAGGTCAATTTTTCCAAATTGAGCAAGCTTCAAATCTCTTGGAATTGGAGTCGCACTAATGTATAAACTATGGACGCCTTTAGATTTTTCTAGGAGCAGGTTTTTCTGGTTGACTCCAAACTTTTGTTGCTCATCAATTATGACCAACCCCAAATTGAAAAAAGAAACTGAGTCTTGTATTAGAGCGTGAGTTCCAACAATTATATTTATAGAGCCTTTTTGCAAACCTTGTTTTATTTTGTTCTTATGGTTTTGTGACTGACTACCTAATATGAGCTCTATTGAACAGCTTGAATTTAAGATTGATTTGAATTCAATAAAGTGCTGTTGTGCTAGGGACTCGGTTGGGCACATTAATGCAACTTGGGTATTATTTTGAATTGCAATTGAGGATGCAATTATAGCAATGCAAGTTTTTCCAGTTCCTACATCTCCTTGTAATAACCTTACCATTGGTTTACTGGAGTTCAGGTCCTTTAATATTTCTTTAATTACATTTGTTTGATCGGTTGTTAAGTCAAAAGGAAAGAGTTTAAAAATAGATTTCAGGTCACTTTGGGAAACACTTAACTGTTGGGACTTATGGTATTGATATTCTTTTCTTTCCGTTATATTTTGATGAATTTGCAGGAAGACCTTTTCATATAGAGTTCTATAATTTGCTTGGGTGATGTCTTCATTAGACACAGGTTGATTACTTTTACCATGAATTAGCTTTGCCCATTTTTTTTTAGTCGGCAACTCTTTCTCTCTGACAATCGAAGGAGGCAACGTTTCCTTTATATTATCCCACATATATTCAGGTACTCTTTCGAACACTTTTTTAATGTCTTTGTTTTTTAAAAAGTTTATTGTTTGGTACTCTAAGTATACATTTTGAGGGTCTTCTTGGGTGGAAATAGATGGGGATATAATTTGAGGCTTGTTTTTAAAAAAGTTAATGAATCCTTTTATATATAGAGAGTTTCTTTCTTCTTCATAACTTTTGATTTTATCAAATAAGTTCGGGAACGCATTAAACCACATTAGTTTAATGACTTCATGAGAGAGCAGGCAGCGAAAGTGAGCGTTGACTATCGCACCTTTATTACCTTTTTTGTAGTTAGAAAATGATTGGGGAAAGGTTTTCCATACTTTTAAAATTTCTCCTTGACTATAAAAGAAGGCTTTATCTTCTAAAGGAGCATTTGGTTGAGGTTGTTTTAATGGAATTATTTTAGATGGAAGGATTTGAAGTAGATCCTTAATTAATATATAGCCAGCTTCTTTGAGTGCTACGCAAGTCTTGGTATTCCTTGTTTTAAAAAGAGTGTCTATTGAAGATTCCCAACTTTTTTCCATAATTTTAGTTAGCTATTTAAATTCAAACCCTTGAACTTCATATTCGATATCACCTTTGGGTGCTCTTACTAATACAGTGTCGCCCTCTTCTTTCCCTATTAAGGCTTTTCCCAAAGGGCTTAGAAATGAAATTTTTCCTTGAGCAATATTTGATTCATCTTTACCAACTATTTGGTATATTACTTCATTACCTTTTTCAACATCTACGAGTGTTACTGTAGCTCCGAAAACAATCCTGTCGCTCTTGATGGAGGTTGGATCGATGACTTGGGAACCAGCCAGTATTCCTTGAAGTTGGGAAATTCTTCCTTCTAATAAAGCTTGCTTTTCCTTTGCAGAATGGTATTCAGCATTTTCTTTAAGGTCGCCTAGCTCTCTCGCTTCTGCAATTTTTTGTTTAATTTCTTCTCTTTCAACTTTGATTAGTTGGTTTAATTCGTCTCTTAATTTCTTTTCACCATTGGCCGTAATAGGTAGTTCGTTAGCCATTATTTATCCTTTAATACGTTTTATTTTTTAAATAGTGCATCTGCTGCTTTTAAGATCTCGTCTTTATCGTCTTTTTCTACATTTGTCCCAGTTATAAAGAAGTAATCACAATAATTTGGCTTTTCTTTTTCAGGAACTTTTTGAGCACTGGGTTCCTTACATTCATTATAAACTTCAGGAGCGTAAAAACGGCACATTTTGCAAGTTCTTATTGATGCTCCGCAGTGCTCGCATTCTTCGTCCCTGTAAATTTTATCACCAGGGTCATGGTCAATTATATTGTGGCACTTATAACATTTAACTTTTCCATTTAAGTCAACAGGCATTTAAAAACTCCAGGTTTTTCCAATAATTATGTTTGGATTACAACACTTTTCTTTTTTGGTTAGTGAAGGAAACTCTATTTTAGGCAGGTTTCTTTTATTATATTCTTCAACTGCTTTTCTTAAAAAGACTTCATTGTTTTCTTCGTAAGAATTGGCCAGTAAAAAATTAATAATAAGGAGAAAAACTCCACTAAAGCGAAGCGTTTTTTTTGTGCTCTTATCTGTATTAAGAAATAGGCTACTAAGAAGGGTTAATGTACCAGCACTTCCTATAAATGTTGTTTTCCAGTTGACCTTGCCTTCTGTTTGGTATTTATCAAGCAGTTGTTTTGAAACTTTATCCTTTTCCAAGTAGTATCTGAGTCCTTCACCTTTTTGGGAAGAACTGAGATCAACTAAAACCTCTTGATAGTTGATTAAGGCAACCCTACTGCAAATTTCAGGGTTGGAATGAACTTTGGAACTCATCGTAAAGAAAAAAAAGATAACGAGAAATGTTTTTCCATATAGCGTCATTTAAGTTCGTTCCTAGTAGTTATACACACGCAAAGGTATCATTTACCACTTTTTAGAAAAACTGGGAATACTTGATTTGCTGCATTGTTGTTTTATTTGGATAACTTGATATTTATAAGTTTTTGACGATAAGTATTTAAAAACAAAGCTTTTTTGGAAGGAATTATGGGTTTGATAAAAACGACTATCAGATTAAGCAGAACCATAAAAAATGTGGCCAGGTTAAAAGAAATCGCAGTCATTTTTGCAAAGAATGGTTTTGATGAATTTGTATCTTCAGGAGTTATGTCTAAAATTCCTCATTTTGTTTTACCTAAATCAAAAATAAAAATTCGGGAAGAGTTGTCGTCAAAGAACGAGAGAGATTGGGGAAAGACTTTAGGTTATAGATTACGGCTCTGTTTTCAAGAACTAGGGCCAACATTTATAAAATTAGGGCAGCTTCTAAGTACAAGAGAAGATATTTTTGATTCTTCCTTTATTGATGAGATGAAAATACTTAGAGATCAGGTTAAGGGCATTCCTTTTGAAGACGCTAAGAATTCGATAGAGAATTCTTTAGGAAAAAAAATAGAAGAAACTTTTAAATCATTTGATGAAGAGCCAATAGGGAAGGCTTCAATCGGGGTTGTTTACCAAGCTGAGCTTTTGAGTGGAGAGAAAGTTGTTGTCAAATTAAGAAGACCAGAAATTGTTCAAGATATTGAAACAGACTTTTCAATTATGATGTTCTTAATATTGCAAGCAGAGAAAGCAAGTGAAGAAATAAAGTATTTAGGTATTTCTAGGATTTTAAAAGATTTTTCCATTAGACTTCAAAACGAGTTAAACTTTAATATTGAAGCATTGAATACCGATAGAATAAAAGCTACGATCTCAAAACACGATCCAGACAAATTATTTGTAATTCCTAAGGTTTATAAAGACCTTCTTAAAGAAGATATAATCGTGATGGATAGGTTAGATGGGATTCCTTTTACTAACATTTCAAAAATAAAAAAACAAAATGAAAATGTTTTAGACTGTCTAGAGTCTGGTGTTAAAATTTTTATAAAGAGTTTTTTGCAAGAAGGTTTCTTCCATGCAGATTTACATGGTGGAAATTTCTTTTTGTTAGAGGGGAATAGGATAGGGTTAATAGACTTTGGTTTAGTCGGTAACTTGGCTAGAAAAAGTAGAGAAAATTTTATAGCTATCATTTATAGCCTTCTTACTTTTAATTATGAAAACTTGGTTTATGAATTTTTAGATGTGGCTTCTTATGACAAAATTCCTGATGTAGATGTTTTAATTAATGATGTTAGAGAAGCTTTAACTCCTTTTGTAGGTTTAACCGTTTCGCAAACAAACTTTTCACAGGTTTTAAAATCCATAATTTCAACTTTAAATAAGCATGAAATATTTTTACCAACAGAATGGTTTATAGTATTCAGAGCACTCATGACATTAGATGGTGTTGGTAAGTCTATAGGAATGGACTTAGATCTATTTTCTATATTAAGTGAGGATATTAGAAATATTGTTAAGGAAACTATAACAAAAGATTCACTTTTGGAAGAAACTGTTTGGTCAGGTAGAGATTTCTTATCTGCTATGAAAGTTATTCCTAGACATCTAAAATGGTTTTTAAAAGAAGCTTCTAAAAAGAAATATGCTATAGAATTAATAAATAGAGGATATGAATTACATTTCAAAAAACTGACTAGTGGAGTATTCTTTTTAGGCTATTCCCTTTTAGCATCTTCATTATTTTTTTGTGGTGTGCTAGTTAATAATACTGAAACAATAAAAAGTTTTAAAGATATTTCATTTTTGTCTTGGTCTTTTTGGGGATTGGCTCTAATCTTTTTAATCCGAGGTTTGACTCTCAAATAAACTATTAGTCAGATACTCTCAAGTCCTGAAAAGTAAATAGGGTTGGAAATAAAATTAGTTTCAAATTTATCTGTTCGATTTAGCAAATAATTAAGAAAATACTCTATAGATTCTTTTTTCTGGACATCCCTATCAATATATAAAATAGATTCATTAAAGATATTTTTTACAACTATGTTTTTGTTAGAAAGTTGATGAACAAGCTCTTTGAAAAGTTTTTTGGAGCCAACTTTAAAAAAAGCAAGAAATGTATTTTTTGAAAAGTCCTCATTATGGTTTAACTTTTCAGGCAACCATAGCTTATAAGGAGAAATATGATCTAAAAACTCCTTTTTAAAACTATTTTTTATACCTATCTCATGAATAATATTTTGAAGGTCTAAGCCTTTGTTAGCGAAAAAGTAACCTTGAATCTTACCCTTTCTTTTAAATAAATATAAGTCACAGGAAGTGATGTTTTTTAGCATATCCCAGTGCTCATCACCTCTTTCAATATATGTTAGATTTTCTTCAGAATAAGACTCATAAATTAACTTTAATTCTTGTATCTCTGACTTATTTAAGCTACTTAATTTAGTTTTTTCAAAAAAAAGCTCAATAGATTTGTTTTCTGATAGGTTCATATTGCCAGTTTGAAATACAATACCAGCTTCATAAAAATTAAATTTATTATAAAGTTCTTTTAGGTCACTCCATAAAATAAAAAGGCTTACCTTTTTATTAAATTTACTAACAACATAGTCCATAAGTTTTTTAAATAAACCTTTTCCACGATAGTCTCTATGAACACTTATACCTCCGAGTAAAGCAATAGGAGAAGTCATAAAGCTATTCTTTAAAATCCTGACATTGACTCCAATATGACTTACAACGAGATTATTTTTTTGATCAAAGATTACATAATTATTTTTCCAATTCATTTTTTCCATTAAAGGGTGGAAGTCTATATCAAATCGGTATGGTTCAAAATAACCAAGAGAATCCTCTATAAGATTAAGTGTTTGTTCAAAAAGTTCGGGCTTTTCATTTAAATTGGTAATAATCATTAAGTTCATTCTAATAATAATGATTAAATTAATTTTAATAGGAAAAATTTTCCTATTATAAAAAAAACTAAGAAAAGTGTTTTAACCCTAAACTTTTTTTTTTTATGGCCGATATTTGTTCTGGAAGCGAAATATATTTTCGTTTTTAAGCAAATCCCCTGACGAGAAGGAATCTTGTCTGGCCCATTAAATCAAGGAGGATGTCGTGGGACTTAGGATTAATACCAATGTGGCCTCTCTGAATGCCCGCCGAAATTTGGGTAAAACCAGGTTTGAACTTAGCAGGACATTGGAAAAACTCTCCTCCGGTGAAAGAATTAATAGGGCGGGTGACGATGCAGCCGGCTTAGCAATTAGTGAAAATTTAAAGGCTCAAATTAGAGGTTTAGGACAAGCCGAAAGAAACGCTGAAGATGGTGTCTCTTTGGTTCAAATTGCCGAAGGTGCCTTGGCAGAAATTTCAAATATCTTAATTAGGCTGAGAGAACTTTCTGTTCAAGCTGCCTCAGATACTATTGGAAGAACTGAAAGAAAATTTCTGAACGTTGAATTTGAGCAACTAACTTCGGAAATTGATAGAATTGCCAACTCGACTGAGTTCAACAGAGTTCCACTTCTTAACGGTACAGGAGCTGTTTTTGATATTCAAATTGGTACTAGAAATGATCCAATAAGTGATAGACTGACTTTTGATGCTTCTAGTGCTGATGTTAATGTTGCTGCTCTTGGGTTAAATCTAGCCTCTGTTGCTGATAAAATTTCGTCCCAAAACTCTTTATCTTCTATTGATCAGGCAATTGTGTCTGTTTCTGCAATTAGAGCAGATTTTGGTGCTCTCCAAAATAGACTGCAGTCAACGATAAACAACATACAAGTTAGTATAGAAAACTTATCCGCTGCAAATTCTAGAGTAAGAGATGCAGACATTGCAAAAGAAACTGCTGAGTTAACAAGAGCTAATATTTTAGTCCAAGCTGGTACTTCTGTTTTGGCGCAGGCAAATACATCTTCGAGGAATGCACTACAACTCATTAATGCAGCTTCTCAGATGTAATAGTTTTGAGCTTAACTTTTTATAATAAGTATACCCAATAAAGGGGATAAGCAATTGGTGCGCCTGCAAACACTGATTGTCGGCTAATATTCCATATGACCTTATCCGGCTTATGGTAACGAAATTTTAATATTAACAATATTGGGCAGGATGCTCACTTTTTTACAGGAGGTAATTAATGAAGAAGGGAGATTAGGTTATGGGTTTAAGAATAAACACGAACGTAGCTTCTTTATCTGCTCAAAGAGCTTTAGGGAACACTACAAGACATTTGAATGACAATATTAGAAAAATGTCTTCTGGTGAACGAGTTACAAGAGCAAGTGATGATGCTGCTGGTTTAGCTATCAGTGAAAACTTAAAGTCGCAGATTAGATCATCGAGGCAGTCTAAGAGAAACGCAAATGATGCTATTTCTCTTATACAAACAGCTGAAGGAGGACTTAGTGAGATTTCAAACATTATCATTAGGTTACGAGAGCTTGCTGTCCAAGCTGCTTCTGACACGATTGGAGATACAGAAAGGGGATTTTCTGATATTGAGTTTCAACAACTTAAAGAAGAAATCGACCGTATCTCACGTTCCTCTGAATTCAACAGTATTAAGCTCCTTGATGGGACAGGTGGACAGCTTGAGTTTCAAATTGGTGTCCATAATGATCCTATTTTGGATAGAATTCGTTATGATGGAACTTCTGCAGACGCTACCTTGGCTGCTTTAGGTTTAACTGCAGAGACGGTTAGTTCTAAGCAAGGGGCACAAGTATCTCTGAAGAAGCTAGACAACAGCCTGATACAAGTGAACGGTGTCAGAGCGAATTTGGGTGCACTGCAAAATAGGTTAACATCGATTATTAATAACTTAGGTATTAGCGATGAAAACTTAAGTGCAGCAAATTCAAGGATTAGAGATGTTGATATTGCTGAGGAAACTGCTTCTTTAACAAAAAACAACATTCTTCTCCAATCTGGTACTTCCGTTCTAACTCAGGCGAATCAGTACCCGAATATTGCGCTTAAATTGATAGGATAAGGTTATGAAGTTGACCCTTTGCTTCGAATGAAGCAAGGGTTTCTTTTTCAAGAGATTTAAAAAATGGTTAGTGAGAAAATTTCATTTGATTTAAGTAATTCTTCCAGCCAAAAAGTTGTTCTCATTTTTGGAATTTCATCCTTTGTTGGTTCAAATTTAGCAGAAGTTTTAAAAAAAGACTTTAAGGTTATTGGAACGTATTTTAATAACCCAGTATCTATTAATGGTGTTGTTACATTTCCATGTGATGTTCTGAAAAAAGATGACGTTCAAATGGCCCTCTATACTTTTCGTCCCGATTTAACCATTTATGCAGCTGGTTTAAGTTCTATTACAAAATGTGATGAAAACGTAGAATATGCAGATGCCTTAAATAGTGGGGGACTATTTAATGTAACCGAATTTTGTCAACGTTATAAATCTCAAATTTGTTATATTTCTTCATGCTATGTTTTTGGTGGTGCGAATAGAAAGTATATTGAAACGGATATACCAGACTCAGCGTCCCTCTATGGGAAAACAAAAGCAACCGCTGAATTCTTTGTTCAAAAAACATCTTTAGACTATATGGTTTTTCGCTGTTGTAATTTTTATGGCAGAGGAATTAATAAGAAATTTTCAAACTGGTTTGAGAAGTTGGAAAATTCTATATATGAAGGAAAAAGCCTTCAATGGGATAATCACGTTAAAATAGGGTTCTTAGACATTTATTATCTAGGGTTTTTAATTAAATTATGCTTCGAAAATATGGTTAGAAATAGAGTCTTTCAAGTAAGTAGTACTGATTTAATGACTCATTACGAGTTCGCAAAGCTTTATTCTAAAGTTTTCTCTCAATCTGATTCATTAATAATAAAAGGGAAGTGGAATTTTCCCCTGCTTAGTTATATAGAAATGAGTCTTCTTGAAGAAATGCATTTCGAAATGGACCTATCAAATATGGAAAGCTTTCTGAATATAAAGCTTCCCTCAATTAAAGAGTCTTTAGAGTTTACAAAGAAAAGGTTTAGACTTGCTCAATCAGAGTCTTCAAAGAAATCTAAGAAAGGCGGCGCCATAACTTATATTTAACATTTCTTGATTTATTTTAACGGGCAGATTGTCTTATAAATTCAGAGAGGTAGTGTCTAACTAAAGCATCCAAATTCACCAATTCCCCTTGAAATCTCCAAGAGATATCCATAAATGGCCCCACAAATGCTTTGATTTCATGTGGACTTTGCTTTGGGTTTTCCTTCGCTTTTAGTCTAGCAGAGTATACATCCTTTCCATTATTAAGAAAGCCGATCGAAATAAGGTCATTTGCTTTTCTGGCGAAGACAAGCCTGAGAGAACAGCGGAATAGCATGAAGTCATTGACAGTATTAGATATTTTAAAAATTTTAATTTGGTTTCCTGAGTTTGTTCCACCTCTAAACTCATTAAATTTCATGGCATAAATTTCACACCTTTCCCTTAACTGATTCATAAACTCAATTGAAGACTCTTCAAGAAAATGGATAGGGTCTAGATGCTCATTCATATGAACAACACCAGATTCTTCCATATTAAGTTCTTCTAAGGCTAATTGTTCTACCCAGTCTGTGGAAAGTTTTTGTAATGGTGTGATGGTTTCCATTATTTAATGATTAACAAGGACTTATTGTTGGTCAAGTCTCTTGTAAAAAAATTGAAGGAATTAAGAAAAAAAGGCCCTGGCTGGCTCAAGTTCGGTTCCGCCCGTCATTTGACAGGTGGTAGCAATTAGTAACCACTTTAGGCTTCTCAAAAACTTTATCAAAAAGGTAAAGTTTGAGCTTGCTCACCATGGTCAGGGATCGCTCCGATACAAAAGTGTTGTAGGGCGAAACTCTGTAGGGCCAGCACAGAACCCTCATTGATTATAGCAAAAGCAACTCTCATAGGATATTCATAAGGGCACTAAGAACGGAAATATTCCTTAATTAAGGCCAAATCTTAATTTTTTTTGGAGCTTTAACTACTTAAAATTAAGGTAAAATTAATGGATAAATAATTTCTATTTAAGAAGATCGCTTCAATTTGGCTTTTGCGCAGTAGGCAAATATATTATAATTTACTTAGGCTTAGAACTTTTTTCTTTTGGGTGTAAAGATTGAATGCTCTTTAACCGAAAGGAGAATAAGACCTAAGGAGCATTGTTATGTATAAACAATTTATTAACTACCTCAAAGATGAAGAAGGTCAAACGTCAACCGAATACATTCTTCTGATTGCTGTTGTGGCAATAATTGTTTTTAAGTTCAAAGACATAGCTCTTGAAAAGCTACAGGGAATCATCAATAAAGTTTTCGACAAAGCCGGTGGAATGGTTGACGAAATCGAATAGCGAATGACTTATCTTTTTGGCTTTATTCGAATAACCTTAAACTCCTTTTTAAAAGAAGATCTTCCTTAACTTTGAATGTAAAAGAGTCAAACTTTTGTCCCTCTTGCTCTGAAAATTTCCAATAAGTTATAATTCAATTTGGTAGAAAAATTAATAATGGAAATACTTGGATCAATGTTATGAGTGGTCAAGCCCTGGTTGAATATATTATGATTTTTGGAATTATGGCTTTTATTGGCATGAAAATCATTGGTGGTCTTGGTGAGGTTATTGATGATTCGATTGGGTCTTTAAACTATGCTCTCACTCAACAATTAAGCACAGGGGTATGTAGTAGAGGTTGTTTTTTTAGTGGTTATATTAATGGTGTTCAATGATTCCAATGCCTCTTTATTTGTTCCTTTTATTTGAGCTTTTAATAATAACTTACTTGGATTTTAGGTATAGAAAGATACCAAATCAGTATATTATTTTGAATACTATTTTGTATTTTTTCTTCATATCTGTATTCAAGGAATATTATTTTTTTATTTTTGGGCATTATATTTACTCTATTATTTTCCTAGCTTTAGGGTTCGTTTTTTTTCTTCATCCATCAAAAATTATGGCGGGTGGTGATAGTAAGCTTTTGGCAACTTTTTTTCTTCTTGTGCCTACAGATTTTCAAGATTTATTTTTATTAAACCTTCTTTGGGTTACAATTCTTGTTACAAGCTTTTGTATACTTTTAAATATATTTGAAAATTTAAGTAATATAATAGAGCACATAAAAAGAAAAAACTATTCGAAGATATATGCTTTTGGAATGAAAATACCTTTCACTCCTGTAATTTTTCTTTCTTGGGGTTGGTTGGGAATTGAGATTTATGGAAAAATTTAATTTAAATAAAAATGAAAAAGGACAGACGGTCGTCGAATATATTTTTTTAACTGCTGTCGTTGTTTCTCTCGCTGTAGCCGTTTTTAATTCACCTGTTTTTAAGAGGTTTTTGGGTAAAGATTCAGAGTTTTTTACAGCGCTTAGAAAGGTTTTTATGGTTAGCTACAGACATAGTTTATATGAAAGCAGCATAAATCCTTCTGTTAACCCGGAAGAAGATTATACTGGGGTTCATAAATCTTATGTAGGTGATAATTCAACAAGGTTTTTTACACCCACGGCTCCTTATGAAAGATAAAGAACGAAATTTTGAAAAGGAAGTTGGCCAATCAACAATTGAATTTCTGGTATCATTTTCTGTTATTTTTACCATTTTGTTAACCTTCGTAAGAATTGCTTTTAATGCAACAAATGGTTTCTATGCTCATTATGCAGTTTTTAATGCCAGTCGTGCTTATTTGGTTAGTGATGAAAACAATAACTCGGTTCAAAATGGTGATTCTAGTGCCTTTGAAAAGGCTAAGGAAGTTTATGATAGGTTTAAAGTGGAATATTTAATTGGAGGAACTCGTCCAGAGCTTATGGTTAATAACCCTGGTTCTTTTGCCAACAAGCCTTTTATTGGAAATTATATTACTTTTAAAATGGACTTTGGAGTTTCTTCTATGATCGGTGGAAAAGGTCCAATAACTTTGATTTCAGAATCTTTTTTAGGAAGAGAACCTTCAAGGCAAGAGTGCATAGAAAGAATTTGTGAAGCTTTTTCTGCTATTGATGGAGGAGGTTGTTCATCTCATACGACTATTTATGATAATGGATGTTAATGTGTGGAAAAGTGCTAAAAATAAAAAAATAAAATCAGAAAGCGGGCAAGCTATATTCGAGTTCATAATTTTTTTACCATTTTTTATTTTATTTTTTGCAGTAATGGTTAGTGTCGTCGGGGGAATAAATGCTTCAATAAATCAGCAAAAAACTTTAAGAGGATATTTTTTCTACAGTATTAGGAATAACTCTACTTTGCCGTTTAATCAGGATATGGATAGCTATTTAAGTAAAGGAATTAGAAGTGTTGGAGCTTATTCGTTTGGCTTTTCCAAAGAACAAAGAGGGGAGAGCCAGTTAGGTCCTTGTTTTAGGGTTCCATCTCTTAGACCAAGGGATGATACTTGTGATAATGGAATTGAAGACACAGTAAGTGGCTTAATAAAAGTCTTTTCAGCATATGGAGTTTGTTCTGCTTCTTATATCTTTAGTGAAAATAATGTTTTTGTAGATAACCTAAGTGGTGTTTCTATATCCTCTTCATGTAGTTTATCAAACTAATCAATTAAATAGTCGGAAAATAGATTCACCTTTTAAAAATCAGGGTTCCTAGTCTCCTTTTTGATAAAATACCCTGAATACTTTATTAAATAAAGGATTAGTAAAAAAATGAACACTCGGGCTTTTACTCTGGCTTTGGTTATTGCTAGTATCGCAATGTTTATGGTCTATACATTTATTGATGAAAGAGAGCAAAACTTTAAAACCAAATTTGGTCGAGAGGTTCCGGTTGTTATAGCAAAGGTCGATATTCAAGAACTAGAACTTATAGATGATTCAAAACTTCAGGAAATTTCAGTGCCTAGTTCTTTCAAGCACAAGCATGCCTTTAATTCGAGGGAAGAATTAAAAAATACCATTGCTACAGTTCCGATTTTGAAAGGTGAACAAATAACGAAACCACGGGTAACTTATCCTGGCTCTTCAACAGGTTTATCAAGACAGATAAGTTTAGGGAAGAGGGCAATGAGTATAACTATAACTGAACAGCAAGCTGTAAGTAAGCTTATTAAGCCTGGTGATAGAGTCGATGTGGTTGGTGTAATAGATTTTACGTCAGGTAGTAGGAAAGATCTTTCTTTTGTACATACTGTTCTTCAAGATGTTCTAGTTTTATCAACGGGTATAAGTATGACGAACTCTATTCCTCTTATAGGAATCAAGGGAGCTAATGCTGTTAGAACTATGAAGTTAAATACATATAGCCAATATAATACAGTAACACTTGAGCTAGAGCCTTACCAAGTCCAAAAAATGATTTATTTAATTGAAGAGACAGGAAAGAAACCATTTTTGATTTTGAGAAATAATAATGATGATAAGAAAGTTGCTTTAAAGGGAACTCGTATGTTTGATTTAGTTGGGAAAGAAAATATGGCCAAAGCTAAATCATTTTTTTCTGAAAAGTATAAAAAACAGTAGGCTGAGATTTGAATCTAAGAATTAAGTTAAAAATTTTAACGGCATTTTTCTTTATAAGTCTTAATATATATCCTCAAAGCAATAGAGAGGTGAAAGAACAACCGTTAGAAGTAGTTTTGGGTATAGATAGAATTATTCAGTTGGATTTTGCTCCTTCAACTAAAATTCAAGTTGGTAATAACTCAATATTAACCTATCAAATTATTCCTCAAAAAAGAGAAATTACCTTTAAAGGTCTTAAGCCTGGCAAAACATCCGTCATAATAAGAAATACAGTGGGTGATATCAGAGCTAGATACCTGTTAACAATTACCTCAAGTGATTTGTCTAGTAAAGTTATGGAACTAAAAGAGTATTTAGGAGATATTGAGGGAATTGAAATAGGTATAAAGGGAAAGAACGTTTATGTTGGAGGAAAAATAGTTGTTCCTGATGATATGGGAATGATAAATATAGTTCTTAAAGGTTATCCAGATGTTTTGAACTTTGTTGAACTTTCACATCAAACCCAGTTAAAAGTAGCGGAAAAAATGGAGATAGAACTTCATAGAATGGGTTTAAAAAAAGCAAGAGTAAGAGTTGTTAATAGCACATTTTGGCTAGTTGGGAGAGTTGATGCTCAGTCAGATATTGCATTTGCTGAAAAGATAGCCAAAGCCTTTATACCGGGTAGTATTGCAACAATAGCAGAAAGAGAACGAGTCGTTCAAAAAGCGGGAGGAAAAGTAGCCTTTTATAACTTTTTAGAATTTAAGGCTTCAAAAGTAAAAAAATCATTACCAATTAAAAAGATGATTAAAATATCCGCACAGTTTGTAGAAGTAGTAAAAGAATATATGAAAATATTTGGTTTTAAATGGAGCCCACTAATGAGTGGTGGTGGTGGAGTTATTAAATATGGAAGATCGAAAGCAGGAGACATTTATACCGATTCCAATGGAACATTAGCCGGAACTATCTCGAATCTTTTTCCTAAACTGGCTTCTGCTAAAGCTGCAGGCTACGCAAGAGTTGTACAGTCAGGTATGATTATTGTTAAAGATGGACAAAAGGGAACAATCAGCAAAGAAACAACAACATCTTCTTCTGTAGCAGCAAAAGGACAATTTTCTACTAAGCAAACTACAACTGCAAAGTTTAATTTAGAAGTAAAACCTCAACTTCAATCAAAAAATAAAGAAATAATTAGTCTTCAAGTCTCTGTTGGCGTTAGCCAAGGTGATGGTTCTGCATCAACTACTTCCAATAAGTTAAATAGTGAAGTCGATGTAAGATCAGGTGAAACAGCTGTTATGGGGGGAGTCGCAATTAAAAAGACTTCGACACAATTTGATAGAGATCCTCCCTATGGACAAATTGATTACTCGCAAGCAGGTGGTGGTCAACCAGCCGTACCATTATTTTCTTTTTTAAAGTCGAAAAAATACCTTAA
>PAZA01000097.1 GCA_002715375.1 Halobacteriovoraceae bacterium
AAATAATGAATTTATTAAAGGGTATTCCTTTTACGAAATTGGAAATGTTTCAAAAAAAATTGACTCACCGGAATTATTTAACTTTAAAAAATATGTAAAATTGCCAAGTTTATGGGGCTCTGATGAAGGTTTAAATTATATAAATGTTGCGACGCAAAGAATGAGTGTTCAGGTGGCATCAGAAATATTTGACAATGACTTTGTATCACTGGTTGTTAAAGATGAGATTAATAGAGGTCAAAAAATTATTTTCTTAAGGCTAAATGATCAAGCTTGGTATAATAAATTTGACTTTGCTTTTTTTGAAACATTTTTAGATTCTTATTTTTTAAAGTTTCGTGTTAAGTCTATTAAAGAGTTGGATAAGATTGAGAGTCAATCTCTGAACTTTTGGTCATTTTTATCTTTAGTTGAAAAAGAAGGAGGGGAGAAAGCTTGTGTTGATTTCACTGCATTTCTAAACTCACTTATAGATGAAAAAAATGACAACTCACTGGACTGGGAAAACTTTATAAGAGACTTTATTGGTGAGGTGAAAAGAAGCTTTACAGATTCTTTAAAGTTCACTTTTGAGTCAAATATAAGAGTGTACTTTTTGACAAATGAGGATAAGAAAGAGGAATTATCCAATATTTTAGAGGATGTTATAACCTCATTCCCTTACCGTCGTTATTGTTTTAATAATAATGGGGAGTTTATTTCATTTGAAAAGCCAATATTAAGTTTTAAAAGTGTAGAAGGAAATTTTATAAAAGATCTTCAGTTAAAAGACCGTGAAAGGAAGAAGCCTGAACGTGTTTTTAAACCTAGTGAATTTCTATAGAGGAGACCTTAATTTTATATGAGGTATAGAACGAGACTTTGTGTTGATTTTAATGTTTTGGGTGAAAACTTTAGTTTTCTTAAAACTTTAGTTCCTAATAATGAAATCATATTTATGGTGAAAGCCAATGCTTATGGTCATGGGATGGTCCCTATCGTACAATACGCCAATAAGGTTCTTGGTATAAAAGAATTTGGTGTGGCCACAATTGAGGAGGGGGCTTATCTACGTGATTCTCTAAGCGATTGTGAATTTGAGGTTTATGTTTTTTCAGATATCCAACTAGACCTAGGGATAAATTGGAATATTTATAGAAGTAGGAGGATTACACCTGTTATATCAAGGTTGGAGGATTTAAAAATCTTTCTCGAAAATAAAAGTTATAATCACATTCCTTTAGTTTTAAAATATAATACGGGGATGAATCGTCTTGGCATTTCTGATAAAGATTTAGAAAAGTCCATTGACCTTCTGAAAAAACATAAAAGAACTCATATATCTCACCTTATGTCCCATTTCTCTTCATCTTTCCTGTCGATAGATAAAATAAAAAAAACTAATAACCAGTTTAAGCTTTTTAGAGAATTGAAACAGTCATTTAGAGATAATGGAATCACAATTGAAAAAAGTTCCATTTCAAACTCTGGCGCTATCGAGCAGAAATTTGGATTGGAAGAAAGTCATGTTCGACCTGGTTTGATTCTTTATGGCCCCTCTAGCCTTGCAAGCAATTTTAGGAAAAAAAGTTTTTGGAAGGGGAAAAACATATCGAGCCTGGAAACTACAATTATCTCAACTTTTAATGTAAAAAAAGGTGATCCTCTAGGATATGGGGCCATCCCATGTCCTGAAGATGGCTTAATTGGTATCGTCTCAATTGGTTATGGAGATGGCTTTTTAAGCACTTACCAAGGAGCGAGGTTTTCTTATAAGGGTCACCCTGCCAGGGTTGTTGGTAGAATCAGTATGGATATGGCCCATATTTTGTTTCCATCATCTCTTAAAAATGAAGTTAATGTCGGTGAAACTTTTAGAATATGGGGAGAAGACTCTTCTGAGTTACTTGACCTTTCTGATGAGCTTAATCGAATTCCTTATGAATTATTTTGTCAGCTTTCTCCAAGGATACCTAGAGTTTATAATCTAATTCAGTAGTTTAAATAGCGATTAGAAAACTATCTGGGTTTTATGAACAAACTTATTAAATTTTTTGTTTCTATTGTTGAGAGATTAGGGTTTTCTCTGACCAATAATCTAAATGGTTTGGGGCGTATAATTTTTTTCATCTTTAAGTTTTTTTACTGGTTGCCCAAACATCCTTTTCGATTAAAAGAGTTAGTTTCTCAATTATATGATATTGGAAATAAGAGTATTTTTATTATCGCTCTTTCAGGTGCCTTTACAGGTATGGTAATGGCGTATCAAACTTATTTTGGATTTAGACTTATATCTGTAGATTCGCTTGTCGGTCCAGTTGTTGCATTATCTTTGGCAAAAGAACTTGCTCCTGTTTTGTCCGGATTGATCGTGGCTGGAAGGTCTGGGTCTGCTATGGCGGCTCAAATAGGTAGTATGAAGGTTACGGAGCAATTAGATGCCTTAGAGGTAATGGGGATAAGTAGCTTCCAATACCTAGCAGTTCCAAGAATCATAGCTGCATCTCTTTGTTTACCCATGCTTTCGAGTATATTTTTATTTATTGGAAATGTAGGTTCTTACTTTGTGGGGACGAAAGCTTTGATGATAGATGGAACAATTTACTTTTCGAAGTTGGGAAAGTGGATGTTTGTAGAAGATATTGGACAAGGGCTAATAAAGTCTTTTTTCTTTGGATTTATAATTTCAGTAATTGGGACCTATTTTGGCTTTAAAGTAGAGCAAGGGGCTGCTGGAGTTGGTAAGGCAACTAACCAAGCAGTCGTTTGGGGAATGATTTCTGTTTTAATCTTAGATTACATTTTAACCAGTTTTTTGGTTCAATTTATGGGTGGTTGAAAGGTTTTTTATGAGTCATTTCGAGAAAGAGGAAGCTGTTTATATAAAAGACCTAACAACCGTGTTGGGAGGTCAAACTGTATTAAACAACCTATCCTTTGGTATACCGAAAAATAAAATAACAACAATTTTAGGTTTTTCTGGTGCTGGAAAATCTACATTATTAAAACACATACTAGGCCTTTTGAAGCCCACATATGGTTCTATTTTTGTTCTTGGAAAGAATTTAAATGAATTAAGTGAATTTGAATTGAAGAAATTTAGAAGGCACTTTGGTATGCTATTCCAATACGCAGCTTTATTTGATTCTTTAAGCGCTTTTGAAAATGTCGCATTTCCTTTAATTGAGTTCACAAATTTAAGTGAAGATGAGGTGGAAGAAAAAGTATACGGATTACTTGAATCAGTCGGAATCAATGTCGAATCTTTTTTTAAGTTACCTTCCGAACTTTCTGGAGGGATGAGAAAAAGAGTTGGTTTAGCGAGGGCTTTGGCTTTAGATCCAGATATAATGCTTTATGATGAGCCAACTACTGGGTTAGATCCCATTACGACCAAAATGGTCAATGATCTTATACTGAACACCTATAGAAAAAATGTAAAAAGAGGGATGACTTCAATAATAATCTCCCACGATGTAAAGGTCACATTAGAAATTTCCGACTTTGTGGCTTTTTTAGACCATGGTAAAATCGTAGAGTTTCTTCCTGTTGAGGATTTTGTGAATTCGCAAAATAAATTAGTTCAGGAATTTTTAGCTTTATGAGTGAGTTAAAGGTAGGCATTCTTGCATTACTTACAATGGCATCAATTGTTTATATGTCACTTAAGATAACATCTTTTCAATCTGGCTTTGGAGAATACATAAATTATCGAACGATCCTAAAGGATGCTTCAGGGATTTTTCCAAAAACTCCAATAAAAATAGCAGGTATAACTGCTGGAAAGATAAAAAAGATTGAGCTTCATGGAAATAATGCACTTGTTACTTTTCGAATTTTAAAAAGAATAAAAGTTACAGATGGCTCAAATTTAATTGTTAAGTCCGTTGGATTTCTTGGTGATAAATATTTAGAGATAAAAGTTGCGCGAGGAAAACCTCGTCTAAAAGAAAATGGTTTTGTTGTTGCTGCTGATAAAGCAGGAATTGAAAATATTCTAAAAGATACATCAACTATTTTAGGTGATGTAAAGGATTTAGTTGGGGCTTTGAAAGAAGGCTTAATCTCTAAAGAAGGGGATTCTGAATTAAAGTTAATGATAAGAAACTTTCGTGGCTTAACAATAAATGCCAGGGAAGTAGCAGAGAATTTAAAAGATATTCTTGTTATCAATAAAGAAAGTTTTGGTAATGCAATTTCAAACTTTGAGAGTTTATCTACAGATCTAAGAGGCTCAATGAGCAGTCAAAATGTAGAGAATACGGTTTCAAAAATAAAAAATACGATGGGTCATCTGGAAAATTTATCAACTGATATGAAGGAAATAATCTCTGATGTAAAAAAAGGGAAAGGAACCTTTGGATCTCTTCTAAGGGATGGTGAATTAGCTGATGAAGTTAAAGAGGCTATTTCTTCAGTCAATAAATTGGTAAGTAAAGTAGATTCCATTCGAACTGAGTTATCTTTATTTAGTGGAGTAGACACCACAGAAGGAGCTTTATCATCTTTAAAATTGAGTGTATTTTCTTCTCCGGAAAGGTTATATGAATTGGGTATAACGACAAGCAAAGAAGGAATTGAAAAAGAGACTAAGAAAACAGTTGTTACCAACGGTGTTTCTTCAGAGACAGTTACAAAGTCTGTCGATAAAAATACATTTAAGTTTAATGCGATGCTAGGAAGAAAGATTCAGAATTGGATTTTTAGAGGAGGAGTTATTGAGTCCACTGGCGGTGTGGGGGTTGATTACCTTAAAAATGATTGGGGATCGAAGTTTTCAATGGAGGTCTTTGATTATAGTGAGTCAAAAGGAGCTAATTTGAGGCTTTCATCCGAGACTCAGATGTGGAATGTAATTTATGGTAAAACAACGTTGGATAATGTTTTTAATGATGGAAGAAGTGCTACAGTAAGTGCAGGCTTAAAATTTAATGATGAAGATTTAAAAGGATTATTAGGATTCTTTTTTTAGAGAGCAAAATGGAAAAAAACTGGTTAATTAGGACACATCAAAATCAAATATTGGGACCGATTTCAAAGGAAAGAGTTATTGAGCTTATAAAAAAAGGAAACCTTATAAGTGAAGATGAAATTTGTTCTGGTAATGGATTTTGGTTTCAGGTTAAAGAAAAAGAGTTTCTTGATAAGTATATATATAATGATGAAAAGCAAACTTTTAACCCTGTTTCAGAAGCAAAAAGTATATTTATAGAGGGTGAAATAGAGAAATCAGAATTTTCTAGAACTTCTGAAGCAGATCCTTCTCTCCCCAAAAATTCTGATTTAGAGTTTCCAGAAATTAAAAAGTCTGATCATGAAGGTAAAGAAGAGGAAATCTTACCTGAGTCTAATGATTTAGAGTTTCCAGAAGAGCCTGGCAAGATGGACGTTAAGGAAAACGAGCAAGTAAATAAGATAGAAAAACCGGCGGAAGTATCAAAAAAAAGCATATCTGAAAAAAAATCTAAGAGGAAAAAAATAAGGAAGAAAAAGTTGAAAAAAAGGTATGAAGTGATAGAAGAGCCAAATAGAAATGATCGCTTCCTTTTTTACATTTTCTTGCTATTACTGCTTATTCTTTTAGGAGTCTTTATTTTTTACAAGAATACCTTAAATAACCTATTTCCAAAATCAAGCAGCTTTTCTTTAATTTTCCCGAGCGCTGTTGCACAAACAATAAATGTAAAAAAAAAAAACAACTTGAAACATTAAACTTTAAAAAATTTAGCATAAACCCTCGTATCACTTTCGGCGGAGTTTTTTTGGAAAAAAACTCTAAGGTGGCGAGAGTGGTGGAAGATTGTTCAGAGATGGATACATTTTCATCTCAAATATTTTTTTCTTTAGGTTTTGACGAAGAAAAGTTTAGAAAACTTTTGAAGAGATGTGAAATTGTTATCCCTAGTGAGCAAAAGATATTTTACCGCCTTTTATTGGGAAAAAATACACAAAGTCTTTTGAATAAAGTCCCTTTTAAAAAAGAAGAAAAGAAAAAATTTTTAGTAAATTATAGTAAAAAAAAACAAGAGTTAGTAAAAGTAGAAAAATTTATATCTTTCTTTGAAGAACTTCTCACTTTTCTTGAAAGTAGAAAAAAATCCAAACTTGATCTTGATAAGGCTGTTAATTTCTTATCAAAAGTTGATTCCTTTGAATCTGTTTATTTAAAAAGTTTAGTGGAAATTCTATTAGCGTTAAAATTTGATAATTATTACAGAGTTGAGAAGAAAATAAAATTAATTTTGAAAATAGATCCTGCTTATTTTATCTTCAATCCTATTTTTTCAGGGATCACAAAAAGTGAAAAGATGAAATTAGAGAAGTCACTTTTTAAAGCGTTTAATTATATAAAAATGAATTTAAAAGATAAAACTTTAAAGAAAATGTTTTTTACTTATCTTAACTTCTACTACTACTTTCAAGCGGAAGAATTTAAAGCACTGTTAAAGAATATCGATATAAATTGGAACTTGTTAGATATAAGAGAATTGTCTAAAGACAATAGAAAAAGTTTTGACTATTTATTTTTTATTTCTTATTTGCTCTTGAAAAAGAAGTTATATTCAGAAAGTTTTTTATTTCTTAAGGACCATCTTGAGGAGAAAAAGATAAAAAAGATGAGTTATGGAGAATTATCTTTTTTAGTTGCAGTTGTAGATAAAGAAATAATGGAAACAACCTTTTTTAAGAATAAGATAAAAGATCTTTTGAATGAAAATAATGACTATCATAGGTATTTAACTTTTAAGATCATGGAAAATAAGAGCTTAAAGCAGCTTATTTCTAATATAGATAACAATTACAAAAGAGCGAATTTTCAGCTAGAGTATTCTTTTTATAGTAAAAAATTAACCTCAAGCCATTTTAAGCATTTTTGCCTTTATAAATTATTCAAATTAGGCCATAAGAAGAAGTCGATGCTATGGTGGTTGATTCAATAATTTTTATTTAAGAGAAGAATATGAATGTAACAAAAGAGAATGGGGTTTTAATATATCCAACTGATACTGTTTGGGGGATTGGTGGTTGCATTCTTTCAAAAAAAAATTACGATCAAATTAATACAATAAAAAAAATTAATACAAACAAACCAGTTTCTATACTTTTTTCCTGTATAGATCATATAAGAGAATATTTTGAACTTCCAGAAAGCATTTCAGATGATTGGATGAAGTCTTTTTTTGGATTGGAAACAACCTTAGGTTTGCCTATAGAATGGGCCAAAAAAGATATACCCTCTTGGATTTCTCAAGGAAGTGATTTTGTCTGCATCCGTTGCCTGCAAGGAAACTTTTTCAGAGGTCTTGTCGATGGCTTGGAAGGGAAGGCAGTTATAACAACAAGCCTTAACTTAAGTGGAGAGTCACCGATTCTTAATAAGGATGATGCTCAGGTTTTTCGTGAAAAGCATGCTCCAAGTGCAACTATTGTTCATTCTGACCAACTAGTCTTATCGGGCCACTCCTCTACAATTGTCAGATTTCTAAACTCCGAAGAAATCCATATCATTAGAAAGGGTCAACGGTTTGAAGATGTCCTTAAAACATTTGAAGTATTGTCAGCCAGAGTTTTATAAGTTTTCAGAAGACTCTTTATTTCTTGCGAATGAAAGCTCAAAATTAATCAAAGACAATTTTCCAAAAAATTATCCCATTAGAGGTCTAGATCTTTGTTCTGGTTGTGGAGTTGTTGGTATTGAAACTATGAGACAATTGGAGAATGTTTTTCTTTTCCATTTCCTCGAGCTTCAGGGTTTATTTCAAGGTTTTTTCCATAAGAACACGGTCTTTTTTTTGAATCAGGATGAAAGAAATAAGGTTAAGTTTTATAACTCTGATTTTGATTCATTTAGTTCCTCGAAATTATACTCAAACATAAAATATAACTTAATTGTTTCTAATCCTCCCTATTTTAAAAAAGAAAAAAATAGGGAAGGAGCGGATAAAAGACGTAATTTGTGTCGTTTTTTTTCTGATTCAGATTTTACTAAATTCTTGCAATTTATCTTTGCATTTTTAGACAAAAAAGGAATAGCCTTATTTTTGGGTAGAGATAGCGAAATTGAATATGACATAAAGACATTTTTGGAAAAAAAATCCAAGGATTTTGAGATAATAAAATATAAATCAGTTGGGCTAACCTCCCTTTTTATGGGAAGATTTCTGGATAAATAAAGATATGAGTTTTTCTTTTAATGAAGGATCATCCAAAAAATGAAATTCCTGCTCGGCTCTTTTTTTTAGAGACTTATATTCAGGAGAAAAAGGGTGAATAGAGATCTTATTGTTTTTCTGTAAAAAATTTTCCCCTATTGAAGATTTTTGTTTAAAAAATAATTCAGCATCTAAAATAAAGTTCACATTTTTAATCTTGAAAAGTTGGTTTTTTTGTTCTTGACCAAGTTTCTGGCGAAAAATTCGTTTCATAAATGGGGCTTGCTCAAGAATTGAGGGATTGTCAGTCACCACATATAGGTCAGTTTGTTCGATGCGAATTGGAACAGTGTGTTTTGATAGAAAGCCATCGCCGACGATTTTAACCCATTCTTTTTGGAGATGCCTTATTTCTAAATTTAGTCTTGGGCTATGGGACTTATTTTTATTGTTTAACCTTGCATTATTGAGAGAGGTATTCACTTCAAGTATTTTAGACACTAATTTCAAAAGTATTCCTAGAAGCCAAGAGAAATAAGAATTATGGCATTATGGACGACAATTAAAACTTTTTCTAGTGATTCTTTTTTCTATTTATGAAACCAATTGTGGAATGGTTACTATTTTTGTATTGTCTGGCTCTTGTAGGCAAGCTCTAATCGGAAGATTCTCTTGCTTTATACGAGAAGTTTTTCTATGACTGATGGTGTTGTATGGCCCTTCGTTTGATAATTTTGTGTAGTATGTTGTTTTTGGGGTCCTGCACCGGTTACCACTTTAGACAAGTTAAAAATCCATTTTCTCATTTTGGAATAAAAAGCCTCTCTATTCCAATGTTTGTGAATAAATCTGCAATTCCTAACATCAGTAATGCGTTTACTAAGGAAATTTTTCTTCTTCTCTCTCACTATTCAGGTCTAGAGGTTTATTCAGGTATGAAAAAGGATAAAGACGCTGTTCTTATTGGAATTATAAGCTCTGGTCCTAAGACCTCAGACGTTTTTTCTCAATCAGGAAGAACTTTTTTATCGAAAGAAACTTTTCCAGGTAGAAGTCCTTTTTATGCAACTTCTAATACCTCGTATAAGCTTAGTTTGAGGATTGTCATTATAAAAAAACCAGACCCTAATGTAATTAATCTGATTAAGGGCCCATGGGGAGAGCAGGTTATTCAAAACTCTAGAATAGTGCTAGACGAAAAGTTCCCTCTAACTTCTAGTTTTGTTAGATCTGTTTCTGTAGGGGAGGAAGGCAGTGCCGATAGTAGAGTGGCCAATTTCACGAAGAGCAAATCTTGGTTTCAAATCACCGTTAAGGAGTTAGCTAAATCGATTTCTGAAAGGTTTCGAAAAGAGGTTCTTAATGCATTTTAACTTAGCACCTTGGAGCTTTTTCTCCGATTTAAATAAAAACCTCGCTAAAAAGAGGGGAAACTTTCTTGGTTTATGCGTTAAGGATCCTTATCTAGAGGCTTTATTCATACATTTTTTAAAAAGAAGTGAAAATTATAAAGGATTTATATCTTTTGATGGAAGAAGTATCGATTCTGATTGGTTTGACAGAAATCTTGCTTCTTTGGACCTGTTTTCGAGTAATGGGCCAATTGTAATTACAAGAGCTGAGCTTTTGGGGGAGCGTGTTGTTTCGAGGTTTATCGAGGATTATTCAAAAATTTCTAGAAATTTGGTTTTTATATTTTCATCGAAGAGTAGCTTTTACCAAAAGTGTGTAAAAAAACTCAAGGATGACCTCTTTTTGACTATTACACAGCCTCGCTTTTGGGAGAAAGAGACCTATTTTCGTTTTTTAGGTAAGACCTTAAATATTAGATTGAGCGATGAAGTTGAAGCCTATTTAATCAAATCATTACCTGATAGGTCGAGTGATTATGTGAGAGCTTTTAATATTTTGCGTCTTCATTTTGGTAATGATTGTCAAAATATAGAGCTTTCTAAAGTTCAAGAACTCATACCTCCTGAATTCTTAGACTCTTTTCTTTTGGCAGACCTTTACTCGCAAAAAAAGGGTAGTTTGTTTTGGAAGAAGCTCATTGAACTTGAGGTTTCTGAGTCTTCTCTTCAGGAGTTTTTTGGCTTTATGCAATCTCACCTTTTGAAATTATCAGATACTTCTTATATTAGTGAAAAGAAGACGCTTAATAGTTATGACAAGAAAATCCTTACGCAGAGTAAGTTATGGACTAAGTCGGAGTTGCACACGTCCATAAGAACGTTTGGCAAGCTTCAGGTCGAAGCTAAAAAAGGTTTTGGAGGAGTGCGTCTACAGATAAGATTGAACAGCATTGCCTTGTCTTAGCAAAAAGTAGTGGGCTTAGCTTAGTAGTAGGAATAGATTGAGTTTTAAAATAAAAAAAGCTTTGTTGCAGGACAAAGCTTTTTGATATTTTTATAATTTTAGTGAAGAGGGGAATTTAGCTTATAAACTATCTACTTGCTGAGCTAACCTTGATGTTTTTCTTGAAGCAGTTTTTTGTTTCGCGATCCCAGACTTTGCTAATTTTTGAAAAAGGCTTTGAACCTTAACAAATAGCTCACTAGCTTTATCTTTGTTTTTTTCCGCAAGAGCAGTTCTTAGACTTTTTTCTGCAGTTTTGACTTCAGACTTTCTAACCTTATTCATTTCCATTCTTTTGTTTGATTGTCTTGCCCTTTTTGCTGCAGATTTATGATTGGCCACAAATAACCCCTTCCTTAATAAGTAAAATATAATATTCAGCAGTATCAGGGCTTGTTTGTATTCTAATTAGAAAAGGTTGGCAAGCCTTTTTATTACAAGGGGAATTAGATTCCAGGGTCTAAACGTCTTAAAGCTGGGCTCCTTGAAAAGACGTTTTTAAGGGCTTAAAATCATCTATCTTTTCTTAGGATCAATAAAAAGGGTTTTGTGATGCATATTGTTAAAAAGATCGGAGTCATAGGCGCTGGACAAATGGGCCGGGGAATAGCTCAGGTTGCAATTCAAAGTGGGTTTGAAACTTTTCTTTATGATTCTTTTTCTGAGAGCTTGGAGAAAGGGTCAATATTTATTAAAGAACAGATGTTGCGTGGCGTCTCAAAAGGTAAGTGGACAGAAGAAGCTTCTAAGAAAGCTCAGGAGCTCTTACACTTGGAAACAAGTCTTGAGGGGTTGTCTGATTGTGACCTTGTCATTGAGGCTGCTACTGAAAGAAAAGACATTAAATTTAAAATCTTTCAAGATTGTGACAAGATAATTAAGGAAGGAGCTATACTTGCATCTAATACTTCTTCTATTTCCATAACTGAAATAGCAGCTCAGACAAGAAGGCCAAGTAAAGTGGCAGGGATGCATTTTATGAACCCTGTTCCTGTAATGAAGTTGGTTGAAGGGATTAAAGGGTTAGAAACTTCTGAAGAAACGTTTGAATCTGTTGCCTCTGTATCAAAAACTATGGGAAAAATATTCGTTAAAGCGAATGACACGCCTGGGTTTGCGGTGAATCGGATTTTAATGCCAATGATAAATGAAGCAGTTTATGCCCTTTATGAGGGAGTTGCTTCGGTTGAAGATATTGATAGCGCTATGAAGTTAGGTACAAACCAACCGATGGGGCCATTAGAGTTGGCAGACTTTATTGGGCTAGATACTTGCTTGGCCATTATGGGAGTTCTTCATGATGGCTTGGGAGATACAAAGTATAGGCCATGCCCGTTGTTGAAAAAATATGTATTAGCGGGAAGACTTGGAAAAAAGTCAGGGAGAGGTTTCTATGAATATTGAAGAGCAAAACAATCGGTATGAGTTTTTAGACTTATCTTTGGACTCTGGTATCTTAACGCTGAATGTAAATAAACCAAAAAGCTTAAATGCATTAAATTCAAAGGTTTTAGTGGAGCTTGATGATTGTTTAAGTTTTCTAAGGCAGCAAAGGGACACGATACTTAAAGGAATGATTTTTACGGGCTCTGGTGAAAAAGCCTTTATAGCAGGAGCAGATATTAAAGAAATGTCGGCAATGGGAACTTTGGAAGGGGAAAAGTTTGCAGTTGCAGGACAGAAGGTAACTCTTCTTTTAGAGGATTTGCCTTTTCCAGTCATTGCAGCTGTTAATGGCTTCGCTTTAGGGGGAGGCTGCGAAATGGCAATGAGCACAGACTTTATTTTTGCCACAAAAAATGCTGTATTTGGCCAACCAGAGGTTAAACTAGGTCTTATTCCTGGCTTCGGCGGAACTCAAAGATTAGCTAAAATTGTTGGAAGGAATAAGGCTAAAGAAATCATTTACTCTGGGCGCAATGTCTCAGTAGAGGAAGCTCACGAGTTAGGCTTGGTTTTGAGAATTTTTGATACAAAGAGCGAAATGCTAGAGAGTGCCAATGAGTTGTTAAACCAAATCGCCCAAAATTCACCCTTGGCAGTTTCTCGGGCAAAAAAGGTAATGAACCGAGGAAATGATTTAACTGTGCCTAATGGGCTAGAAGTTGAGTCAGAGCAGTTTGCCTTACTCTTTGGTTCAGAAGATATGAAAGAGGGAACGGGAGCTTTTTTGGATAAAAGAAGCCCTGAATTCAAGGGTAAGTAAAATATTGAGACCTTTTTCTTGGATTTTTAACTCTTTTTTTGTAAGCTTTCCTCGGCTCTGAGCTCTCATGTTTACACTGCGGGAAATGTGTCTTAAATTGAACCATTAGGGGCTTACCTTTCGATTTTGCTAGGAGATAGATGGATGGCCAAAAAAAAAGCAACCAAGAAAAAAGCAGCTGAAAAATCAACAAAGAAAGTAGCTAAGAAGGCTTCATCTAAGAAAACTCAGAAAAAGAGTGCTGCGTCATCTGGTAAGAAAACTGCTAAAAAGGCACAAAAGAAGGTTGTCGCTAAAAAGTCTTCTTCAAAAAAAGTTGCTAAGAAAGTTGCTAAGAAAGTTGCTAAGAAGGCGACTGCCAAAAAAGTTACAAAAAAAGTAACTGCAAAAAAAGTAACTGCAAAAAAAGCCACTAAAAAGGTGGCCAAGAAAGTCGCTAAAAAAGCTGAAAAAAAAGTAGAGCCTAAAGCGCTTAAGAAAAAAGAAGAGGCTCCGGTAAAAGAAAGTGTTAAGAAAGCTAAGGCGACTTTGCCAAAAAATGATGTAAAAGCTTCTTCAAAGATAGCGAAAGAATCAAAAGAATCTTCGGTTAAAGCAAAGACTAAAGAAACTTCTAAAAAGAAGGATGCTTCAGCAGAGCAGCCAGTTAACAAAAAAATAAGCAAGAAAGAGAAAGAGGCTTTGACAGAGGAAATTTTTAACCTTGCTGAAGAGTTTAGTTTTGAGGAAGTTTTTGAAGCGGTAAGCCAGATAGACTTTTTTAAGAGTCAAACTGATGAGTGTATTGTGAAAAATTGTGATAACCCTGTAACGACAGGGCCTTACTGTCGACTTTGCTACATTAAATATTGGGATCTAATTAAAAAGAAAGAGACAATTATCGCTGAAAATAAACTTCAATTTTTGATAGAAGATATTATTAAGAAGTATCCTATAAGATATATAGAAGAGATATTGAAGGATCTTTCCGATGAAAAGTCATTCTTTTCTGTTCTAAAAGAAATGAATATCGATGTTGTTGATGAAGCCTATGAAGAAGTGGAAGCTAGTATAGAGGAGGATCAAGACTTACCGTTTGAAACAAAAAGCACTGGAAGATCTTTCAGCGAGTAGTAAAAGATCTTCCTTTTTCAGTTAAGAGTTATTTTCTAAAAAGTCATCAGCCATTTTTGTTAATTTAAGGTTTTCTCTAGTTATTTGGTAGAATAGGGTTTTCTTTCTTGCTTTTAATTCTCTCCAATCAGCGTAGTAGTCATTCCAACTTTCTTGGGAAAAGACTTCATCAAATAATATGCCGAAAGAATCGACGACTGACTTTAAAAGAAGATCACTATTTTCACCTTCTTCTAAGTCGGCAGAAAGAATAATTGTTACCGGAATAATACTATCATCTTCATTATTGTATAATGATGCGGCGGCTACGATCTCATCCGGGTAGGTGTAGCCCTGAACAAAAAAGCTCTTTTGTGAGTCAACACTCACTTTTTTATAAACCTCACTTAATGTTTCTTCTAGTCCATTACACCAAGTATCGGGTAGTGGGATTCCTTTATCAGTTTGGGTTTTTCTGGAAAGCATATATTACCTCTTTAATTTTTTTTTGATGTTAAATATACTGAGGGGTGATTACTCGTAGCAAAAACCAGTATTAATTTCAAGAAAAAAAGTGAGAGGTCTTTGTTGTCTCCAGAAAATGAAGTGAAGCTGAGTCAGAACTTTAAAGTTGTTATTGAAATGAAAAAGGGTCCGAAGGAGTCTCAAAAAGAGGGTTTGGAAAAAAGGGGCTTTTATATATCTGGTTTGACAAAGGAAAGGGTAGTTTTAGAGCAAGATGTATGGGCAAGCCAGGTCTCGCTAATTGAAAAGATAACATGCTTTATGAAATCTGATGGGAAGTGGAAAGAGTACGAAATTAGTGAGTTTTTCATAGGGAAAAAAAACTCTGATAATAATGGAAAGAAGAAGGATCGAATGGTGAAGAGTTTTTCTTTTGGTTTTTGCAATGCAGAAAGGAAAGCTTTGTTTGAAAATGATTTTTCAGAACTAAACCCTTAGGGGACATTTGCTTTGGAATTTGATAGCTTCAAATTTTAAAAGCTATTGATCTAAAAAATTAAGGGTAAAAAAAATGGATATATTTATTTTAGGAGGAGCTAGAACTCCTAGTGGTAGTTACCTTGGCTCTTTATCTTCAGTCTCTGCTCCGGAATTAGGAGCTGTGGCTATTTCCGGTGCTTTAGAAAAGGCAAATATCAAGAAAGAAAATGTTGATGAAGTAGCTATGGGTCATGTCGTTCAGGCAGGTACTGGACAAGCTCCAGCAAGACAAGCGGCCCTTTTTGCTGGCTTGCCTGAGTCAACACCATCTACAACTGTGAATAAGGTCTGCGGCTCAGGTATGAAAACAATTATAATGGGGGCCCAAGCAATTAAGTCAGGGGATGTTGATGTATTTGTAGCCGGAGGAATGGAAAATATGTCTCTGGCACCTCACCTTATTCCTAACTCGAGGACTGGTTTGAAGTTTGGTCCAAGTGAAGTTAGAGATGCAATGTCTTGGGATGGATTGCAAGATGTCTATACGAATAGACCAATGGGTAATTGTGCAGAAGAATGTGTAAAAAAATATTCTTTTTCTAGGGAAGAGCAGGATGAGTTTTCGATTGAGTCTTTTAAAAGGGCCCAAGCTGCTATTGAAGAGGGAATTTTTAAAAATGAAATCATACCTGTTCGTGTAAAGACTAGAAAAGGTGAAAATATAATTGAAACAGATGAGGGGCCAGGAAGAGCTAACTTTGAGAAAATGAAAAAGCTTCGTCCAGCTTTTGAAAAAGAGGGGTCTATTACCGCAGGTAATGCTTCCACGATTAATGATGGAGCAGCTGCTATTGTTCTTGGTGGAGAAGAATATA
>PAZA01000098.1 GCA_002715375.1 Halobacteriovoraceae bacterium
AGAGTCAATGACATCAGTCCCATCACAATGAATAATTTTTAAATTAAGGAACCCTGTAAAGTTATCTGCACAAAACTCGTTGGCCGTCTGATCACATTTGGGAACCGATATCCCATAGCCATTATCCTGAAAAACAAAAATGACAGGAAGTTTTTCGCATGTTGCTCCATTGATAGCTTCATAACAATAACCTTCAGAAGTTGAGGACTCTCCCTGGGAGCTAATAGCACAACCATTGTGATTGTATCTTTTGATGGCCCTCGCGACCCCTACAGCATGAAGAGTATGATTTCCAGTACAGCTAGAAACGTTATGAATATTCCATTCAGGCTTCGCAAAGTGGTTACTCATATGGCGTCCACCACTAGCTACATCTGTCCCTTTTGAAATACCATTTAAGATAATTTCTTCAGCTGTTAGCCCAGCTGACAAACAAGTCAGCATATCTCTATAGTAAGGAAAAAGATGGTCTTCATTAAGGCTAAAGAGTTGTCCGATCGCAAGCTGAATACCATCGTGACCAGCATAGGGCGCATGATAGGACCAACCGATGGCTTGCTTTAAATAATTAGGTGCTCTTTCATCTAGCATCCTTCCTAAACTCATAAGAGAAAACCAGGTTTTAAGAACGCTTTTATCTGTCTCTTTGAGCGAGTACCTTGTTACCTTTTTCTTCGTTGTATTTTTCACAGCATTTTTCCCCGTGCTTTTTTTATTCACTTTTTTTCCGCTTTTAGACCCAGCTTTTTTACTCATGCTTTTTCCTCACAAAATATTTTTGATCACTTAAAAAAAGTGAAGATCATTTCTTTCTTACCAATTAAATCTCTATTCTCCTTCAAAAAAAAGAGAAAGACTACCATAAATCAATGCATGGCATGATGTCTCTAAAAAAAATATGATGTTTAATGGCCCTGTTTACACCATTTCAAAAACATGCAAAAACTAAGTCTTCATAACCTAGGGGGGTCTATCATGCCAGTTGCTAACTATGAACAATACTGTGAAATGCTAGAAAAAGCGAGGGAAGGGCGTTACGCTTATCCAGCCATTAACGTGACATCTACTTCCACAGTAAATGCTGCCATCAAAGCTTTTGCAGATGCCAAGTCTGACGGAATTATACAAGTTTCGACAGGAGGCGGTAAATTTGCTTCAGGACAAGGCGTAGGGGATATGGCGCTAGGTGCCATCAGTCTGGCCCAACATGTCCATCTCGTTGCTGAAAAATATGACATCTTAGTGGCACTTCATACTGATCATTGCCATCCCCAGTATATTGAAAGTTTCCTCCTTCCCCTTATTGAAGAAACTGAAAAGAGAAGGGCCAAAGGGCTTCCTAACCTTTTTAACTCACACATGTTTGATGGCTCAGAGCTTCCACTCGATAAAAATATGGCCTTATCTAAAGACCTTTTAGAAAGGTGCGCCAAAAGCCAAATCATTTTAGAAGTCGAAACAGGCGTTGTTGGTGGAGAAGAAGATGGGGTTAACAATGAGGATACTCCAGCAGACAAACTTTACACAACAAGTGAGGAGATGGTCCAAGTAGCAGAAACACTAGGTCCTGTCGGTACATTTATGTATGCAGCAACTTTTGGAAATGTCCATGGTGTTTATAAACCAGGTAACGTGAAACTCCGTCCTGAAATTCTAAAAAATGGTCAGGAAGCTGTTACTTCAAAACTTGGAGAGAAAAATAAACATTACCTTGTTTTTCATGGCGGTTCAGGGTCTGAGTTAAGCGAAATCCATGAAACCTTAGATTATGGTGTTATTAAAATGAATATTGATACTGACACCCAATATGCCTACACAAGACCGGTCGTCGACCACATGATGAAAAATTAGGACAAAGTCTTAAAAGTCGAAGGTGAAGTTGGCGCAAAGAAGTTCTATGACCCTAGGGCATGGATGAAAGTGGCTGAAAAAAGCATGACCGAAAGAATTATTACTGCGGCATCTGACCTTAAAAGTGCTGGAAAAAGCCTTTTTCAATCAAAAAAAAAAGTTGAGCGCATTTCCCCTGAAGCAAACGCTTAGAATCTAATAAACTGCAAAGACCTCATTTATAATGAGGTCTTTGCCAAAAGTTCTTAATTATCTAGAATTTTAGAGACAATTTCATAAACATTTTTTGAAAGGTTTGGATGGGCCTTCATCTTTATAAGTTGTGCTTCCATCTTCTTTCTATTTTCTTCCACCATTAACTGGTAAGGCCTGAAAGCTCCAGCAAGCCTCGAAGCGACCTGAGGATTAACTGAATCTAGCTCTAGAATCTTTTCTGCAATATATTCGTAACCAAGTCCATCTTTTGAATGAAAATGAATATTATTATTTGCGTAAGCACCAAGAAGTGATCTCACTATATTGGGGATCGTTTTGTCGTAAACAGGAGAAGATTCAAGTTCTTTAACTTTTGATAGAGTATCAGGTAAAGATGATGAACCCTGAAGAGAAAGCCACATTTGAATAACGAGGGTTTCATGCTTCCATTTTTCATAAAATTGGCCCATCACCTTTTTTCTTTCCTCACTTTTCGAGTCATTTATAGCAGCTAAAGCTCCTAGCTCATCCGTCATATTTGTTGCTTCTTCAAATTGTTTAACACAAATTTCCACAACTTCAGGTGTATCCAACTCCATTAGGTAAGCCAGGCATCTATTTTTAACCTCTCTTTTTCCAATAGAATTAATGTGAACGTCATAAGGGACCCTATCATTGAGGTCATTATAAAGTTTCAAAAACTTATCTTTAAAAACACTGGCCAGAGTTTTTCTTAAAAAGTTTATTGAATGGAAAGTTGACTCAACATCAATAACATTTTGATTTTGATAAATGAGCTCCTCTGTAGGTAAACAAAGACATTTTGCCTTAAAAGAATGGGAGACGCCTTCTAGATCCATAAGACCTCCAAAAGCTTCAATATAGCTTTCAGGTAATTGGAGTGCCTCACCATTTTGACTTTTTAAAATAAGACCTTCAATAATTCTCATTGCATAAGTTTGACCAGCTTCAAACCGATTAAACTCGTCTCTATCATTTGCCATAAGAAAAGCAAGGTCTTCATTTGAGTAATTGGCCATCAAACGAATTGGTGCTGAAAAGCCTCTATTGATTGAAGCAAGTGGTTTTTCAGAAATATTTTCAAAAACAAAAGATTCCTCTTCATGCCTAACGTGTAAAATTCCATCCTTAAGCTGAGGCTGAAAGCTCTCATCCTTTAACTTTAATGGAAGCTCCTGTCCATTTTTCGATATAAGACCCATCTTAAGAGGAAAATGAAACGGAAGTTTTTCATTTTGACCAGGAGTCAAAGGAGTTTTCTGTTTAAGTTTTAAAGTAAATGTTTTTTCTTCTTTAGAGTAAAAGAAATCAGCATACAATTGAGGGGTCCCAGATTGATTATACCAATTTTTAAATTGTGAAAAATCAAAATTATCATTGGCCACACTCATAGCATGTAAAAAATCTTCTGTTGTTACAGCTTGCCCATCAAAAAGCTCAAAGTACTTATCCATACCTTTTCTAAAACCCTCCTTACCTAAAAAGGTTTGAATCATTCTTATAACCTCTGAACCTTTTTCATAAATAGTTGAGGTATAGAAATTATTTATTTCAAGGTAAGTATCAGGCTTTATTGGATGAGAAGTCGGTCCTGCATCCTCAATAAACTGCCCTTGCTTTAAGTTTTGAACGTCTTCTATTCTTTGCACGGATCTAGAGTTCATATCAGAAGAAAACTCCTGATCTCTAAAAACAGTTAAACCTTCTTTTAGAGTCAACTGAAACCAATCACGGCAGGTCACTCTATTTCCTGTCCAATTGTGAAAATATTCATGAGAAACAACGCCCTCAATTCTTTGAAAAGCACGGTCTGTTGCTGTTTTTGGATTGGCCAAAACGCAACTTGTATTAAAAATATTAAGTCCTTTATTTTCCATTGCCCCCATATTAAAAGCATCAACTGCAACAATCATATAGATATCAAGGTCATATTCTAGCCCGTAAACATCCTCGTCCCATTTCATAGAGTTTTTTAAAGACTCCATAGCGTGAGAGCATTTACCTTCATTACCTTTGTCACAATAAATTCTCAGGTCAATTTTCCTTCCACTTCCAGTCGTATATTCGTCTTGAACAAGTCCAAGATCACCAGCAACTAAAGCGTAAAGATAACAAGGTTTAAGAAATGGATCTTCCCAAACAACATAGTGTTGACCCCCTTCTAAATCACCTGACTCAATAGGGTTTCCATTTGAAAGAAGAACTGGACAGCTTTTTTTGTCGGCGATGACTTTGGTTGTGAATTTTGCCATCACATCAGGTCGATCTAAATAATAAGTAATTCTTCTAAAACCTTCTGGCTCATTTTGAGTACAAAAAATATTGCCCGATTTATAAAGTCCATCAAGAGCTTTATTTTCTTCAGGGTTTATAAAGTTTTCTATTTCCAAAGTAAACTTTTCTAAAGGAGCTTTTACTCTAAGAGTTTCGCCTCCCAAAACATAATCCGTCTTCTCTAGCTTCTTCCCATTAATAGAAACAGATTCAAAAGTAATCTCTTCTCCATTTAAAACAAGTTCAGAAGGTGAAGAGGTCGCAGATTTAGGAGTTTCTGGATTGCGTCTAACTTCCATTTTACTATGTACATAAGTTTTAGTGGAATCTAAGCGGAATGTTAAATAAATGGACTCGATTAGAAACTCTGGTTTCTTATATTCCCTTAAATAAACTGGTTTTGGTGTATTATCCTTCATTTTTGTCTCCAAAATCTTTTCGTTAAATTTATATATCAAATTCGACCACGTAGCTCGTAAACTTCCTTATATTGAGAACTCCCTGAGGGAAAAAAAGATACTGTCCTTTGATTCCCAAAAGTTCTCCCTCAATTACGCTTGTTTTGTCAAAACTAAGAGAGGCAACTTTTTTCGGGTATTCCAAAACAGGGTAATTAATTGAAGTGATAGGCTCATTTTCTAAAAAGACTACATTCTCCTCACCAAATTCACTTTCTAATTCATCAAGCTCTTCCCCACAGCTTTCAAAAAGCATATCCCTATGATGCGACAAATCTAAGTCATTTGGTTTACCCTTCAGCATTTCACGCCAATTTGTCTTATCACTAACTAACTCGCTGATAACTTTCTCAACCCTACCTGAAATATACCGAGTTTGAACCTTTAAAATAGGAAGTCCTTGAGTCGCCCCTTGATCAACCCATCTCGTTATCAGTTGTTTTTGCCTTGTAATTCCGACTTTTACCGCTGAAGTATTTGATAAGTAGACATAGTGAGGAATCATACAGTTCGCTTCACCCCAATCTGGCTCCCTACAGGTACCTTTCGCAAAGTGACATGTTTCAGGCTTCACGATGCAAATATCACAACAAGCCAATTTTTGAGAACAAGGAAAACAAAACCCTCCTGAGTAAGATTTTTTAGTTTTTTTCTGGCAACTTGGACAAATTATTTCTCCAACGAAAGAAAATTTTATTTTATTTCCTAACAATTGGTTTAGCTCTGTCTCAAAATGGTCTAATTTTAAAGTGTATTGTGCCTGACCTTCGCTAAGTTTAACTGGCATCTTCCAAAGACGGCCTTTATTCATGGGGACTAAAACCTTTTCGCTACAATTTTTAAAGGGAGTTACCGTTTTACAAGAATGTCTACCTCCTGAAAAGGACTAACGCAATAAGTCTAGTCAAGAAAAAATGGTAGGTTAGAATAGTTATGACTAATCATATAAAGAAAGGAATCGGTTTATGATGAAGTCCTTTTCGGAATCAAAACTTGTCCAGAAGGCAAAACTGCTAAAAAGCAAAAACCTCTATCCGTTTTTTAGATCTATCAAAGATTCTGAAGGCACTCGTGTTAATATTAAGGGCCGCGAACAGATCATGATAGGGTCAAATAACTACCTTGGCTTGACGCACAGAAAGGAAGTTCAAGAAGCTGCTATTAACGCCATTAAAAAATTTGGAACAGGCTGCACAGGCTCACGGTTTCTTAATGGAAACCTTGAGATCCACGAAGAGCTAGAAGATAAATTAGCCCGCTTTGTGGGCCATGAAAGGGTCCTTGTCTTCTCTACAGGTATGCAAACAAACCTTGGGACCTTGCCTACAATTTGCGGACCTAAAGACTGCATGCTCTTTGATGGTGAAAACCACGCCTCCACCATAGATGCCTCTCGCTTATCTTTTGGAACGACCTTCAAGTTTAAGCATAACGATATGGATAGTCTTGAAGAACAACTTAAGTCAACGAAAGCAAGGTTTAACAGGGTTACTATTGTTACGGATGGAGTTTTCTCCATGACTGGGGCACTAACTAAACTTGATAAAGTTGCTGAGTTGGCCAATAAATATGGAGCTCTTATCTACCTTGATGACGCTCATGGAGCTGGAGTAATGGGACCTCAAGGTAGAGGGACAATGAGCCACTTCAAGGTAGCAGATAGCATTGACCTCAATATGGGAACCTTCTCCAAAAGCTTTGCTTCCATCGGAGGCTTTGTTTCTGGAAATAAAGAAATAATTAACCACGTAAAACATTGCGCAAGATCTTTCATGTTCTCGGCGTCCATGCCTCCTTCAGCAGTCGCCACAGTTTCAAAATGTGTTGATCTACTTGAACAAGAACCAGAAATCTTAAAAACCCTATGGGATAATGTGGATTTCATGAGAAAGGGCTTTAAAGAAATCGGGCTATACACATACAATTCACAAACTCCTATCATACCGGTTTTCGTAGGAGATGACCTTAGGGCCATGGAGCTTACCAATTACCTTCATGATAATGGGATTTTTGCAACACCCGTCATAAGCCCAGCAGTTCCTCAAGGGGAAGCTCTTATAAGAACTAGCTATATGTCTACCCATAAGAAAGCTGACCTTGAAAAAGTTCTGGAAGTTTTTCAAAAGGCAAAAAAAGAGTGTAATCTACCCTCTGAACATTTTTGTCGGCAATAAATCTACAAAATAAAAATATTCATTTGAAGAAGGGATTTTCATGACTGTGTCACTAACTGAAGTACATTTGGGAAAACCAATTAATCACCTTATCAATGTTCCCTGGGAACTCTATAAAGAAGACCCTAATTGGGTGCCTCCCTTAAAAATTGCGGTAAAAGACCTATTCAACCCGAAACACCCCTTTTTTGAAACGTCAGTTATCAAGTGCTGGGTCGCTGAAAGAAATGGAAAAGTCGTTGGCAGGATAGCTGCTATTATCAACAGAGCTCATATTGAATACTCTGGAGAAAAGTGTGGATTTTTTGGATTTTTTGATTGTCCTAATGACCCCGATGTGGCCAAAGCCCTAATAAAAAAGGCTGAAGAATACCTTCGTAACCATGGAATGAAAAAAGTTCAAGGACCTGTCAATCCTTCTATAAATTACGAATGTGGAACACTTATCGATGGGTTCGAAGATCCACCCCAAATTATGATGACTTACAACCCTCCCTACCACAAAGAATTATTAGAAAGTGAAGGATACAAAAAAGCCAAGGACTTATTAGCCTATCAGATAAGGACGGATATAACTTATCCTGAAATTATGGTTAAAGCGGCTAAAAGAGTTGAAAAGTCTCTGAAAGTTACCTACAGAAAGCTCGACAAAAAAAAATGGGATGAAGATGTACTTAATATGTGGAAAATTTATAATTCCGCATGGGAAAAAAACTGGGGCTTCATTCCCATGACAAAAAAAGAATTTCTTCACACCACAAAAGATCTTAAAACTGTTGTTAACCCAAACCTTGTTCACTTTGTTGATGTTGAAAATGAACCAGCTGGATTTTTTGTTGCTCTTCCTGATTACAATCAGGTTTTGAAAAAGATACCTTCTGGAAGACTCCTTCCTTTTGGAATTTTTAAATTGATGAGGTCTTCTAAATATATTAATAGGGCAAGAGTTATTACACTCGGAATTGTAGAAAAATATAGAAATACAGGCCTTGCCAGTCTTCTCTATTATAAAATGCAAGCAGACCTTCTCAATGCTGGTATGAAAGAAATAGAAATGAGCTGGATTTTAGAGGACAACTTTAAAATGAGAAGACCTCTAGAGCGCCTTGGGGCCAAAGCTTATAAAACTTATCGAATCTTTGAAAAAGAGCTCTTCTAATGAAAATTCTAGTCACAGGTTCGACAGGTTTTTTAGGGTCTCATTTGTGTGAACTTTTAAAGCAATCTGGTCATGAGGTTTATGCTCAAGCCAGAAATAAGAAAAAGTTCCAAATGTTTAAAGTCCAGGGTCACTTTATTCAAGGAGATCTTGAAACAGAACAAGCAAATCATTGGGTTTCCAAGCTCCCCGAAGATTTAGATGTGGTTGTTCATGCTGCAGGGATTGTCCACTCATTTAAAGAAGGTTCTTTTTATAAAATTAATACCGAAGGCACGAAACAGTTAATTGAAGACTTAAAAATAAAGTACCCAAAACTTCATTTTATTTTTCTTTCCTCACTTTCTGCTGCAGGCCCATCATTAAAAAACCCTGTTGATGAAAAAACGACTGAAGAACCTGTGAGCCATTACGGTCGCTCTAAACTTCTTGCTGAAAAGACAATACTAAATGAAGCACCTAAGGAGTGGTCACTGAGTATTGTAAGACCGCCAATGATTATTGGGCCAAGAGATGAAGGGGTTTTAGATATTTTTAAAATGGTCAAAGGTGGAATTGCCCTTAAAGCTGGAATGACAATAAAAACAAAAATGTACAGCTTCATTTGTATTTTTGACGTAACTAAATTCATACTCAAGTTAATTCAAAAAGAGGCTCAACACAGAGAAACCTATTTTATTTCACACAGTAAACTCATCTCATTTGAAGACCTTGTTCACGGAATTAAAGAAGCACGAAAGCAAAAACTTCTTTGGACCTTACCTATTCCCCTTCTTTTACTTAAATCGCTCGCTAGACTCTTAAAAGTTGGCCACCAGCTCTTCTCCCTTAATTTTCGTCTAACTCCTGACAAAGTTTCTGAGCTTATTCCCCCTCAATGGACATGCTCACCACAAAAAGCCTTTAGAGAATTCGAGTTTGATGTTGACTGGGATCTTAAAAAAACAATAGAGGTAACTCTAGATGACTATAAACAAAGAAATTGGCTTTAGAAAATAAACCTTTTTAAGCAGCCTGTGATGTTTTTCTCGACTCTACAACTGCAAAAACAGCTTGAACAAGCTTCTTTTCATAATTGATATCTTCCACATAGTGGGAGGAATAGTTTTTCCATTCAGGAGCTATATCTTGCTTTTTTTCACTTCCGATCAAAATCACAGGGTAGCTATAAGCATTATTTTCAATAAAGCTCATAAATGGCGAGTTCACCTCTCCACCAACCTTAACTAAAATCACATCGATATTGGCGATTCCCAAGTGACCTTTTGCCTCTGACTCACTATAAGCAGTCGTCACATCCAACCCTCCTCGAGATAGATAATAAGCGATAGTCGAAACTTCATCGGCCTTATCATCAAGAAGCAAAACTCGAGGTCTGTATAAACTTACCATAGTGCCCTCTCCTTCGGCTCATTATAAACGAAGGATTGGTATTTCCAAAAAAAGATTTAAAGGGACCGGAAGCTTAAAAAAATTCAATTTAGGCTTTTTTGCTCAAAGAAAAAAGAAATCAAAGACTTAAGTCTTTTCAGGCCCAAGTCAAAAAAAGGTGTTTAAATTGATAAGAGACCAATCTTTATGCCATTACTTAACGATTCTGTCTCGCCATGCGACGACTTCTGGATCCAGGTAATCGTATTTCATTTGATCGATAGTGTAAGAAGCATATTCATGGTCAGTGGTATGAGTTAAGCTTTCCGTAGGACATACCGTTGTACAAAGCCCACAATAGCAACAAAGAGAGGTATCAATAGTATACTGAGTAAGCTCTCTTCTAATAGGTGTTCCATTAGAAGTTTTAATTTTTTCAGCATCTTTAGGTCTTGGTTTTGAGGCGATATAGATGCAGTCTACAGGACAAGCAACAGCACATTGATCACAAGAAATACAGTTTTGCACATCATTAAAAAGGCGGGAACGACTCCCTTCAGGAAGAACTTCTCGGACTTCTGGGTACTCAATAGTAACAGGCTTTACGTCATAGACATGCTTAATCGTGATACTTAACCCTTTAAGCGTCGACCTTATTCCATGCCAGATATTTTGAAAATATTTCTTAAGGGTCAATTCTTCATGATGTGTATTCATTTAAACCTCAGTCCTTCTTTGTTCTTATCCTTGTCCCAATTCTTATCTATCAACCTCTCCAAGTACAATATCGATACTTCCAATGACTGCAACAAAGTCTGCTATAAGTAACCCTGGTGCGGCTTCTCCTAACATGGAAGTATGAGTAAAGCAGGATGACTTGGCTTTTACTCGATAAGGAACTTTACCCCCATCAGAAACTATATGGTAGCCCAGCTCTCCTCTAGCACACTCCGTTCTCATATAAATCTCACCTTTAGGCAGCTTCAAGACCTTGGGGACTTTCCCCATGATAGGCCCTTCTTCAATTCCATCCAGGCACTGTTTTATGATTTTAACGGACTCTCTCATCTCCTGTTGACGGACAGCAAACCTATCCCAACAATCCCCTACTGTTCCTTTTAAGCCTTCACCAACAGGAACATCAAAATCAAGCTCTTCATAAATACTGTAGGGTCTTTTCTTACGAAGATCCCAATCTACCCCAGAACCCCTTAAAACAGGGCCTGTAGCACCATAATTATAACACATCTCAGGAGTCATAACTCCGATGTTGGCTGTCCTCTCAACAAATATCTTATTTTGGCCAACCAAATCCATATATTTGTCTAGCTCGACCAGTATGCCTTCACAAAACTCTTTAATTCTAGATAGTTGGCTATCAGTTATATCATTCCAAACACCGCCAATCCAGATATAGTTATAGAGAAGTCTAGCTCCAGAAATCTCTTCAAAAAGCCTAAGAATTTTCTCTCTTTGGTCAAAACAATATAAAAACGGGGTAAAAGCCCCTAAATCGATGGCATAAACCCCAGTAAAGAGTAGGTGACTTGCAATCCTTTGGAGTTCACTAATCATAACCCTTATATATTCAGCCCTTCTTGGAATTTCAGTGCCAATCATTTTTTCAACGGCCAGGCAATAGCCAAGCTCCATATGCATGGCAGCTAAATAATCCATTCGGTCACAAAAAGGTAGATTTCCTCTGTAGTCGATATTTTCACAATGCTTCTCGAAGCACCTATGAAGGTAGCCAATATGAGGAATGGCTTCTGCGACAACTTCTGAGTCAGTTTTTATCTCAACCCTTAAAACACCGTGAGTCGCAGGGTGCTGAGGTCCCATATTAACTGTGAGAAGCTCTGATTTTAGCTTTTCGCCCCCATACTTATTCTGTCCGTTCCCATTACCTGAATTTTCTGTAGAATCCATATTTTTCCCTTAGCGGTCTTTAAGTTAGTTTTTCCCAAATGCTCAAAGCCTATCAATTCAAAAAGAAAGGTAAAGTTTAGTTATCTTTTTTAGCTTCTTCTCTCGCTTTTTTTGCTGCAGCTTTAGCTTCATCATTGAGTCTATTTTGTTCAACGACAAAGTCTTGTTCAGGAATATTTTGTTTGTCCTCAGGGTAAACTGTCATTCCCTGGTAAACCTCTTGAGCCTTATAATCTTTTCTTAGAGGATGCCCTTTCCAGTCATAAGGATTTAAAATTCTCCTATGATCTGGATGGTTAACAAACTCGACACCAAGAAGATCGTAACACTCTCTTTCTTGCCAATCTGCTGATTTCCAAACACTGCAAACCGATTCTACTTTAGGGAGGTTTTCATCATCTCCCCTAGGAACTCTTACTTTTAAAATTATTTCTGTGTTTTTTATAAAGCTTGCAATCATATAATTGACTTCAATAACCGGTGTCTTATCTTCACCAACTCCTTCAGGGTAATCAACACCTGAAATCGTTTGAAGTACGTTGTATTGATGATCTTCACTATCTTTCAATGCCTGGCAAACTTTTAGGATATGCTCCGAAGCCACAAGAACCGAACTGTCCCCAGCCTCTGCCTCTAAAGCCTTAGCGTTAGCACCAGACACAACACCATTTAAATAATCTGCTATTTCTTTATGCATTTTTCACCCACTTATCACGAAGCAATCTTTCGTTGGCCACTTTTTTCTGAAGTGTCATAACTCCCTCAATCAAAGCTTCAGGACGAGGTGGACACCCAGGAACATAGACATCTACTGGAATAACTTCATCGACACCTTTAAGAACGTGGTAACCATGTTGCCAATAAGGCCCCCCCTTATTAGCACAAGACCCCATTGAGAGGACATACTTTGGCTCTGCCATCTGCTCATACAGTGTTTTGATTCTAGGAGCCATTTTAAGAGTAACAGTTCCAGCAACAATCATGAAATCGGCCCTACGGGGAGTCGCCATGAAAGCACCACAACCGAACCTTTCAAGATCATACTTGGCAGCGCCAGTGGCCATCATTTCAATAGCACAACAAGCCAAGCCAAAAGTCATAGGCCAGAGAGAGTTTTTCCTCCCCCAATTTAGGAAATCATCCAACTTTAACAGAACAACGCTGTCTTGCATTTTTTAGCTCCCAGAATTATAATACCCCCACACCACCATATTATGCCATATTTTTACCTACGAGGCTATTTTAAGTCAATGAGGACAAAGCAAAAAGTGTTATGTCTAATACCTTTAGACAGTGATTTTGTCTCATAATTTTTTTTGACATCGTGAGCGAATTAATTTCTTTATAGACAGATATTTTTTATTTTCATTAAATTTATTTATCCTCACATTTGCCCTAAACTTTTTTTCTAATAATTGGAGCCTTTTCAAATCATTTCGACAAACTCTCTTTAGAATAGATGAATATTCCCTAATTGCTGCTAGAGGATAAGGTAATCCATAGGACGATGAGATAAAAAAGGATGGCCTTGAACTTATTTGCGGAAAGTCACTTACCCCTAATTCAAAAGAGTTCAACTCATCTCTAAACTCATCCATGTATTTACCGACTTGATAAAATTTTAAAATGCTCTTTTTTCGCGAAAAGTAACCACGCTCGTTATTATAAATTTGCCGACAACTTGAGCCTCTATTAAAAAGCTTCGGAAATAATTCTTTATAAACCCTGCACTCAATAAGATAAGCTTCAACTTCTCCACCTCTACCTTCAATCATTTCTTTGACAAACTTTTTCAAATGAAAACTTTTCTTATACGGATTAAATTGGTTTCTCAGTGCATAATGAGTCAATTCATGAGAAAGGTCTAACAAGATGTCTACAACCTTAAGACTCCGATCCAAAAAAATTTTAGACCTCGTCGATAAAAAAATCTTTTCTGGACTAGAAGGGGAAAACTTTCTTACAAGAGTTGTATCAGTTAATGAAACTCTTCCTCCTTCAATTAAATCAAGTAACCTTCTGCCATTTTTAGCTGCTTTTCTTTGGGCCAAAGAAATAATTCTCCGACCGGTTAAAGACTTTTTTAGTATACTTAGAAGTTTTTTGATAGATTCTCTTTCAGTGGAATATAGCCTGGTCCATTTTTGTTTGTAATCGATTGGCTTTTCAAATAAATAGTCTTCTCGGCTCTCACCAATAAGAGAGTAAAAAAGAAATATAAAAGTGATGGACAGTTTAAAAAAGGTCTCCACGAGAAGACCTTCGGTTAAAGAGGGCTAATCTTTAAACGAAAAATACCTGAGAAGGCAACTCATGAGCCGCAGAACTAAAATAGGAAAGTGTTTTATTACCATCCTAACTTATTTTGTTCAGACTTTTTATGAATAAACTCTCTTCCTCTAAAAACTTCAACACCTCTCTCAATATCTGTCATCCAGAGGTTTATACGGTATTGCTTTATTGTTTCACCATCTCGGCTCTCAGGCTTCATATAAACATTTCCCAAAATAATGAGGTCAGCACCCGTTTGTTTTCCAACAAGTTTTGCGGTACTTGGATCAACCATTCCATCATTTTGATAAGTTATTTCAGCTAAAATTGCTTTTCTTGCTGCGGTATCGACAACGGTAAAAACACCTGTTTCAGAAATACTATTCAAAAACTCATCGTTTAAATCACCTATTGGAAAGTAAGCATCTGAAGTTAGGTTCTGAACCTCTCCAATAAAAACGACTGGGGCTTTACCCAATTTTCTCAGGTATCTTTGAAAGCCTTTGTGATTATTCATTCGATCTAATATTTTTGAAATAACAATTTGGGTGTCTTTGGATAACCATTTATCCGTTATACCAAGAGCTTTTTCATCAGATTCCTGCTCTCCTACTCTTTTGGCCTGAAAGCTTGAACAACTAACTAAAGTACAAATTAGTAAGGCATAGATAAAAAAAGATCTCCTAACTAACTTTCCCATATATCCTATCTCCAGGTGAAACTCCGTGTTCATAAAAAGCTTAGATTAATGAATTTAAGGAACACATACCCAACACAAATCCCAACTATTTCCATTTTTTTTAAAGCAAGCTGCATTTGCAGGAGAAAAGCTTACAACTTCACCATTATTCATAAGATGAGCTGATAGAACTGTCATAAAAGGATTATGACCAACAAGCATAACTCCTTCTGACTCGTAATCATCTTCTAGCTTTTCCATCCAAAAGTTTGGTAAATCATCTGGAAGTAAACCTTTCGTTTCTTCCAAAGAAATATCACCACCCAGTTTTTCTTTTAAAATTAAGGACGTTTCCAAAGCTCTTTGAAGGCCACTATGAAAAATTCTATTTATCTTTGGTTTTTTACTTTCAATCTGGTTGGCCACTGTATAAACCTGCTCTCTTCCATTATTTGTTAATTTCCTGTCCCTGTCCTTAGGAGCTTGCCCAGCTTCACCATGCCTCACTAAATAAACCATCATTTAAGTAAACCTTTTCATTAAATTTATATTTCAAAGAATACCAAGAGAAATCAAAAAAACCAGAAAAACCAAGAACTTCAAGAAGATAAGAACTTGAAATTTTTTTTTAAAAAAAAGGAAAGAGGAAATGAAAGCCCAACCTTTTTCGCACAGTTTCAAAACATTAAAATGGATCGGCAAGGTCCCATTTTTTTAATTTTAGATATTTAATCAGAGGTAGATAATCTATGGTAACTAAAAACATTTTCTTCAATATCCTAGTTCTTTTCCTTTTTTTCTTTCAATCCCAAAGCTCATTTTCCTCCAGGTTAAAAGTTCATAAAATTCCCTTTGAAGATATTCTAAAAGAACTGAAAATTTTGGAAAAAAAATTACAACTTCAATACAAGTCAACATATGAAAAGGATTTCACACCTAGACCAATAGACCTCTATCAAAAAGTTATTTTAAAAGACTGCCATTTAACTTTAAAAACATACACCAACGAAGGCCTTATTTTTAGAGACTTTTACGATCTTCTTAAAGCACGGGCATTCAAAAAAATAAAAATGCTCCATAAAACTTATACGATAGGTTTTGGAAGGACTTCTCTAATGAAAAGAAGAATGGGGCTGCATTTTAATACAAAGAAAGAAAGAGATCATTTCTACCCGCAATTTAAAAAGCTATCTTCCTTTTGTAGGGACAAAAGAGTGAAAAGTTTCTTTAAGCAAAAAAGAGGCAGACAAAATAAAGAAGGTGAAAAAACAACCTTTAAAGGAAGAATCCCCGTTAATAATGCAGAAACAGCCGGTCGAGTTTTCGATGAAAATCAGGATGTAAAAATCGCGCATCTATCAGGAGAAATGTCTTTTCTAGAAAGGCATGATTCCATCAAAAAAGCTAAAAAGTCTATCCTTATTCAATCTCTTCTTTTTAGAGGAGATGAAGTTGGAAAACTCCTTGGAGCCAAGCTTATTCAGAGGAGGCAAGAAGGACTCGATATAAGAATTATGGTCGATGGGCTTGCCAGCCAGATATTTGATAATCCAATAGTCAAAAGTCATAAAAAAAATACTAGGATCTTACTGCATAATTTAATGGCTGCAGGAATAAGAGTTTATGGTTTTTCTTGCAATTTTTCCCCTTTCAAAAATGAAATGAGGGGCGTTGATTTAGGGAAATTAACTCATAGGAATCACGACAAAGTATGGTTAGTCGATTCTGAAATACCGGAAGAAGAAAGTGCTGTAGGAATCATGGGAGGTATAAACTTTGCTGCTGAATACTTCCGTTTAGAGGCTAAACAAGAATTTAATTGGCGGGATCACGATATTGCCATAAAAGGGAAAGTTCTTAAAGAAATGAGGGAGTCATTTCTTCGCTTTTTCGGGGAAAAATCAATTAGGTACAGAACATCAAAATATGATAAGAAGTGTTTCAATCCTTTTGATCCAATCAAAGAGCCTAATCAATACCATTATTTCAAAAATACAAAGTCGAAGCCCTACAAAGAAGCCGCTCTAAAAGATAAAATTCTTGTTAACCTTTCACATATAAGGATTAAAAAGCTTATTAAAGACCGGGTTTCTATTTATGACGATCCCCATGATTATAAAGTACCATTCCCCATATACCATGACATCCAACGTTCTAGATATATTCATGCAAGGCCTGATGAAGGAGAAGATTATATTATTAAATCTTATTACCAATTAATTGAGTCGGCCAAAGAAGAAATTCTCATAGCGAATTCTTATTTCTTACCAAGCCCCCGTTTAAGATCGCTTCTTCGCAACGCAATGAGAAGAGGTGTTCATGTAACAATATTGAGTAACCATGTTAAAGCACACAAAATGAATATGATTAATTTAGTTGGAAGAAGTTATTACTACGATCTTAAAAAGGATTTTCCAGACAATATTCGCATCTTGGAGTGGATAGGAAAAAAACCAAGTGAAAAAGTTCCTTCTCATACAACAATGCATTCAAAGTATATGGTCATAGATGGTGAGGTGGCCTTACTTGGATCACATAACCTGGACTACTCCAGTCTTTATAACTCTGAAACGGCAGTTATTTTTGAGTCTGAATCAGCTGCTTTGGAATTAAAAGAGTATTTTACTAAAATGGAAAAGTATAGCCTTGAGCCATCAATGGATGCCCTTGCGTACTATAAAAAACCTAAAGGTGGTGAACTTATTCTTTTTAAAATACTTAAATTAATTGAACACCGCTTATAAATGCTATTTTGTAAGAACTTATTTTAATAAAAAAATAAAGAGGATAAAGAAAATTTTTAGTATAAAATATTAGGGATTAGGGATCACTTTTAATGAGTCGATTATTAGTAAAAGTTTTTTTAATACTTTCCTTTTCTACGCTATTTACTTCTAATTCATTTCCATCAAGTGGAAAGAAGTGGAAAAAAGTAAACGAAGAAAGTGATATCGAGGTTTTTTTAAAACCATCATCTAATAAAACGCTAGACATTATGAAAGGCGTTGGAATTGTTGATGGTTCACCCGAAAAAATTGCCTTCATCCTCTTGGATAGTACTCAAAAAAAGAATTGGGACGGTTTACAAAAAGAAAAAGTATTAGAACAAAAAAGTCATGTTAATAAGGTATTCTACCAAGCTTATGAAGTTCCATTCCCTTTTAGTAATAGAGATATTGTCTTTCGCATCACGTGCGAAAAAATAAAAGATGGATATCTTATTAAGTACAACTCAGAAAAACATTCAAAAGCTCCTAAAACGATTGGTGAGCGGGCAACAATTCATGCAAATTACTATTTAAAAAGAATAAAAGGTGGCAAAACATTGGCCAGTGTTGAAGTCATCTTTGACCTTAAAGGAGATGTCCCCTCTTTCATATCAAATATAATTTCGAGAAAATGGCCTATAAGTGTGATTAAACATGTCCGCAGAAAAATAAAGCAAAGTTGGGTAAAGGACATAAAATTCTAAAGCTGATAAAATTTTTTTTATCAGTGTTTTTTTGGCACTCCTTTTCCATTAGATTAAGTTTTTCAGGTTTCCTTTTGACAACACTTCTTTAATTTAACCCCTTTTTTTTGATTCAAATTTGGCATAAAAGTTGCTTCAATAAAAGTTAGAAGAGCTCTTTTATCCAAGGAGGAAAAAATGAATTCTAAATTTAAATTATCCGTTTTTGTCACAACTTTTTTAACTCTTTTTTCTCTATCCTCTATGGCCCAAGATGATATTGAACTTGGTCAACCCGGCTACGGTGGTAGTGGTTGCCCATCAGGAAGTGCAAGTGCAACACTAAGCCCTGATAAAAAATCATTAAGCTTAATTTTTGATGAATTTCTAGTTGAAGCCGGAGGAGAAACACGAAGAAGAATTGCAAGAAAAAGCTGTAATTTAGCAATTCCTGTCCGTATACCTCAAGGTCTTAGTATATCAGTCATACAAGTTGATTACAGAGGTTACAATTACCTGCCAAGAGGGGGATCAGCAAAGTTTAATGCAGAATACTTTTTTGCTGGAAGCCAAGGACCTAAATATACTAAAACTTTTAGAGGTCAACTTGATGACGAATATATTATTGAAAATGCTCTCCCAATTGAAGCAATGGTTTGGTCTCCATGTGGTGAGGATGTTAACCTCCGTGTGAACACAAGCATGACAGTTAGAACAAACAGCCGAAGAAGCGAAGCCCTTTCAACAGTCGATTCAGCTGACTTTAGTGCTGGGATTATTTATCAACTTTCATGGAGAGAGTGTTAAATTAAAAGATATTCTTAACAATAACTCCACAATCAAAAAAAGTAAGCCCATGGTACTCTTTCCATGGGCTTATTTTTTAAAACCTATTGAAGAAGTTTAATTTTTTTACTATAACTCTTTTCAAAAAAAGGGTGTTTATGAAAAAGTTAAACTGGATGCTTAATCCTCTAATTATTTTCGCGTCTATTTTTCCTTTGGTGTCCTTATCTGAAACTCTGGACTCTGATTCTTTTAAAATTGTCCCCTATCTTATAAAAAAAAATTCAAATCAAGTTCACTTACGTTTTAAAAAAGAGGGACCACAAAAACTCTATTTTAAAAATAATCTTTCAAGTTTGATCGAAGTCACTACAAAAGAAGATGAAATGACAACATTATCTTCTTCTATTCAAAAATGTGATAAACCCTTAAGGCTGACTCTCAATGATGAAAAGGAAAATATTCTTTACAAAAGGACGCTAGAACCTTTTCCATGCGATCCACAAAAGGCTTTTTCCTTTGCTTTTATTAGCGATACTCAAAAAAACCCTGAAAAACACAATAAAATGGCAAAACTTCTTTTAGATAGAGTAAAAGATTCTCCAATAAACTTTATCATCAACGGCGGAGACATTGTCCAGGATGGGTCTGTCGAGGAGAAGTGGACTAGTTTTTTAAATGCTTCGGTACCATATTCGCAGGTTTTTCCAATAGTCCCAATACTTGGTAATCATGATTATTGGGGTCATGTGGGACCTGAGGATGCAGAAGCTTCCGATGCTAACTTTACACCAAAAGTTTTTAATAAATACCTAGGCTTGGAAAGTGATAACAAATACGGCTATTATGCTCTAGACTACCCACAATTTAAACTTATTGTCCTCAATTCAAATTTCCCAAAGCTTCCAGAAAAAATCATAAAACAGCAAATGGAATGGACAAAAAAGGAACTTCAAAAAAGTAAGGAAAAAAGCCAAACTGTTATTATTTCCTTTCACCATGCACCTTTTACATCCAATATTTTTTATTATGGCCCTGTTGCCATTGCTTTTAGAAATAAATGGATCCCTCTATTTGAAGAAAGTGGCGTAGTTAAACTCATCCTCAATGGCCACTCACACCTTTACGAAAGAAGCTTAAAAAATGGTATTATGTATGTTGTCTCTGGACCTTTTGGTGGACAAAAAAACTGGTTACCAAAAATGAATAATTACCATAGACTGGCCATGCATCCTGACAAAGATACTTTTAGCATTGTGAAAGTAACAAGCAAGTCCATTAATATGGAAAGTTTCGATCAAAACAATCAAATGATTGATTCCTTTTCCATTGACCTCTAGATTAACATTTCATTTGAGACTTTAAGGGAAAAGTCTTCCTTATTAAAAAGGAGGTTTTTTCCCTTCCCAAGTACCTCTATCATCAAAATAAAATTAATTACCGAAAGTTACCATAACAAAAATCTAAATCATTCTAGCAGTATGCTTTTTAAATTCTAAAAAACAGAATTTAATTTCCAGAAAGGATAAAAGATCTCTGAAATGGAGGTTTTTTATGGGCTTTCGAATAAACACAAATATTCCCTCAATATCTGCTCAAAGAAGTTTGAGTCAAAATACAAATCAACAAACAAGTACATTTGCCAAGCTAGCTTCAGGTAATCGAATTAACAAAGCTGCTGACGATGCTGCTGGTTTGGCCATGAGTGAAAAACTAAAAGCAAGAATTAGAGGAACAAAACAGGCGGAAAGAAATGCAAATGATGGCATATCATTAATTCAAACCGCTGAAGGTGCCTTAAGTGAAATTTCAAATATACTCATTAGATTAAGAGAACTCTCTGTACAGGCATCATCAGATACAATCAGTGATAATGAACGAAAGTTCTCTAACTTAGAATACCAGAATTTAAAAGAAGAAATAGAGAGGATTTCCCAAGTAACAGAATTTAACAATAAAAAGTTGCTAAATGGTGAAGGGGACAAATACGACTTTCAAATCGGTCTTTATAATGAAGATTTTGAGGATCGTATTAAATACGATGCGATGTTTCTAAACTCAACATTATCAAGTTTATTTGGAGGAGAAGATGCGATAAAAAATCAGATAGATTTAAGAAATCAATTAAGAGACATAGAATATAGTGATGATTATGAAAGTGAAATTGAAAGAGTAAAAGCAAGGGAAGAACTCCAAGCAGATTATATAAAGAGTTTAACTGAAGGTAATAACAATCGTGTAGCAGAGTTAAATGTAGCAAGTAAAGATTCTGCCCAATTAAGCTTAAGAAATCTAGACTCTGCTATACAAAAAGTGTCAGGACAAAGAGCCGAATTAGGTGCCCTTCAAAATAGACTTACTTCTGTCATCAATAATCTACAAGTAAGCCATGAAAACTTAAGTGCTACAAACTCAAGAATCAGAGATACCGACTATGCAAATGAAGCCGCCAACGGTACCCGACTCTCAATTCTTCAAAATATGGGAACTTCTGTATTAAGCCAGGCCAATTCCAACCCACAGCTGGCCTTAAAATTAATTGGTTAAAAAGGCAGTAATGAGTTTATTTTCTAAAGTAATAAACAAAGAAATTGACCTTGAGGCCAATAAAAGTGGACCTCAAGGTCAAAATTTATTCAAGAAACTCGAATCTAAAATAAATTTAAGGGAGCAGTTTTTAAAAATAGACCCTTCAATTGAAATAAATAAAGTCCAAGATAGTGAGAAAATTTCTTATTTTGTTATGAGAAATAAGAATTATCACTTCTTAAAATTAGGGCCAAAAGAAAAGTTTATAGTCGATTTTTTAATGGATGGAGCAACGATTGAAGATATCTCTTACGAGTTTTTTATGGAGTACAGTCAATTAGCAGATCAATATATAGAACATTTTGTAAATGTTCTTTATAAAAATAACTTTCTAATAAAGCCTTATAAAAATATATATGGAGATTTAAATATAGCCCTGAAAAAAAACAGAAAAGTATCATTATTTCCAAGAATGATGATATTTTTGAGAAGGAAAGTATTAAAAAATATGTTTTATATAAGCTCTCTTCATAAATATATAGACTCTATTTACAAAAATGGAGGTCGTTATATTTGCTCAAATGGAGCAACCCTATTTTTTAATTTTTCTATTCTTTTATCATTTTATATTTTTTCTACATCTGTAAATTTTGGGAACATAGATATTTTTAGAGTTAATGGATCTATCACACTCGGTTTAATGGTTTTATTTTTGATAAGAGCAATACATACATCTCTCCATGAATTAGGCCACGCTTTAAGTGTGGTTCACTTCAAAAGAAAGGTTATAAAAGGCGGACTCATTTCATTTTTTGGAATTCCTTCCTTTTTCGTTGATACAAATGATATATGGATGAGACCAAAAAATGAACGGATCATGGTTTCTTTTGCTGGTCCCTATGTGAATCTAATCTTAAATGCTTTCGCAATTTTTTTACTTTCAATGACCGACAACCCAATCTTAGAAGGTTTCCTCTTAAGGTTTATTGCTATTGGGGCCCTTAGTGTATTTATTAATTTTAATCCTCTTTTAACCTTTGATGGTTACTTTATGCTAATAGACTATATTGGATACCCAATGTTAAGGGATAAGGCCCTTTCTTTTATAAAAAACTTCTTTACAAAAAAAGGACACAAAAAAATTAAGGCCATGCCCAGGAAAGAGATGATCCTCTTAACAACATACGGATTTTCTTCTATTTTCTGGTTAGTATTTTTTCTCGCATTTGTTTTAAACGTTATGGGTTTAAGGGCCAAAGAACTTTTTAATGAACTAATAAGCAGTCAATCCTATTTAATTAAAAGCTTTTCACTTATTTTTATTTCCCTCTTTGTCTTACCAATAATTATTTCTATACTTGCTCTCGTTTATTTTAAATTAAAAGATATTTTTGTTGATTTAAAAGAGAAGTATTGGAACCATTCATTTCGAAATAAAAGCATTTTCCTTTCATCATTAAATATTACCTTAAGTATACTTACCTTTTACATCTACAGAAATAATGTAAATTTCTCTATTATATGTTTTCTTACAAGCTTTCTATTTTTTAAACCCTCTTTCTTTAAAGAAAATAGTCATTTTTTCCTTTTCCATTTCATATATGTCTTTTTGCTTTCGTCGGTCTTAATTCTTTTTAAACCCATAATTTCTACTAATATTATCTTTTTCTCTTTTTTAATTATTTCCTTAATATTTATTTTCAAACAGAGAAAATCACCGATTTTTTTCTCCTATTTATTTATCTCAAATCTATCATTTGGTCTGTTTTTAATTTTTGAATCAGATTTTAATCCTAACATATTAGGTAGCTTCTTTTTCTCAATTATTACATTTTACTACCTATGCTCGAACTTTCTAAGATCCTTAGATTTTGATACGAAATTCATGAAAGATGGTCACATAAAAGCTTCCGATACTCAAAAAGTCAAAATTGTTTTTGAAAACCATCTCAACATTATATATAATATGATGGAAGAAAAATATGGAAAGTTTCACGCAAAAAGCTTTATAAAAAGCTTAGATAAGAAATCCCCCGAGATTAGAGTAGATTTTGAACCTTTAACAGTAAAATACAGTGAAAAACTAGAAAATATTCATGGACTCTCTTCGAGTCTAAAAAAAACCTTCCTTCTTCTAAAACGAATAAGTCGTTACTACTTTGGAAAAACTTTTTCCCAAAAAGTATTTTTAAAAATTTTAGATGAAGAGAAATGGGTATTCAGAGAAGTTTTTGAAGAATATGTTCTTTCCACAAACAAAAAAGAAGTTTTCGATTTTTCTTTGTTTGTAGAAAATCATATCCAATTTTTATCGAAATTGGATTTATTCTCGACTTTTAATGACAAAGACCTTCAGTTAATTTTAACGAATTTAAAAAGCTATAATTTTACTACTGGTAAAGTCCTTACAAAAGAAAATGAAGGGGGGGATCAAATGTTTATCCTCCTTGAAGGCAATGTCTCAGTCTATAAATTCAATGAAAAAAAACAAAAAGATGAAAAGGTTGCAATCCTAGGTCCTGGAGACATTTTTGGCGAGCGGACCTTATTTTTAGGAGAGCCCAGAAGTGCCACAATAATTACTGAAGGGGAAGGCAATCTTCTTATTATGGCAAAGGATGAATTTAAAAAGTTATTAAAAACTTCCAAACCGTTTGAAGAAAAAATCCAAAAAATGGTAGATGAAAGTTTTAAGTTTTTTGACCTCATAAGATCAGTTCCTTTGTTTAAAGATGTTTCAGAAGATAACCTAAAATTGTTGGCACCTAAAATTAAATTTGAGACTTTCGAAGTAGGTGATTTTATTTTCAAAGAAGGAAATATTGGAGATTCTTTTTATATCATCAAAGAAGGTAAAGTAGAAATATTTACAGGTAATGAAAAGGACCAAACAAAAAATGTTTTGGCATCATTAGGCCCTGGTGAGTTTTTCGGTGAAATAGCTTTGTTTAGAGAAATAGAGCGAACTGCATCGGTCGTCGCCCTTAAAAAAAGCATTGGCTTAAGCATTGCCAAAGAGGATTTTAAGAGCGTTTTTTCAGAAAAAAAGGCTTTAGAAAGAGTCAGCTCCAGACGATTAAAAGAAATGAATTACTCAGTTAATAAAAAGGACAGTTAAGGACAAAAAATGAACTGTGTTGAATGTGATAGACCGGCTCACGGAATCTGCAGATTCTGTGGCAGAGGATTATGTAATGATCACTTTAATTCAGCAAATTTTATTGTGTCTGTGAATAATACTCAAGGTAAAGATGAGGAAGGACCAGAAGTTTTGGTTGTCAAAAATGTGCTAAAATGTAGGCATTGTGAACCTCTTGGGGAACTTATTAATTTAAATAAAAAGGATTAAGGAGAAAAAAAATGGCCATGAAGGATGTGAAACTCGTTTTAGACAAAGCTCACAAAGATGACCAGTTTAGAAATCTTCTATTGTCTGACCCTGATGAAGCTCTTAAAGAGTTTGCTTTATCAGATAGAGAACGTGAAAAGTTCCGTGGGATTGGCCAAGAGCAACTAATGGCATTTAAAAGTCAGTTAGACAAAAGGTTTTCTAAAGATGGGAGTTCAGGCTCAGATGATGACTGGTGGGTTGAGTCCGTTACAGATTAGCAAAATGTACCTACTTTATTTTTACCAACTAAAGCTTGGAATAAGGTAATAGTTTCTTTCTTCAGTTGAGTCGTTTCCACTTAGTTTGTAAACTTCCCAACGCATACCACCTTCTATCTTCAGACTTTTAAACTTCATCCCAAAAAGTTTGAAGTTCGTAAAGTTTCTCCCTAAAGTTAGCTCTTGAAAAGTCGTAATTTTTCTTGCCCCTCTTAAACTTTCTTGATTATTTGTTGGGATAATTGACCTATATTCCATTATTAAATTGGCCAATAATGAGGGGTCATTTTTTGATGCCCAATCCCTTTTTAAATAAAGGGAAAGCCCATCATAAAAGATTTCATTATTATTTTTTAAATAACCTAATTCAAGCGTCCAACTTTTTTTTGTATCTTTAGTCCTATTATTTCCCTTAAACTTGTAACTTAAATTAAACCATTTATTTGTATATTGATCTAATTTGACAAGTCGATCCGTTGCAAAGGACAAAACTAAACCACTTAAGGCACTCCCTGACTGAGATGGCCGTTTCCTTTTGCCTTTTTTTGCCTTTTTCACTCCTTTGGGTTCAGCAACATAATAAGGCTCCAAGTTTCCTAGAAAAAAAGAAAACTGATAAGGAACCTTATATTTTGTGCCTATGATTTCCACCATATTCCAAACTTTATCTTTATCTAAATCAAACCTACTATAAAAACCATGGTGCTTTTTTTTCAGATAAATCCCAAGATTCGTAAAAGGGTAATAATCTGCCTGAAAAAGGAGAAACTTAGGGCTCAAACTCTTCTTGAATTGCTCATAATAAAAGTCTAATTCTTTCTTAAAGTCATATTTTTTATCTAATGATCTCTTTTGAGGTCTAACTTTCGAAAAATTCAAGCTTGCATTAAAATAGGTCTTCATGACACTAGCGCCAACAGTGTATCTTAGCTTTTTGCTACCTATTTTTGAACTCCATCCTTTCCTATATAAGTAAGCATTACCATTTAAAGAAAAGAAGAGAACAAAGACCGTAAATATAAATTTAAAATTGGAGTTCATAAACTTTCACTATTTTTTAACAATCTCCTTCTCTCTTTATCGTTTTTTTTATTATAATTCTAAACAACAATTCAAAAAAAAAGGTTTTCGCAATGGCAAAAAAGAAATTTTTGATCCTCAATAACAAAAAAAGTGGAAAATCTCCCAAAAAAAAAGAGGAATTAACGACAAAAATAATAAGCCTTTTTGACCAAAATGATATCGGAACAGAAGTATTTGAAAGTGAGTACCCAAGGCATATGGAAGAGTTTATTTCAAAACACTCATTTGAAAACTTCGATGCTGTTATTGGCCTTGGAGGAGATGGAACTTCGAACGAAATTATTTCGGGTATCCATAGAAGAGAAAGTACTAAGATCCCCCCGGTTGGCTTTATTCCTCTAGGAACAGGAAATGATTTTTTAAGAAGTTTAGGAAGTTTAAACCCCCTAAACTGGGCCAACCGAATCGTCAAAGGTGAAACCAAAAGAGTTGATATTATTGAAATCAGCACTCCTGAAAAAACTTTTTTTTCCCAACTCTTAACTGGTTGGGGCGTTTTTTATGACGGTGCCGTTGCCTCCGAGAAATACAGATTTCTAGGCCCTCTAAAATACACGGCAGGCGCAATTGAATCTCTTCTAAAAACCAAAAAAAGAAAAGCAAAAATTACAGTTAACGATAAAGTATATGAAGAT
>PAZA01000099.1 GCA_002715375.1 Halobacteriovoraceae bacterium
TGCCCAATGGGATGGCAATTTGAAAGGGAAGTTAACGAGAAATCTTGGAGCTGAACTTGGAGTCATAGGCTCCCCTGACCTTGTAAATTTCAAAAATGGTAAATTGACAACTAAATTTGTTGAAAACTTACCTTCACCTCCTTATATGTGGGATGTTGATAAAGCAAAAGCTGATAGAGGAAAGAAAATCTTTGATAGTGCCTGCTTAAAATGTCATGGTCGAGGAAAGTTTATACCACTTAAGCTTGTGGGAACTGATCCTAATAGGGCGTTAGGGCTTCCTAAAAAGGCCACAGATGTTCTCAGAAGCCAACTAAGAAAAACTTGTAAAGATCAGGGTGATCCGGAGTGCAGGATTCCAGACAATGACTTAGTTTATCCTAGATGGAAAAGGCCAGGTTATACGGCCCAAATTTTAGATGGTATTTGGGCCCGTTCTCCTTACCTGCATAATGGTTCTGTTCCGACCCTTTATCATATGCTTGTACCTAAAGAGAGACCTAAAACATTTTGGCGTGGAAACTTAAAGTACAATCCAGAAAAAGTGGGCTATCAATATAAAACGAAGCAAAGAAAATATGGAACGGCCATTTATGATACAAGTGTAAATGGGCGCTCTAACAGGGGTCATGAAAATATTAAAGTCTTCTTTGGCGGCATCGACTTTTCAAAAGAGGTAGGAAAAAGAGAAGACTTACTGGAGTATTTGAAAACCCTATAAATAATAACGATTATAATCCCAAGCGTGGTTACTGATTTTTAAAAGAAAAGTCTTTTGTATAATTTAGGCCCATATCAAAAGTTGTTAAGTTTACGTCAGTTTGATCAGGTGGAATGGATCCACTAAAGCTTTCCCTATTTATAAAGAAGGACCAGAGCCCCCTCTTACTTTGATGAAGGTAGGAAAAGTATTGATTTAGGGTTAAAGTTTTTCCAATCGTACCAGTTTGCCCAAGGTGGTTCTGATAAGAAAAAGAGGGCCCTTTTCCTATACCCAAGCGAGCTCTTATAGCATCTTTTTTATTGAAATTCCTTTGGCCCTCCACTCCAAAAGCATAAAACTTTTTTGGTCCTTCTTTCCAGTCTTTTAAAAGAGGGACCTCGACAATTTCTCTTTTTGGACCTAAATGCCTGAAGGACAAATAGAGAGAGTAGAAATCATTTTTTTTCTTCCACGTTTTTTTATAATTTAAGGAAAGGTACTCTTCTTTTAAAGCATTAGAGCCAGATTGAAGGACCTTACCATCGTTATCTGTTATAGCAGCTAAGTCATGATCGTTTCTAGCTTTGTAGACGGCATTAAAATAACCCACATTATGTTTATAGAAGAAAGAAAAGTAAGGACCTCCGGTGTCTCCTTCATATTCAAGATCCAGAGTCTTTCCATCAAGGCTTTGTCCTGCGCCTGGTCCATAATCTAATTTAGACTTTAAAGGAAAATATAGATTGATTGATACCCCGATAGATAAATTTTTTGTAAATCCATAGGTTAGACTTGGTGATAGAGGGACCGCCATAGTATTTTTATTTTCAACTAGTCCTAAATTGTTATTGCTTTTTCTCGACTCATGCCTTAACCCCAACGAATTTGAGAAGAGGAATCCATTCTTATCAGGCATAAGATTTGGATCGAGTAGGTCTTTCACTACTTTTGGCTTTTTTATTTTAGGAAGTTTAACCTTATTAATTTTAGGAAATTTTATCTTTTTTATGATAGATCCTATCTTTTTACTAAAAACCTGTTTTTGCTTTTTAATACCTTCATTAAGATCTTTTATTTTTTCTTTTAACTTTTTAATTTCTTTTTCATCTATCAAATCTACTTCTGGCACGAATCCTTTTTCAGCATCAAGTTTTAGACCTTTTGGTGGAATATACTTTCCCGTTTTTGAACTTAAAGAACCAATTGATTTGTCTTCATAGACTCCTAGTTTTTTATTAAGCTGACTCTTCTTTCCTGGGGCCACATAAAGACCTGTTTCTAGGTCTAAAAAACCTCCCGATCGAGGAGCAAAATCTCCGGTTTTTTGACTACTTACCCCTTCTAAAGGAGCTTTTTGGTCAGCTTGAGCAATATAATCCTTTTTTGAAATACCTTTTAACTCTTCAGGTTTTTTAAGTTCATCATTTTTATAGAGAAGGGTAAACTGCTTTGGTGAGATTTTAACAGGCAAAGTGGTCTTTTTAAGTTTTGGTGTGACACCAGAAAACTGACCTCTAGGAACTGTAACACTTTCTTTGGAGTTTAAGGCCTTTTCCATTTCTTTTGTTTGTTCTTCTAAAATTTCTGCTTCCGTTTTGGATTTCAGGCTTTTTTTCCTTACTTTGTTTTTGGAAATTTGAACCCCTCCTTCATAGGTAAGGAGGGATGTCACTTTATTTTTTGAGTTATAAACGACTTGAAAATCGGTTCCTCTAACTCCTAAAGAAGCGGTCGTCGTTTTAATGAAAAGTGTGTGAGAGTTTTTTTCTTTCGTTAACTTTGTGCCTTTTTTAATCACTTTTGTTCTTAGCTTTCCCTTAATGAGAGAAATGAGACCAGTCTTTCTTTTACCGACTTGGTTGACGACCATTTTACTTTTAGGTCCCAAGCTTGCCAATGACTGGTCTTTAAACTTTATTCTAATGAAGCTTCTAGGGCCTGTTAAAATGGAGGCATCTTTTTTAAATTTAGTTCCTTTTTTTACAACCTTTGCCTGGAGCTCACCTAGTTCTAAGACTGTCACTTTTCCCCTCACAATAACAGCTTCCGCGATGGTTTCCGATGACCATATTTTAGATGAACTTAAGAGGAGCAAAAATGTTAAAAATAAACATTTATTCAAAGTAGAAAATCCCTAAAAAATTAAGTTTAAAAGGCTCAAACCTTTATCGACACGTTCATATAGGGTGTTATTGGGTTCAATTCAATTTCCGAATAGAGGAAAAGATTTCATTTAAAAGTCGTTTGAAATGATTTTAAAGGGGAAAAATAATCCCCTTTAAAAAGAAATGACCTTATTTCTAAAGGTGTCAGTTTATAGGTGAGCCAGATTCAATCCAGTTTTTAATGATTTCTCTTTCTTCTTGAGTAATATTTGTGACATTACCAGGAGGCATAATATCTGAATCGATGGCCATGGCCTTAATTTTTGAGGAAAAACCGGCAACCAATTTAGCATTATCAAACTTTACACCTGCTGGAGCTGCATCGATATCAGGATATGTGGGGCTTTTTGAGTGGCAAGTGGTGCAACGTTCTTTTAAGATGACATGGACATCTTCGAAACTTATTTTCTTTTGAATAACACCGGGTTTGGGGAGTGTAAGGTTTTCAGTTTTATAAACTTCTCTTAATTTGGCCATGACAAGGGTTGTTTCATCAGAAGTGAAATCGTCGGTGGCAATAGCAGCTTCAAGCTCTTTTTTTGTCGGAAGCCCTTTTTGGTGATGAGCGTGACTTTTAAGAGGGGTCATCACCTTGTTAATATAAACGGCCAATTTATTTGTTTCAATACTCGTTGGTTGGGTGATAGGTCTTATGACAAAGGCAAGGGCAAGCATAGCAACTGTTGCACCAGGAAGAATCCATGTATTGTAATGTCCTTTATGTTTGAGGTTAAAGTAATGCCTCACAGAAGCACCAATGAGAGAGATGGAAATGAGAATAATCCAATTAAATTGATGTCCGTATGTCATGGGGAAGTGGTTACTGACCATGATAAAAAGGGCCGGTAGAGTAAAGTAGTTATTGTGGAAAGAGCGGAGGCCTCCAGCTGCTCCTAGAGAGATATCAGGCTCTTCTCCCTTGATCATTGTATCGACCATTTTTCTTTGATTTGGAATAATAACAAAGAAAACATTGGCGGCCATGATAGTTCCAATCATGGCCCCCACATGGAGGTAAGCGGCCCTTGCGCTAAAGACTTCAGTAAAGCCATAAGCCGCAAAAGAGATAAGGATGAAGCCTACAAAGGCAAAAAGTTTTGGTCTTTTAACAAGGGTTGATTTACACATCTGATCATAAGTCACCCAGCCTAAAGTTAAACTGCCAAGGCTTATTAAAATGGCCTGCCAGGGTAAAAGCTCCATAACGCTATCGTCTATTAAATAAAGGTTGGCGTTCCAATAATAAACAATGGCCAGGAGAGAGACCCCTGTTATCCAGGTAAAATAGGCTTCCCACTTAAACCAGTGAAGGACTTTGGGTAATTGTTCTGGTGCACCGGAGTATTTAAGGACTTGATAAAAATGACCGCCATGAATAGCGAAAAGCTCTCCCTGAATGCCTTTTTTACTTTCTTTTGGTGGGCGGACATTATGATTGAGCCAATTGAAATAAAATGAAGTGCCTATCCATGCTGCACCAGTGATGAGGTGAAGCCACCTAAATAATAAATTAAGCCAGTCATTAATATAGCTTTCCATGATGCTCCCTTCCGAAAAGTGGAACCCGAAAGTCTAAGTAATCTGGAGACTTTATGTCAAGTCGAATTGTTTTTTCTTTAAGTTCATTGAGTTTTTGAAATGGTCTTTAAAAAGTTTGCTTTTATTAGTTTTTTAAAGACATTCAAAGGTTTTGTAAGACTGGGTTATTAATTTCTATATAAAGCGAATGGGCTTACCTTGACCCTCTATGTATATAAGTTATAATTCTCCGTCTTAAATTTGGTTGGTAATTTCTAAACCATTTAAATTTTTATCTTTATGAAAGTAATTGAAAGTTTCTTTTTTTAAATAGTTTGGTGATGGGGAGAAGATAAGAGATGAGTTTTTTAAGTGAAAAGAAAGTCAGGTCAATGATGGAACAAAGCCATGTGGCCGGATTATCGGTAACTTATATGAAAGGAAGCCCTTGTGGTGTTGATGAAACTTATAGTTGGGGGGTATCAGATTTAGAAACAAAAGAAAAAGTAACCCCTCTTACGCGCTTTCAATTGGCCTCAATGACGAAGGTTGTAGCAAGCGCTTTTGCCATCCAATTTTTTAATGAAAGAAATATTAGCTTAGAGGCACCTATTAATGATCTTTTAAGAAAATATAAAGCAGATTATCAACTTGAATCGGGAGAAGGCTGTGACCCTTCATGGGCAGAAGAAGTTCACATAGATCATTTACTGAATCATACGGCCTTAGAGCTAAACTATGTTCCAGGGCACCCTTTAGGAAAGTGTTCCTCAACCTTAGATTTGGTTAGTGGGAAAAAGGGAAATCCTCCTATAAAGGTGATGAGAAAACCGGGAGAAACATTTAAGTTTTCTGGTGGTGGTTTCATCGTTCTTCAGTACCTTATTGAGGTTATTGGAGGAGGTTGTATTGAAAAATTAATGAGACCTTTTCTAGATGAGATGGGACTTTCGGATTTTAGGTTTTCCCGAGAAGCCGATTCTTCCATTTTTGCAAGAGGTTATAATGATGATGGTTCTTCCATTGAAAAGGGAGCTTATACATTTCCTGCCTTAGCAGCAGGGTCAGAATGCACGACAAGGTCCTATGCTCTTTTTCTTTCAAATCTTATAAATGCTTATCATAACATAAATGGGTCAGGTGGAATCAACCACAACACAGCTGTTCTTATGTTTCACTCTGAAAGATGCCAAGGAAGTGTTGACTTCATTGGTGCTAAAATGGGCCTTGGCGTTTTTGTTGCAAGAGCAGGTCTTAATAAGGTTGCCCTCCATCACGCCGCTAATGACGGGTTTCGAAGCCTCTTCCTGTGTTGTATAAGCGGTCCCAATCAAGGTGAGGGGTTTGTTATTGCCAGTAATGGAAGTGACAATGCAATGAAATTAAATTGCTTTGTCGCTCGCGAACTTTTAATTCCTTGGCATGGACTTAATTTAGGGGACTCTGTTTTGGAAACAAAAGGGTTAGATCCAGAGGAAGTTGTTAGCCAGGCCTTAAAGGAAATGGTTCTTTGTTATTTCCAGGAAGTTCTTCCTGAAATGCCTTTTAGAACAGGAATTAAAGATAAGAGGGCAGATATTAATTTTGCTGTAGGCGCCCGTATCCTTCATTGCACAGATCAAAGCTTTGCAAGGGCCTCCAATTTATTTAGCGATAGACAACCAGTGTTTGACCCCAATGAATTTGGACGTCAGGGTAAGATTATGGATAGTTGGGAAAGTAAACGGCACAACCCCCAAGAAAAAGAGACAGTCATTTTTTCGTTAAAGGAAGCAAACAACTTTGATCTCGTTCATATTTCAACTGAATTCCATAATGGGAATCACTGCCCTTTTGCCAGTCTTTCAGGGTGGAATGAAGAGGAAAGTAAGTGGGAAGTTATCGTACCTAAATCACGCCTTGAGCCCCACTCAGGCCATTGGTTTAGACTACGGGAGGACTCCGGTAAAGTATGGAAGAAACTTTCTCTTTCCGGTTATCCAGATGGAGGAATTTCCCGATTAGGTCTTTATAGAAGTGGAGATGTTAAAGACCTTCCGGAAAATATTAAGAAAAATTTAGATAAGGAAGGCTTTTCCATTGAAAAATGCTCTTCACTAATACCCAAAGGAGAGGAGAAAGTCGTTTTAAGACCTGAAGACATCGACCCTAAAGTGGTTGAAACAAAGTGGATGTGCATTAATCAACACTTACCAGTTGACCTTTCCTCAACCGAATATGGTGGTCAAATTATTGAATGTACTGATGAACATTACTCACCAGCTCACCTTATTCTTTCTTCCGATAAACCAACCGGTATGGAAGATGGTCTTGAGTCAAGCCGAAGCCGTGGGAACCACAACGAAGAAGTTGTTGTAGGGTTAAGGAATAAAGCTCTTATAAAAAACTTCGAATTTGACTTTTCCTACTTTGTTAATAATAGCCCACGTGAAATTGATATTTATGGAGATGTTGAAGGACAATGGGTTCCTATTGTAAAAAAAATGATGGTTAAGCCCTGGGCCGGCAATACTTTAAGACTAAACTGCGACTCCATTCAAACGGACAAGGTCCGATTAAGAATTTTTCCAGATGGTGGTATTAACCGTTTTAAGGTTTTTGGGGTACCTGCCAGAGAAAAATCTTTGTCAGACACTTCAAAACTAATGTAACTTTTAACGCTCGATACTTCTCTGGGAAGGAAGAAGGTCCAACATACTTCCTTCCCCAATTAACTCGTTTAAATTTTAATGAAATGAATTGAAGGAGAGCATAATGGCCTTAGAATTAACACCAAGAACCCTTTTGGGCCCAGGTCCTAGCGATGTTCATCCAAAAATCTTAGAAGCTGTTGGTAAAAAAACAATTGGGCATTTAGACCCACAGTTTGTCATCCTAATGGAAGAGATAAAGTCGCTTCTTAAATATGCTTTTAAAACAAAAAATGAAATGACTTACACTGTTTCGGCTCCAGGGTCTGCTGGAATGGAAACATGTTTTGTTAATTTGGTTGAACCTGGTGATAAGGTATTAGTTTGTATTAATGGTGTCTTTGGGAAGCGGATGCTTGAGAATGTAACGAGAATTGGAGGGGTGCCTGTTGTTCTAGAGTTTCCTTGGGGAAAAAGTGTCGATCCCCAAAGGATTGAGGAAGAGCTAAAGAAAGACTCTTCCATTAAAATTGTGTCCTTTGTTCATGGAGAAACCTCGACAGGGGTTTTATCTGATGCAGAAGTCATTGCTAAAGTGGCGAGGGATCATGATTGCCTTACCATTGTTGATACGGTCACTTCCTTTGTGGGGACACCAGTTGAGGTTGATCAATGGGGTCTTGATGCTGTTTATACAGGTTCTCAAAAATGCCTTTCCTGCATTCCTGGTTTATCACCTGTGACTTTTAGTGAAAGGGCCATTTCAAAATGTGATCAAAGAAAAACTCCCGTTCAGAGTTGGTTCTTAGACATCTCTTTAATTAAGAATTACTGGGGAAGTGGTGAAAAGAGGACCTACCACCATACGGCTCCTGTTAATTCACTCTATGGCCTTTATGAATCACTTCTTCTTGTTAAAGAAGAAGGTTTGGAAAATAGCTGGGATAGGCACTTAAAAAACCACATGAAGTTAAAAGAAGGTTTAGGTGAGTTAGGGTTAGAGTATTTGGTTGATGAAAAGGAAAGGACTCCTCAATTGAACGCCATAAGAGTACCGGAGGGGGTTGATGAAGCTAAAGTAAGATCCAGGCTTTTAAATGAATTTAACATCGAAATCGGCGCAGGTTTAGGTCCCTTGGCCGGCAAAATTTGGCGGATAGGTCTTATGGGCCATTCTTCAAGCCAAGATAATATTAACTTTCTTTTAGATTGTTTAAAAAAGATCCTTTAAGAAACAATAATTGTGTAAGAACTTTCTGACAAAAAATTAACTTGGAATAAAAATTGAGAGGATGTTAGCATCAAATTTAAGTGGTCTTGATGACCAATCGATCTTGTTTGCAAACATGAACCTCTTTATTCTTTAATCGATGAATCAAAGAGAAAGGATCATTGAAATGGAGTTCAGTTTTGATAGGAAAGTTGTTACACCAGAAAGAGGCTTAAAGGATCTTGCTCTTGAAGGCCAGGGGGCAAAAGTCATTTTTGCTACAGATGAGTTCTTTGGCGCTAAAGAAAATTTAATCAGAACTGAACCACCTATTCAAAAAGAGTCTGGCCTGGATGCTTGGGTAACTAAGAGGAGAAGAGGTCAAGGACATGATTTTTCTATTATTAAGCTTGGTAAAGTCAGTATCATTAAAGAAATAATTGTTGATACCTCTTTTATGGATGGTATGACCCCTTCTTTTATTTCTATTGATATTCAAAACAGTGTTGATGTTTCTTTGAGTGAAGAACATTGGACAGAACTTCTTCCAATGAAGCCCCTCTCTTCAAACCGTTTTTTTCTTTTTCGATTAAGTAACCTTCACCACGCTTCCTTTGTCCGCCTCAACGTCTACCCTGATGGTGGAATAGCCAGGTTACGTTTAATGGGGGAGGATAAAGCGGGCGGAATAGTTTCTTAAAATAAAGGCTTAATGATTTATAGTTAAGTTTAATTTTTTTTCTAAAAGCGTCATTTCCTTAGGAAGGGAGTATTTTTTGGGGTCGCTGGTGTAAGCTTTGGCCCAGGGGTCTTTCTCATTTCTAATAAAGTCAAACGTAAAAGGAAGAAGAAGTTCTGTTGCGAATTCCTTTGGGTCTGGGTCGGTCATAAGCTTGGTAAGGATTTTTATGCCAATGAGATACCATTTATGGGTTTTTTCAGTCCATTTGACTTGTATTTTCTTAGTTTCTGTTTCCTGGTTATAGCGGATAAATTCAATTTCTTCTCTCAATGTTTTATAAAAATCAATCTTTGAAAAACGCTTGTGAAAAATTTCTGCCCAAACTTCCCAACGGGATCTTTCTGTTGTTGCTAGATCGTCCATGACTCTTACAAAAACTTCCTTTCCATCTCGTCTTTTTAGAGTCGCAGGAAGAGCAACACAACCATTACCATTTAACCAACCTACCAAGTACTGAAGGGCCTGATAGATATTATACCTGACTTCTTCGGGATCATTATTTTGGATAGTACTCGACTTCTGGATAGTCGCGGCTAAAAGTCCTCGGCTAAAGAGAGGATCATCCTCGTTTAAACTTTCTTGGTTTTGTTCTGTGACAAATTTCCAAAGATCTTTTTGATCTTCAGCTGTGGATGGCACTAGAGCATTAATGAGGTTTTTGAGGTCTCTTTCTTTGTTTTCTTTTTTAAATTTACTCCAGGCCCAGCAAAGGGCGATTCCTGGTCTTACAAAGTCTGGGTGGGCCACCCAAAATCCATTGAGACCTCTTCTAAGTTGAATCAGAATATCTTTAATAAAGCCAATCATGGCCAATCTATAAGATTCTTTATTGTCTTGTTCAGGTAGAACTCCATACATGCCTCCTATGGCGGCTCCACCTTTTTCTCCTACTTCCTTGCCAACAAGGTCGTGGGAAGCTTTGATATATTTTATAACAATATTAGGGTCTGCTTTTACAGGAATCCTGTAAAGGGGGTCTAAGCGAAAGAGCCTTGCCGTTGAGGCCAGGTAATCATGCCACCCCAAAGATCCACCGGCAAAGTAAGGATAAAGTTCATTGATGATTTCTTTGACTCTAAAAATGGCCCTTGGGTTTTCAAAAACGACTAGGACTCTTACTGTCCCTAGTTTATAACTCGGTTGAATACCTTTAATCATCCCTTCCGCTACCTTAATTAATTTTTTCAAATAGCGGGCTTCTTTTTCATTTTCTAATTTAGGAAAATAAAATGTGAGGGCCTCAGGGTTATTCCAACAATGGAAAAGGTGCATTCCAAAGTCGAAGAGGTGAAGGGGGAGGGGATTCCCTTTATAAATATGACCTCCAGAAGGAAGCCCGAAGCCTGGAGGTCTTTTAATAGGTTTCGCTAATTTTTCATTTTCTATAGAATAACTTTTTCCATTTTTTATGTCTTGGAATTTTAGGTTTTTATCGAAGCATTTGATTAAATTTTTACAGGCCTCAGAGAATGAATCTATATTTGGAGTTTTAGAATCTTCATCATCGGCCCCCCACATGGGAAGGATTTTAGATTCGTTTACAAGTTTAGTAACCAGTTCATGCTCATCTTTTCTTTTGCGGTGCCATGAGTTCATGGCATTGATAGACATTTTTGGGGTGTCCGAGGGCCCAAATAAAGTGACGTGATGCCCTTTTAAGTGGGGAGGTAATTCAGCAATTGTTGTGTCAACAGTTTCTTCGAGTGATCCAACGACAATATTTTCTTGGGGGTCTTTTTTTCCGATAACCGTTTCATATTGCCTGTCTAAGTAAGAAAGTTTAGATTCTTTGTTTTTTTTAGATAATTTGAGTGTTTGAGAATCAATAAAATGGCGGTCTTCTTTCCTTTTTTTAAGTATATCCTCGAGTCCTTCTTTAACTTCATCATACAGGCGGCACACAAAATGAAGGGCCCTCTCTTCTTCTAAGGGGGAGTTTTTTGAATTAAGTGGCTTTATATACAATTCCGGAATACCTTTAACTTCAATCATTTCTTTTTTTAAGTTTTTTAAAAGTTCTTCAGAAATATAGTCTGAAAAAGACAAAGCTGACTTGGGGGCCCTTCCCTTATTTAGAAATGGGTTTTTGTTTCCTCTGTTTTCATGAATTGCTGTGTTTACCATGGTCTTAGTCTCTTTTAAATTGAAGGACACTTTGAGTTACTATTTACAAATTCAAACGAGAAATTCTACACATATATAACATTTTTTCAAGTAAGGCTTAATGAAGTCCTCATTTCACGGTTTTTTCCCCTTCCTTTGTTTTTTGACCATTCCTTTGGATCTCTTATTAGAATATTTCTTTATGATCTCTTCATTGTAGTTTTCCTTTTTGTTTAGGGACCATGACATTTATTGTGGCCCTTAACCAAATGCTTAAAATAAACCTAAAATAAACCTTAAAGAAAGCTCCATAGGAGTTGTTGGCGAAATTTCTTGACAAGTCTTAATTTCAAAGTAAACATTTTTACCCTTTTTAGATTAGGTCTTTTATGAGGCTTTTAATGAATAAGCTTATTTCTATTAAAATGAAATAGAAATAAAAGAGGAGATAAAAATGGCGGGTTTACTTTCTAACATAGATCCCAAAGGTCATTTAGAATATTCTGTTGTGTATACAGATCGTTCCTTGAATCATATGTCAGAATCATTTCAAGAAGTCATGAAGGATATATCTAAGTCCTTAAAAAAAGTTTATAACGCTGAAGCTGTAGCGGTTGTACCTGGTAGTGGAACTTTTGGAATGGAAGCTGTTGCTAGGCAATTTGCAACTAATAAAAAATGTATGGTGATAAGGAATGGATTTTTTAGCTACCGTTGGACTCAAATTTTTGAAATGGGAAATATCCCTTCTAAAAGTAATGTTTTAAAGGCCAGGCCAACGGAGGAGGGAAAACAGGCACCTTATGCTCCCGCACCACTTGAAGAAGTTATTGCGGATATTAAGTCATTTAGGCCTGACGTTGTTTTTGCTCCTCATGTTGAAACATCAGCAGGAATGATGCTTCCCGATTCGTATATCCGAGCGGTGAGTGATGCTGTCCATGAAGTTGGTGGCCTTTTTGTGTTGGATTGTATTGCATCAGGAACTATTTGGGTTGATATGAAAGAATGTGGAGTGGATGTTCTTATCAGCGCTCCTCAAAAAGGGTGGAGTGCTTCTCCTTGTTGTGCACTTGTAATGTTAGGTTCTAAAGGAAAGGAGAAACTTAATTCTACCACGAGCACAAGCTTTTCTTGTGACTTAAAGAAATGGCATCAAATTATGGAAGCTTATGAGAAAGGTGGCCATGCTTACCACGCAACCATGCCAACAGATAGTTTGAAGACTTTTAGAAATGCTATGAATGAGGCGATTGATTATGGACTCTCAAAAGTAAAAAATGATCAAGAGGTGTTAGGTCAGAAAATACGCGATTTATTAGAAAGTAAGGGTATAAAAAGTTTGGCCGCGAAGGGATTCCAATCTCCTGGTGTCATTGTTAGCTATACAGATGACCCAGGTGTTAAAACAGGCAAGAAGTTTTTAGAGCACGATATTCAAATAGCAGCAGGAGTTCCTCTTAAATGTGATGAGCCGGTTGATTTCCAAACATTTCGAATCGGTCTTTTTGGACTTGATAAATTAAAAAATATTGATAGAACTGTTTCAAATATTTCAGAGGCCTTTGATCAGGTTCTTGGTAATCTTCATTAGATTTTCATTAGATATTGACCTTTAATGGAAGAGGGAGATCATTTTTTCTCCCTCTTTTTTTTTGTGCCTTCGCCGAAAATGATAAGAGTAAGTCATATCCTTATTAATGTTTTTATCTCAAGGTCAATAATGTGAGAAGTCCGTTTTTTAATGTGTTAATTTGTCTTTTTAGTTTATTACAATTGATCTCGCTTGTTGGATGCCGTATCCCACTAAAAGAGCAGGTTAATCAAGTTCATTTAAAGGACAATAAACTTTTTATGAACTACTTTAAATATTGGTTTAAGGGTTTTGGTTATACTGTCGGCTCTATTCACGAGGGCATGATTTTTGAACAAACGAACCTTAAAAAGCAAGAGATAAAGGGACCTCCATTTCAAGGGACTTCTTTATTTAATAAAAAGTTTTTGATAATGACTTCTTTAAATTTTAAAGATGGTAGTTCAGGGCATTGCCTTATTGATCTGGGTCTCTTCAAGAAAGAGTTTAAGGAAGGAGGGTACCCTTTTTCTATTAATTTAGATTGCGATACTCCTTTTAAGAGTAAGGAAAGAGAAAAGAGCCTCTATCCTAAAATTTCAAAATCCTACTCAATTAAGCTTAAGCCTGTTTCAAATTTTAATGACCAAAGAAGCTTTAGATATTTTGTAGAAAGTAAAAGGTGGCCCATGGCCTTACGGTTTTTAAAAAAAGGCGTCGATCCTAAGATCTACATGAATAAATATAACGATATAGGGACAACTCCTCTCAATATAGCTTTTAGAGATTTTAGAAATTTTTATAATAGAATTCATTCCATTCCTTTTATTAATGAGTTATTACAAGTAAAGGGAGTCCTCAACTTTAAAGATGCTAGTGGAAAAACCTCACTCGTTAAGTCCCTATTAGAAAATAAAAGGTTAGTTGCAAAAAAATTAATTCATGAAGGGGCCGTTTTGATTGTCAGAAATAAAACACAAAAAGAAACTTTTTTGACAATCTTAAAAGGTTATAAAATGGAAAAAAAAGACTTCCTGGAGCGTTTTTATATGAGGCTTAGAAATACTTCTCAATTCCCAACCTCAATTTCTATAAAGAAAACCAACAAAAATGATTAGGAACTTAATTATGTGAAACTATTTTTCCTTTTGTTGGATTTTCTTTTCTGACTTTTAAACTATGAGTTTGCTTGTCGAAAAATAATTATGATGAATTTGAAGATAAGTGGGCTTTTTTGGAAAAAACTTTTGATTTCCTTTTGTTTTATGAAGGTCCTCCTCTTTTTAGAAGAACAAAACCTGTTTGCTAATACTACGGCCCTTATTCCTTCTAATTTTGGTCTTAATAGAGCTGAAACAATGACAGCTTACCCTTATAAGGGGTCTTACTTTTGGTATAACCCTGCTTTATTTAAGTATTCAGGGCTCAAGATAAACTTTGTCGGTTTGGATGTTATTTTAGATGACAATATAAAAAATAATATAAACGATCGGTTAAACCAAAAAAAGATAGATACTCTTGACGAGTTTTCAAAAATCTTAGGACAAAACGATGCAACCATTTCCGGAGGGAGTCTTAATGTATTAAAGGTTTATTTCCCTTATTTTGGTTTGACGACATTTGCTCAAGGTATTGTGAAATCGGCTCCTTCAAGTGATGGAAAAAAATTGAACTCTCTAATCAGAGCGGGCGCAACAAGTGGTTTTGCCATTTCATTGGGTAAACTATCGATAGGTTATTCTGCATTTTTAATTAAGCAGGCACAGGTTTTATCAACTCCCAACAGTTCTCAATTGGCCACAATAAAAAGCCATTATGAAGCAGGCACTTTAACTCCAGGGAACGTAAGCTTAGGTGATTATACAAATGTCTATTATGGTGAAAGCTTTGGGCAGAATGTTGGTCTTCACTATCAATTTTTTAATGATAATCACTCCGGAATTGGGGTCAGTATTTTAAATGCGAGAGGCTCAAGTTTTGGGAATACAAAGTCTCTTATTAAGGGGATTGTTAAAGATTTAGATAAAGAAATGGAAAAAGAAGCTCAGGAAGTTGGCGTGACTCTACAAAAGCCAGATTCTTTAAAGCAAATGATTAATGCTGGAATCCACTTGGAGTTAGGTCAAAAGGGGGATGATTTTTTAAACTTATCTTTATCGGCCGATTATCATGATATAAATGGAACGACAATCGATAATAAGTTATCTTTCGCTTCAGAATTTGGCCTTCATATTCCAGATTCTGTTGCAGTTAAATTTAGTGCACCCATTTATAAGAAGGATGGTACTTATTATCATGTTGGCCTTTTAAATTTGAACCTCATCGCTGGGTATAGGCCTAAAGAGAGTTATAGTTATGGAGCGACTCTTGGCACCCATTGGGGAGTTAATCGGGCCCTTTCTCTTTTAAGAATTGATTTTCAGGCAAGCAAAACAGTGAGTTTGAATAAAAAAGTTATTCCAAACTCCTGGGGTTTTCAAACTAATCTAAGTTTAATTTTTCTCTTTTAAACTGCTTTAGCCCTTGGACTATGTTAAAGTGTGGTAAAATTAACTCTAAGCGTTGGGTACCTATGAAAATTGAATTTTCAAACACATATTCCGATTTAGGTAGTAACTTCGGACAGTCAATAGAACCGAGTAGTGCAGTTGACCCTGAATTAATTCTTTTTAATCATGATCTAGCTTCATTTTTAGGAATAGACTCTTCTTCAGCATCGGAAAATGAACTTGCAGGTATCTTTTCAGGTAAAACCATTTTAGAGAAATCTAGGCCCTTTGCTATGGCATATGCCGGACATCAGTTTGGTCACTTTGTACCTCAGCTTGGCGATGGAAGGGCCATTTTATTAGGTGAAGTTGAGGCCTCTAATAGAAAATATTATGACCTTCAACTTAAAGGTGCAGGCCAAACAGCTTTTTCCAGGCGTGGGGATGGTCGGTCTTCTCTAGGTCCAGTTATACGTGAATATATTGTTAGTGAAGCCATGCATGCCTTGGGAGTCCCTTCAACGAGAGCTTTAGCAGCTGTGACCACAGGTGAAACTGTCTATAGGGAAGATGCTTTACCTGGAGGAATTTTGACTAGGGTCGCCTCAAGTCACATAAGAGTAGGGACTTTTGAATATTTTGCTTATAGGAAGGATGAGGAGGAGTTAAAAGTTTTAGTTGATTACGCGATTAAAAGACATCACCCAGATTTATCAAATGAAGATGAGAAGTATTTTGAATTTTTTAAGGCGGTAGCGCGCAGGAAGTTAAAACTTGTTGCAAAGTGGATGGGCCTTGGCTTTATTCATGGTGTAATGAATACGGATAACACGACTATTTCTGGTGAGACGATAGATTTTGGGCCTTGCGCTTTTATGGATATTTTCTCTCATGACAAAGTTTTTAGTTCTATTGATCATCAGGGTCGCTATAGTTATCACAATCAAGGAAGTATTGCTCTTTGGAATCTTTCCTGCTTGGCCTCTTGCCTTGTTCCCTTACTAGGTCTTTCTCAAACTGAAGCTCAAAAGAAGTTTGAACCGGAGTTTGAAACCCTTACAGCTTTTTTTAAAGACGCCTGGAGGGATGTCATGGCCAAAAAGATGGGAATTTTCACGGCCACTTCAAAAGATAATAAATTAATTAATGAATTCCTAAAATATCTTGAAGAAAATAAAATGGATTTTACAAATAGTTTTCGAGAGTTACCCAAAAGGCTGAATGATTCGGAAGGAATTTATAAACAAGTTAAAAAGAGGCTTGAGGAGCAAGCTGAAACATTTGAAGAGGCCATAAGTCTTATGGACTCAGTCAACCCCTATATCATACCTCGAAATCATCTTGTGGAAAGGTCCATTGATTTGTCTATTAAGGAAGACTATAGTTTATTTAAGAGAATGGTAGAAGCTTTTAAGGAACCTTATAAAGAAAACCAAAATCATCTTGATTTGACCCTACCTCCAAAACCAGATGAAATCGTTTATCAAACTTTTTGTGGCACTTAATGACAAGTTTTCCCGAAAAAACTTTATAAGGTTTTTGTCTAAAGAGAGGTAGTCATTATTAAATGACTTATCTTTAGTATTAAAAGTTAAAAGTTAAAAGAAAAAGAAGGATAAGCAACCTCTTAATTCTTCTTATTTAATTTTAACTAATATCTATTTAAAATCACTCAATACCTTTAAATAAACTCTGTTGTAATCTAATTAAGTTATGAAAAATCACTTTGCAAACTTTAATTTTTAAAAAATGGAGTAATATTAAGAGAAAAAAAGATGGAATGTTTAACCCTGTAAAATTAAGTGAAAGATGAAAATTTTATTGTGGCTGATTTTATATTCTTCTACTTTTTCAATATCCTTTTATTATGGAAAGGATATTTCCCTATTTATTACTTCAATCTTACAAAAAAAAGAAATAATTAAAGAAGAAAAAAAAGTTAGCGGCAAAAATGATAACGAAACTATGGAAGCAGGTGAAAAAAAGATAGGTTTAAATAATAACAGTAAAAATAAAATTAAATTGGTCATTAAACAAAGTGGAGAAAGTGAAGAAAGCCTTATAGACCAATTGAGGAGTTCTCCTCATTATAAGGCAATCCAAAAAAAAATAAATAAAAAGAATCAATCGGCTTTCATAACAGATTTTATGGCCAAAAACAATTTAGAAGACAACCAGGCAATAGAAAAGTTAAATGAGGAAATTGAGGATTCTTTTTTTAAATTGGCAGAAAAAAATCCAGAAAAGCTTTTTAAGTCAATTGAAGAAAATATTGAAGAATTCAATGATTCTCCGATCAAACAGGCAGAATTGATAGATTATTTGACAAAGATAAAAGGTATGGAAGAAAAAGCCAAAGAGGTTATTCTTGGCAATCTTAATCAAAAAATACCTGAACCGGAAATGAAAATAACTGATATTAAAACTTTTGAGGATGAGAATAAATTTTTTAGTGCTGACCCTAAAGAGATCGCTTATAAAATGAAATTTACTTCTCTAATTTCTGTAGCTGAAAATGAAGAAGAAGAGAAAAAGTTAACAATGGACGTGTTTAATCGTCAAAAAAATAAAAATATCCAAAGAGATATTGCAAGTGTTTATCTTAGAAAAAATCCAACTAAGGCCAATAATTTTGTAGATGATGTAGGTCTTAAAAAAGCCAATGATTTGGTCCCGTCCAATATAGAAATTGAGGATAATGGAAACGGAGAATACACTTTTATAAAGCTTATTGAGCCTAAGAAGAGAAATGAAGGACCGTCTGAGCCTGAGGGACCTGCAAGTTCTGATGAGCCTGATGCACCCATCAATAATGAAAACCCTCAAAGTTTAGAAGATTAGTTATTGAATTTAAAAAACCTTTAATGTATTCAAATTAAAAATAATCTATTTAAAATATTAAAGCTTTTAAAAGTGAAAAATTTTTAGGTGGAAAGTTCATGGATTATAAACTTTTAAAAAATGTTTTACCTGCCCCTCTTTGTCAAAAATTAAAGAGTGAGGCTTTAAATATTGTAGAATCGATTAGAGGGCCAAGAGAGCTATCTATTTTTACAACGAAAAACGACGATGCTAGAGATTCATATTTTTACAATTCACTTGATAAGATCTCTATTTTTTTTGAAGAGGAAGCTGTTTCAAATGGAAAGCTGAAGTATTCGAAGCTTGATTCTACGAATAAAGTAGGGCATGGTCTTCATTTAAAAAATGAGGTGTTTAGAAACTTTTCTTTTTCAAAAGAAGCAAAATCTCTTATGAAAGAGTTTGGTTTTAAGGGTGTCGATATTGTTCAATCAATGATTATTTTTAAAAACCCTAAATTTGGCGGTGAGGTTAAGCCTCATCAAGATCAAACATACCTTTATAGTTACCCTAATACAATAAAGGGCCTTTGGATTCCTCTTGAAGTGTCTAAGGTTGAAAATGGATGTTTGTGGGTTTTACCCTCTAAGGAAGAACACTTGTTAAAAGAAAGATATATGAGGGTTGAAAACAGAACTTTTGTTGAAAAGGTCAATGATGTCTCTTGGAGTGATGAAGATTTTATTCCTATTGAAATGAATATTGGAGACGTCCTTTTGTTTGATGGTCTCCTTCCCCACAAAAGTTTTAAAAATACATCAAGCACATCAAGAATGGCCTATGTAATTCACTTCAAAGATCAAGAATCAAATTACTCAAAGAAAAACTGGAATTATTCTGATGACTTAATGAGGGTTTCTCTCGATAAATGAAGTGCTTGTTCTCATGACTTCTATTTAGAGGAAAAACCGACCAAAAGACTTTGGGAAATAATTTAATTTGTCTTTAGGTAAGCACACCTTGTGAAGCTTTAAAACGGAAGTTACAATAGTTTAAACAAAAGGGGGCTTGCATTGGAAACCCATAAAGTTGAACTGACTGACTATGAAATTCTCTATATTCATCATGCACTGTCCTTCTGGGAGCAGGAAAGAACGAGTTTTCTTAGTCAGGAGGCGTTTGAGGCTAAAGAAAAAATTGTCAAACATATCAAAAAAAAGTTCCCAGATATGGCGTCTGTTTCAAAAAGAGTTAATCAATTTAAAGAAAAGCAGCAATAAACTCAGTCTTTAAAAACTCTAAAGTGAAGTTTATATTTCCATGAGCTAAACTGGCTGGATCCTTCATAAACTTTAAAAAATTGAAAAATGTCTTCTTCTAAAAATAACTTTTCCAAGCTTTTGGGTGAGTAAATAAGGCTTTCGTTAATAAGACGGTCATCATTATTGAGGGCCAAAAGAGATTCAGATAATTTTTGGACTTCTTTCCTCAAAGCTACAGAAGTTGCAGAGGATATAACACTTCCAATTCCGCCACCAGCGTAAAGACCGTAGGCACTTGCTGCAAGTGGAAGAATGGCCTGGCTTATTTTTTGCATCTCTTTAATATCATCGCCATCCGATTCAATAATGGAAAAATCAACAATAAGGTGTTTATAAGGTGCTTGAAAACCAACTTCTTTTGTTGGAAAAAGAACTCTATCAGTTGCGCTTAAAAAGAAAGATTGGCCTCCGCTTAATCCTTTATAGATATCTGTGACTCTACCAACCGTTGTTGCTCCATCAGTGGCATAGAAAAAAAAGTAGATGTCATCTTTCATGAACTCATCTTTAGCGTCTATAACTTCAAGTTGATGCGCATGAAGTGCGATTCTTGGCATTTTTAGATTTCTACTTTCTGGGCCTCCACTCAGAGGCCTTCTGATTTCAGTCCTCCTGGTAAGAGAGCTGTTTTCCTCTTTTTCTTTTTTTAGTTCATCAAGGGCGGCTTTCATATCAAAAGACCAATCAGAAAAGTCCCCACTAGCACCTATAGGTCCAAGGGAAGAGAATTCTTCCTTCTTAATCAACTTGTCGCTCTCATTGTCTTCTCTGAGGGAATATAGGTCGTTAGAGTCCATTTTAAGAACTGAGTTCCACTTATTTAAAACCTTTTTTAAATATTTATGAGAGATGTTTTGCTTTTTAAGAAGGGTCACCATATGCTTAAGGTCTTTGTGCCTTAAGAGTTTTTTATTTTTATCTAAAGACGGGTTGAGGATAATATCGATGGCCATTAAGGTCATTGGCAAAGCTTTGGACTTTTCTTTAGCAGAGGCATTAAAGGGATTAAAAGAAAGAGCTGTTATGAAAAAAAGAACGATTAGTTTTTGCATCTTCTTTTGACCTCCAGTTAGATGGGCTTTTAAGGCAATAGACGGAATTTCAAGGACAATAGTCTAAATGGTGCTATTAAGCAAAGGGGAGCTCCCTTTAGAGAAGTTAATATATGTTGAATTTGTAAGCAAACAACAAATTTTTTTTAAGATTAAGAATTAAAAATAATGTGCTATGCATAATAAAGTCATCATGTTAAAAGACATTATAGATTTGTTATTTAACTAACTCGTTTGTAGGTGAATTTATGGAAGTAAAACATGTTTTACCTCAGTATATTAGTGAATTTATTGGAACGTTTTTTCTTATATTTTTTGGGTGTGGCTCAATGATTTTGGCCGAGGTTAACCCAAGTTATGCAGGCTCTTTCATTCCCATTATTTGGGGGGGGAGCGTTTCAATTATGATTTATGCGCTTGGTCATATATCGGGGGCCCACTTTAACCCTGCGGTCACATTGGCCTTTTGGAGTGTAAAGAGGTTTCCGGGAAAGAGAGTTGGAGGCTATCTTCTCGCCCAGTGTTTAGGCGCATCCTTCGCATCTTTCGTTCATTTTTTGATTTGGGGAGCAACCCATAAATTTGGGGTAACTGAGTTTAGTGTGACAATCGGAGTAGGTTTTTTAGTTGAAGTCATTTTGAGCTTTGCTTTAATGTTTGTCATTATTAGTGTTGCTACAGACTCAAGGGCCGTCGGTGAATTGGCCGGAATTGCAATCGGCTCAACTGTGGCCCTTTGTGCTTTTGTTGGTGGCCCACTAACAAATGCTTCGATGAACCCTGCGAGGTCTTTGGGACCAGGACTCTTTTCAGGGAGTGGTTTAGGTCTTTGGCCTTATTTCATTGCACCCATATTGGGGGCCATGTTAGGCGCTAAGACATACGAATGGATAAGGTGTCAAAAAGATCAAGCAGGTGAGGGACCTGGCTGTTGTTAATAAGAGTCAGACTCAATAAAGTGTACTTGGTTTACTGCTAGAGTATGTATCCCGCGAGGTAATTGTTCCATCACTTGCCATGTCGAACACTAACCAATATTTTTCAGTCGCACTAGTTGAGACATTCCATGTTCTTTCTAAGGTACCATTTTTATAAACTCTCACGACGGCTTCAGATTCATTGAAGTTTTTGATACCACTACCTCCATGAGCGTAGTTTGTAACGAAGAATCGATAAGTTCTATTGTAATCCGTTGCCCCTAAATTAAATCGAATAGTTGTTGTTTCAGGACCGTACTTTTCTGTGTCATCTACATCAAGATAGGCGTGTGGGGGGTCAGCTCTATCAGCATCACCTTTAGAGCTATGAAGAATTTCAGTTGTAGAAGATTCTCCTACTGGGATGTAGAGGTGGGAGTCTAGGTCATTTGGAGCGGCTCCCCATGTGAGAACAATAGAAATGATGTTTGTTGATAAGGTGCTATTCAAAAGAGAAATGTTTCCATTGGCAGCTGTACTGCTTTCAATACCGAAATTAGCTGTCTGTGATGTATAACTTCCATGATCGAAAGAAAAAGTATGAACTCCTGGAGAGAGGTCAGAAAAAGAAAAATCACCCGACGAATCAGTCGTTGTCGTTGAGCTATCAAGAGAGTGTGTGACAGTTACACCGGATATTGCATTACCATTGGAAGCATCACTAACAGTACCTGAGATAGAACCTTTGGTTTTAAAGGTAAGCTCAGACTTACCACAGCTCAAGAATATAAAAGATCCCAGGGATAGGAGAAAAAAAAGAGCTTTAGAAAGATGAAGGTTCTTCATGTATCCTCAATAATCTCTTAATTTTTAAATATCAATAATGTTCCAATCTTAAATATAATTTGTCATAACTAGGTTTTACTAGAAAAAAATTAGAGGAATGATCCTATTTTTTAATTTTTATTAGCCGAGGGTTAAAGGAGGTTAACTGGCTTTTTTCTTTTGGGCTTTTGAGGTAACTTTTGTATTTTCCCCGGATTGGATCGTGTTAGGGTCAACAAAAACCTTAATAAAATTTTCGATTATAACTGAATTGTAGCGTGACACTTGCTCTTGTGAGGTTAGGATATACCTCAAAGCTTCCGTAGGGCTTTTCTTGGTCTTAATCATAATATGAACAAAGTCATCTACGAGACATAGGATATTCCCAAGTGTAGAGACCTGTGTTCCTTTGAGTTGATGTGGAAAACCTGTTCCATTATAACATTCGTGGTGTTGAAGAATAACTTGTTTAACTGAGTTATTAATTAATTTGTTCTTTCCAACAATTTCAACTCCTAATTCGGGGTGCTTGTAGTAAAGTTCTAATTCTTCTGGCGTTAGATCTTCAGGCCTTGCATCCATAAAATTTTTAGGTAGTTTTGTTTTTCCTATATCATGAAACATAGCTGCCATAGCAAATGTTTCAATTGTCATTTTGGATTGCCAGGGAAACTGCTTGACGATTGCACTAGAATACAAGGACGTTACAAAGGAGTGAGTGAATTGACTTGGGTCAAGCTCCTGAAATTCTCGTAACGTTTGATAAAGGTCTTTTTGGTCTTCTACAACTTTGTATACATTACTTGCAATTTCCTTTGCTTGATCAACGACCTGAGTTTTTACCCCGTTATGAAATAATTCTTCTACATATTTTTCAGATACGGTAGATAAAAGACCAACTTTTGAAGAAGAAGAGACTTTTTTGTTATCGATGAGTTTTTTAGCAAGAAAATTTGTGTATTGAATATATTTTCTTCTATCTTTATGTTTAAAATAAAGATGATCAATGTTCTTTTCATTTTTATACTTATTGATCCTCTCTTGTGAGAAAGTATCTCCTGAATGAAGTATTTTTACATATCGATTATCATTTATCCTCACAAAGACATCAAAAAGAACTGCTTGTGATGGATAAAATTTATCAATATGAACTTTCGTGAACTTGTTGTCAGCTTCTTTAACTTCTTCTTCGTCTGAGACACCATCTTTTTTCTTTAAATTGGAAACAACGTCACTTAAGCTCTGGTAAGATTCAAGGAGAGTTGTTAGCTCCTGGTTTAAAATAGGCTTAACAAGAATATCATTAACACCTTTTTTTTGAAGGGCTTCTTCAGAAAGTTCATCTGTTTTGAGAAGAGATTCATCTTCAAGAAGAATAAAAATGGTCTGCCCTTCCATATTTTTGGAAATGTAGGTCAAAACTTGTAGGCCACTGTGGTTTTTTATTGATGGGTTTAGAATTACTGCAAAGTAATCGTTATTATATACGTTTAATTGAGCTTCTTTTCCATTATGTGCTAAGTCTACTTGGTATGGGACTTCTTCTAGATAATTTTTTAATTTTTTTGCCCATTCTATGTTTTCATCGGCAATTAAAATCTTTAAAGGCACATGCTTCCCCAAGACTAAACAAAAGCCTTTGAAAAAGGCTATTTACTATTCTTGTCGGACTTTAACTTAAATAAGAAAAGAAAAAAGATAATAAAATTGAATTTAAATAAAAAAGTTAATGAAATTTCATCGAACGGTGTTTGTTTATTAATGATAAAATCTTTTTTTGTTTAAATCATCGTTTTCAGAATCATCAAAGTCGTAAGTCTCTAAATTATCAGAAAAATCATTTGATATTTCATCCTCATTGACTAGCTCAACCCAATATTCATGTGCCCTAAATTTATTTTTTTTATAAAAATAATGAAGAATTCCACAAATAAATCCACCTATTAAACCTACGTAATGGGCCAGATAGCTAGTACTTGGGGAAAAAGTACTAGGGAAAAAAAGTATAAGTGCCACGCCAAAAGCTTTAAATATCCTTTTAGGCAAACTAACCTTCCGGTCAATAAAAATATAAAGAGTAATCCAGTGACCTCCTAGAAAAAAAACTAAGCCTGAAGACCCAAGTAGAATTGTATTTTCTGGATAAAGTTTTAAAACAAGGATTGTTAGGAAACCATTCATAAAAAATGAAATGAATGGGTAGAAAAGAGGTCCATAATAAGATGTACTCATAAAACCCCAAAAAAGAAGCATTGAAGTATTTGATAAAAGGTGAGTAACATCGCTGTGGATGAGTGTGGTCGTCCAGGCCTTCCAATACTTATTTTTTAAAAGGACTTCTTTGTGACTTGCTTCCAGATGTATATTAAAGTCAAAAAAGGTTTGCCAATAGATATTGGAGAATATTGTAATAACAAAAATAAATAAGAGAGAAACTTGCCAACCGTAAGGGTATTGAATTTTAGATAAATAGTTTTTTTTAAGTTCATATTTATTAAGGTCCATCACTTAATGAATCGGATAGTCTGATTTTTATATTATAATTTTTTGGATTTTATATTTAGATAAAGTTTTATTAATAAAGATTTAAAAAAAATAAAAAAATGAAGAAAGAAACGGGCCAATGACAATTTTCTTTTCGGAAATAATTTTATGAAGGCCACTCGATTGTCAGACTTTAAAACTTTGACCTTTTTAGTTTTTACAAAGAACTTAATTCTTTTTTCAAAAGCACCTAGGTCTAGTTCTCGAATATTTTTTACTTTTTTGTCGTCTAAGTCCAGGATAATCTGGTCAATAGTAAGGGGAGTATAAAAGGAGAGAGATTCTAAAATAAGCTCATCGATTTTTTTTTTCATAATTTTATTTTAGCACTACAGAGTTATGTTAATAAGTTGCGGTGCGCATATTGTTTGGATATATCTAGCTAGGAAGATTCAAACGGGAAAGTTAAGACAACCTCCGTACCTTGTCCTTTTTTTGTATTTAATGTAATTTGACCATTCAAACTTTCGATATTTTTCTTAATAATGTCCATTCCCAGCCCTCTTCCTGAAACTTTATTCGCTTCATCTTTTGAGGAGAAACCCTCTTTAAAGATGAGTTCAATTTTTTCTGACTCTAACATTTTTTTATAATCTTCCTGACTAATGATTTTGCTTTCTATTGCCTTTTCACCGATGATATCACTATCTATTCCCATCCCATCATCCTTAATAGAAAGTTGGAAGGATGATTCAAGCATTAAACATTTTATTTCAATGCTTCCCTTTTGATCTTTACCAGAATTTTTTCTTTCTTTAGGCGATTCAATCGCATGATCTATTGAATTTCTGAGAAGGTGTATAATTGAGTCAGAGATTTTTGACAGGAAATTTTCTTTTAGGTAAATATCATCTCCACCGACTTTATAAGAAACACTCTTACCAAGTTCGTTGCTTGTTAAATCAATCAAAGATTGAAAGCCTTTTAAAAGATCAAGGAGTGATGATTTAAACAAGTCGCCCCATTCCTTAAGAACATCATTCATTTCTTCACTATTGACTTTTTTGGATAAAGATTTAATTTTTTTATCCATTTTGTCTAGCTTTTCTATTTCAATATAACTTGTTTCTTTGATTTTTTTTGTATTTGTACTTAACCCAAAAATTTCTTCGGCGGTTACCTCATAGTCAGAAATAACTTCTATGATGGCCAATAAACTGCTGCAAACTTCTAGAATAAGCTCATCTGTTAATTTTCCTTTTTTTGGTTTTGATTGAAGGTATTTTATTTCTTCTTCATTTAGCTTTGTGGAGATGCCTTTTAGGCCAAAGAATTTTGAGTTAATCTTGACAGTATTGACATTCTTCCAAATAAACTCTTCATCCCATTCATTTATAGTTTCAACATTTTTGGAAGAAGCTAATTTGCTAGCATCGCTGATTAATGACCTGGATTCTCTAAAAAAGTTTGAAAGGTTCATTTTATGTTTTTCTAGATTCCTCCCTTTTTCTGGAACCAACTCGGAAATAATAATATTCCTTCTGTTGATTCTTAATTCATTTTCCACGATTTTTTCTATATCAGTTATGTCTTGTATGATTAATAAAACTTCTGTTATTTTATTTGTTTGTTCGTCAAATAATTCACCATATTTTATTGATAAGGTTTTCTCCCTCTTATTTAGTAATAAAGTAACTTTTTCGGGAAACTCTTTTTTCAAGTCTATCCACTGTTTTAAATCGATATCCTCTATATTGAGTAAGGCATTTTTAAGTTTATCTAGAAGAGGATGATTATTTGGAAGCTTAGAAAAAATGGTATCAAAGATTGATTTATCTTTAGGACTTTCACCAAAAATTTCTATAGAAAGTTTTGAGTTTGTCTCTTTTTTAACGAAACCTTTAAAATCTAAGCTTAGAATAACTTCATTTATTTTCTTAAAAATACTATTTAAATCATGCATCTCTTTTTCTAGTGTATTCTTTAAAGATGGTAGAAAATCTCTAAGTTGATTTCTCTGTTTCAAATAAAGTTTTTCGTTATGGATATCTTTGAGTAGGAGGAGAATACTTTGAGCAATAACTAAAATAAAAATGAAAGGATAATCAGGGCCCGACGTTGAATTTAAAAAGTTATTGTTGAGAAAAATTAAAACAATAGCGGTAAGTAGAATTGTTATGAAAAAAAATGTGAAATTTTTTGCAAATTCATGTTTTTTAAGAAATTTATAGGATCCAAATAAATTGAATGAATATGTGATAAAAAAATGGACTTGATAAAAAATGGGATTCATATTTTGGGATATTGATAAAAGCGGCATAAGAAAATATATTACAGAAACTATAATGGAAAAATATAAAATTAATTTTGTATTTTTCTTTAAAAAGTCCGATTCATTAAACATTTTCTTTATTAGATATACGTTTGCTAAATTTAGACCAACAAAGGTGATGAAGTGTGTTTTTGTTAGGATCATTGATAGAGTTGTTGAGCCCTTTATAAAGTACCATATGATATTTAACTCTATTAATGACCAAAAAAGGGCAAAGGTTGAAAGCACTGAAAAATACAAATAAAGCTTCTCACTCTTTCTAAAAAAAAGTATAAAATTGTAGAATGCGCAAAAAAGTAAGACTCCTAAGGAAATTGAATTTAAAATTAATTTTGAGAAAGCTTTATCCATACCGCCAATAGAGGCGCCTTCCTTTTTAAAGTCGTCTGTTTGAGTGTTATGGTTGGAAGCATGAACGAGAAGAGTTACTTTATTTGTGAGGGGTGTTACTTTTAACAATGCACTTTTATTTCCTGGAATCTCTTCATTCGGAATATGACTTACAGATCCATTTTTTAGCATAGAGACAGTCTTCTCTCCATCTAAGTAAAACCATTTGCTTGCTTTAAAAAGTTTGTTTGTCTTAATAAAAAAGGGGAGGTTTTTTTTAGTATTTACTTCAAAGACAAAGGTTCCAAATTTTGAGTTTTTAAGACTGGTTTTGTTGGGTTGAGAGTTTAACTTTATAAATTGGTTTTCAAACTTTTTGTTTTTAAAGTTTTGGGGTGTAATAAAAGTTCTTGGGTAAAACTTCCAGGGACCTTCAAGTTTAATTCCCTCTTGTTGATTGAGGCTTTTTTTAGGAAATGTAGGATAAGGACTACTTTTCGAAAAAGAAGTTTTTTCTGCATGCACTTGCGATGAGAACAAAAAACATAGAAGCATTTGAATAAAAAGTAGTGTTTCTTTTTTTTTCATTTTGCAAGGTCTATGGGTAAAATTTAAAAAGTGCCACCTTTTGATGATCGGATAAAGTAGGGGATTTGTTAGGTTTTTGGGGGCAATAATAATAGACTTCAAACTTGACTAGAGGATTCAATTAGTGCGTCAAAGGAGGGCTTTTTCCTCATCTTTTTGGTCAACCTGATTGGGAAAAAAGAGATCTAGCTGCTTTAAACCTTTGGGGGGAATATGAGACTTCTTCTTGTCTTTAATTTCTTGTTTAATGAGTTTAAGTTCTAACTCTAAGAAA
>PAZA01000100.1 GCA_002715375.1 Halobacteriovoraceae bacterium
AATAAATAAAGGGCAATCTATGAAAGTTGTCATCCTTATAGCATTAACTTTTGGTCTTTTGATCGGTGGCTTCTTTATTTTTAATCAAAAGAATGAAAGTGATATATCAAAAAAAATAGAAGCTAAAAGTAAACGGACACCGTCTTCCAAAAATCTTTCTTTATTAAAAGAAAAAAAAGAGATTGCCACTAAACTTAAAAAACTTGAAGCTGAAAACAAAAAAAAGGAAAAAGAGATAGAAAAGGCCAGAAATAGAAAAAAAGGCAAAGAGAGATTATCTCAACCAAGAAGGCCTATTTCTGAAGAGGTCAAAAAAAGAATGAGAGAAGAAGATGCTCAATTTAAAAAGCGCCTTTTTGATCAAGAAAATAAAACCGCTTCTTATTTTAAAGAGCCTGAAATTAAGTTTAATGAAGGACAATATTTAGTCTCTGAAAAGCTAAAGGCCATAAGAAAAAAAGATTATAAGGGAGACTCTAAAAGTATAGTTCAGGAAATGGGGCCTTTTTTAGTTGTTAACACTGATGAAGAGGACTTAGAGGAAAGCACCTCTAGTAAATGGATGGTCTTTGATAAAAAGAACCGTCAATTGGGGATCGTATCTGGCCGCTTCAAAGTAAACCTTAAAGAGGAGGCATCTTTACAAGAATTTGAAAAAAGACAAAACCTAAAGACTTTATTTAAAAACGAAGAAATAAATTTTTATTACCTGAAGCCATTGGAAGAGCTAACAAACCCTCAAGTTAAACTAAGTGAAATTGAAAAGGATGAATCAGTAACTAAAGTCGAATTTGAAATTCTTGAAAGCTTCAATAAAACCAAGTAAATCCAACTAATCTATAGCAAAGCACTGTAGATGAAATTGAAAAAAGTTTATTTATCAAACTTACGCAAAGAAATAAGTTTTGGGTCAAGACCATCAAGAGTTTAACTTCCGAATTCTAAAATCTCTTTTTCTTTCGGCAGTTGGTGGTTCATGAGCTGGCCAACCAAGGAAGATGGTTCCCACAAGATCTAAAATAACAAGAAGACCATGAAAGCCTCCCCAAGCAACAAAAGTCCACTTAGGACCATGCCAAAGACCTTCTTAATTTTGACTATGAACTATATAAAAGCAGAAGTGAATCTGTAGCAAAACTTGTTTTTAATTAAGGCAAAGTGTCAAGCAACAGAGCAATGACTAACGCATATAATCATTCCTTCACCGGTAAGCTTATCGTTGTTAATATAAGCGAAGCCACAGAAGCTTATAAGGCAAGCCTTGAAGATGACGAAGCTTCACTAACTTCATTGATTGAAAAAGCTGCTGAAGTTATTGAAACAAGTCCAGAAAGTATGAAAGAACTCTTTAATAACCTTGTTCTTAATAAATATTTTTTTTCAAATAGGGTGCCTTAAGCCCTCGTTCCTTTTTAATGCATCTATCAACATTTTTTCAAAAAAGACCTACACCAATTCATTAAATTTTTGTAATGTCCCAAATTATTGGAACTTGCGAAAACCGAAAATTGGAGATGGTATGAAAAAGATTTTTCCCCTATTTATTTCTTTTTTGTTTATTTTTGCCTCAACAGCTGAAGCTGGAAACCGCAGAAAATGTATTAAGGAAGGAAACACTTGGGTTATTACACCGAGTGGAAAGAAGTTTTGCATGAAAAAGCTTGGTAAAACAAGCCGAAGTGGAAGCTTTGATGATGATATTACTGCTATAAGAAGAAGGAAGTGTCTCAAGTCTGGTGGTGTATGGATGGTTCATTCAGGTGGTAAATTCTGCTTAAAAAAACTTGATTACCTTGAATAATAAATAAAACTTAGAAGTGACTCTTTAGGTTTCTAAGGGTCACTCCTTTTTTCCCTCTTTTTAGTATTCTTTTATTTTTTTCCACTGAAATTATTTTTAAATTTAAGCTTGCCTTTGTTTTTTTTTCTTTTTAAATTAAGTATTATTTAGTTCTTGTTAATTTTTAATTAGGCGGAAGTTAGTGGTTAAAACGTTTTTTCTTATCATGGGCTTATTGCTTCCTTTCAAGAATGCCCTTCCTGAGCTAAGGCTAGAACTCACGAAAGAACAATATAAAAAGCTAAGAACAGCCTTCAAAGGCAAAACAAAAAAAAGATTTGACATCTATATAGAAGCTTTCGATGGAAAAAATTTTTTACTGGAAGAAAAGGGAATAAAGTTTAGGCTTAAAAATAATCAAAAGAAGACTGTCATTCAGGTGTCAAAACTTCTTGCCCATGAAAATATTAAATGTGACTCACAAAAGATTACTTGGAAAAAGAAAGAGACCATCCGCTCAAATAATCAAACCCTCAGCCGTCGTCTAATGTTTCAAGCAACAGAAATTTTTAAATATCTCAACTCGAGTAGTGATATACCAAAGGACCTGATTGTTGCCTTTGACTCAGAAATTAGAAAAATAAACTTCAAGGGAAAGGAACTCCTTTTAAAGTCCCTTCCAAAAAATAAAAAGGTTTATTTTCTTCCGTCCCATACTAATAAAAAATATAGAAAAAAGATAAAACTATCAAATCAAAAAAATTCCTTTTTAAAATTGGCGTTAGGTAAAACAATTGAAAAGAGAAGTAATAATAAGTTTGTTACATTTTATGAATTAGAAGGCGAAGGAAAATCTGAAGATGTCGAAAAAGACCCAAAATTGATCGACCTTTTTTGCAAAAAAGTAAATGGACTCTCCCAAGCAAAAACACATAAGACCCTTAAAATGGAAAAAAATATAAACCTTAAAAGTTATAAAACAAGAGCACCTTTTCTTTTCAGGTCATAAGCCTGTTCACAAGAGAGCGGAAACGCGAATAAATTGTATAGAGGCAAGGGACAAGAAAAAGAGTTATTAAAGTGGAAAAAAAGAGTCCCCAACCCATCGTCAACATCATCTCAGCAAGCATTGAATCGTAACCGAAAAAACCATAGGCCGTGGGAAGAATTGCCACTACTGTCGTCACTGTAGTAATGACAACCGCTCTTAAACGAGTACTCGCCCCTTCACAAATGATCCCTAAAGTGGCCTCTCCTTCTTTTCTAACGAGGGTCTCAATTTTTGAAATCATAACAATGGCATCATTAATAACAACGCCCATCATCCCCAAAGTTCCAATGATCGAAAAGAAACCGTACATGGACATCTTATGAATGAGAAGAACAAAAATAATTCCTGCCATTCCAAAAGGAATAATGGAAACAATTACCAGAGGAAGGGCCAAAGAATTGAAAAGAATAACCAAAATAAAATAAGTCATTAAGGCCACTAAAAGAATGGATATCTTAAAGTCGTTTTTTGAGTCCCTTGAATCTTCAACTTCTCCTACAAATGATAAAAGGGAAGCTGGGAATTGACTTCCCAAAGAAGGAAAAATCTTTTTTTCAACATCTTCTGCTATTTCAAGCGGTGTTACTTTAACACCTTTTTTTATATCAGCATAAAGCGTGGTCGTCCTTTTAAAGTTAACCCTTCCAATACTAAGAGGCTTTTTCCTTTCCTCTATTTCTAAAATCCTCTTAAGTGAAATAAGGCTTCCCTGAGCATTTGAAACTTTGACCTTATATATATTTTCAATATCTTTATTAAACCCTTCCTCAATAAGCATTTTGACTTCGACTGTTTCCTCTTCTTTTGTCAGATCAAAAAGATTTGATCCTCCAACAAAGGAACGAAGCACATTAGTTAATTGAGAAGGGTTTACTTTTAAACGGGTCATTTCTTTTTGATTTATTTTAAAAATAAATTCTTTTTTTAAAAGAGGCCTTTCTAGCTCTACATTCCCAATATCTTTTCTTTTTTCCATCTCTTTTTTTAATAAATCGGCGAGTTGTTTTCTCTTTTTGTCGTTATTTTCCTGAATTCTTATTTCGATAGGACTTCCACTGCTTCTTCCCCATCTATGTTTTATAAATTTAACCTTCTTATAGCCCTGAAGACCCTTGGCCATTTTTTCCCATTTTTTGATAAGACCTCTTAGTTTAAATTTTCTTTCTCCAAGTGGTAAAAGTTCAACTCGCATAAAGACACTATTTTCCTGTGCCTGACCACCTCTTCGACTTACCCCGACCCGACTTCTTACGGCCACGACAGAATTTGTTTTATCCTTTAAAAAAATATTTTCAAGTTCGTTAATAAAAGAGGCCATTTCCAATCGGTTTAGGTTTTCTTTTGCCGTCGCTCTTACATAAATTTCTTTGGCCTCCTCTCTAGGAAACATAACAAACCTAAGTTTTGTTTTGTATAAATAAATACTGGAAGATAGAATTCCAATAAAAAACAGAAGAAGAAGTGATTTATAATTAAGACATTTTTCAAGAAAGTTCTTGTAATTGATTTCCCATTTTTGAAATTTACTTTTCTTAATCATTTCCTGATTCTTTTCTCTTTTCCTTTTAAATTTAATTTTTCCTAAAACTTTTTCTAAGAAGCGTGATTTATATATAAGGTGATTTGGAAGGACAAAGTAAGACTCAATGAGGCTACCAAAAAGCATAAAAACAATGACTAAAGGAATATACGAAACTAGTTTCCCAAAAAATCCTTGAAAGTAAAAAAGAGGGATAAAAGCAACACAAGTTGTGAGAATGGAAGCAAGAATAGGCCTAAACACTTCTTTGGCTCCAAGTATCGAAGCTTGCAAGGGTTCTTCACCAGACTCAATCTTTCTTTCAATATTTTCGGCCACAATAATAGCATCATCAACGACGACACCCATTAAAATAATCACAGCGGCCAAAGTGACATTATTAACCGTATAACCGATAAGGTGAGCAAGAGTAATACTAACGGCCAAAGAAAAAGGGATGCCACAGGCAACCCAAAAGCCCGTTTTAAAATCAAGGGCCAAAAAGAGAAAAAGAAGAATAAAAAGAAACCCTAATAGACCATTACTTGAAATAAGCCCTAACCTATTTGTGACATCATAAGACTCATCGTCCATTAGTTTAATTTTAATAGGTCCTTCTTTATTACGGGCCCTAAACACCTCTACAATTTCAAAAACCTTTTTTCTTGCTTTTAAAATATCACTTGAGAGGCTTTTCCTTACTGAAAAAGTAACCGCCTCATGACCTTGTATCTTTCTTACGGAACGTCTTTCTCTATAAGTTTCACTAATTGTAGCTAAGTCCTTTAAAGTAACCATCTTTCCTTGAAAATTTCTCCTTATCACAACGTTTTCAAGGGACTCCTTATTATCCAGTTCTTGGACGACGATAACACGACTCTCATCTTTATTTTTTATTTGCCCAAGGGGAATTCTAAAATGGCTGGACCTTAACTTTTCATAGACTTGGTTTAGTGAAATTTGATAGCGTCTCAATTTAGATGGATTAATTTTTATTTTTATAACCGGGGGTAAATACCCTCCTTTTGAAACTGAACTGATTTCCTTTAAATTGACCAGTTGGTTTTCTAAAGAGTTTACCTGAACCTGTAATCGCTCTCTTTCAAAATCTGTTAGTATTTTTGTCCCTTGAATATAAACACCGATATCGATAATCGCCTTTTCACTAGATTTAAATTGGCGTATTGAAGGCCTTTCAACATCAACAGGTAGCTTAACTCTTAAAATCACATCTTTAATATTTTGAACAACTTCCTTTTTATCCGGATAATCACTCCTAAGGGTTATGCCAATTGAAGAAACACCTGGACTTGATGTCGAATTAACTTCTTTTATTCCCTGAAGACCCTTTAACTCATCTTCAAGAGGTCTTGTGACCAAGCTTTCAACATCTTCAGAGGAAGCACCTGGATAAACAGCTGTTAACCTTACCCAATCACTTTCAAAGGAAGGCATTTCTTCCTTACCAATATTAATCCAGGAAAATGCTCCTAATATGAATACACTAACAAAAATAATATTTGAAAAAAGGGTGTTGGTAGCAAAAAATTTAATAACTTTTTCCATAATAATTATCTTTCTAGAAAAGGATTACAAAATACCATTCGTCTTAAAAGATTGTTTTATGGACTAAAGCTCTTTTTAATCAAGTTAAAAGGAATTATTTTCCATGGAGAATCCCATGGAATCATAAAAGTTATTTCAATTTTTAAAACAGTTTTTCAAGTTCATTAATAAACTCTTTACCCAAAGGGTTTTGGCCGGAACGGAACCTTTTTACAAGTTTTCCTTTTTTATCAATTAAAAACTTCTCAAAGTTCCAACTTATTTCACCTTCATTTTTTGTAAGGAATTGAAATAGAGTATGCTTTTTAACCCCTTTTACGATCATTTTTTCTGTTAACGGAAAAGTTACACCATAACTATCTCTACAAAACCTTTTTACTTCCTTATTTTTTTCCGGTGTTTGCCCGCCAAAGTCATTAGAAGGAACACCCAAGATAAATAACCCTTTTGGCGCGAACTGTTGATTAACCTTCTGAATGGCCTTGAGTTGGGGCGTAAAACCGCATTGGGTTGCTATATTTACTATAAGCATGGGCCTCCCCTCCATATTCTTGAATTTAAACTTTTGGCCATTTATTTTGTGGGCCTCTATTTTATAAATGTTTTCCTCTTCACTTTTTAAATTAGGTAAAAAAAGAAAAAATGAAAAAAATATAACTGATGACATTTTAATTAGATCTATTTTCATTGCTTTACGTTTCCTCTTTTTCAAAATGATTGAACATCGAATCATATTTCTTGGTTATTTAGGAATTATCCAACTATAAGAATACACTATAATTTAAACAAAATAATACCATTTTAATACTATCAAAACTTTGTCTAATTAAGGCCCTCCAGCATAAAACCGTTTTACAGTTGAGTTTATTTATTAAAAAGTGGAAAATTGTTTCCCTCATTATAATTAAAAAGCCAATATTTACCCTCGTTTAGATTATTTCCGAAAATTCTACTATGATAGTCCTTTTTCGATTCGCAAATAAGCTTTTATTCGTAACCTTTTTAGGTTTAACCTTACATGTATATTCCGCTAACTCAAAAGAAAGAGTATTAGGCTATTCATTATTCTCTAACCTTGAAACTGATTTCAAAGACTTTGATCAAACTGGAAAAAGTCTGAATATTATAGCGGGTTTTGGAATAACTTATAAATTAAATAAGAGGTCGTCTCTTAGTTTAAGGATACCTTTTTTAAAATCCTTAACCGGAGCGAAGGATTTTAATTACCTGGATGGAAGCTTGGCCCATAGCTATAGTTTTTTTTCTAATAAATTTGGTTTCTCACTAAATTCGTATGTGGGTATAGGCCTTCCCTACAGTAAGAATTCAAGAGAAAGAAACTATCTTCAAACGAAAATTACCATCTCTCCTTCCTTAAATTATAAACTACAAAAAACGCCCGAATTAACAGTTTTTTTATCCCCTGCGTTGACTAAAAATTTCCACCGATCAAATACCAATATAAACGGTATATCTAATAATTCATATATCCTGTCACTTTCAGGAGGAGGAACTTATCAATTTAAAGACAAGGGATCATTAACATTAAAGAGCAGTATTCTAAAATTAACGACCTACGGTGATTTTGAAAAAGACCGTTATAACTTTGAAGGAAATTATTCCCGTTTATTAAGTCCCAAATTAAAGGGAAGTATAGGATTGAGTAATGGCGGGGAAGTTACAGATTATAACGGTGATCTTAATGTAAAAATATTTGACGCGCAAAAAGCGACTTTTTCTATTTCAATTTTTTATTCTTTTTAAATATTTATCAATATTTTTAAGTTTTCACTTTTAGATATAAACCTAATTAATTCCGCTTTAAAAGGGAATATTTCTTTTTGTAGAGTTTATAATTAATCAAAATTTTACTTTTAAGATCTTTAACTTTTAGGATATCATCCCAGACAATCCCTTCATTTCTAATTTGATTATTATCAAACCTAAAGTTCATAATATTGAGAGCTTTTTCCATTTTGAAAAGAGAGTCTTTTCTTCTATACAGGTCTTCCAGACCCTTTAGATCTTTTAATTTTGTGCTTATTTTTAATAGGTTTAAATCTATATTAATGTTGTTATTGAAACGCCCTTGATACTTTTTGTAAAAGCGGACCATTTTTGGGGCCTGCTTAAATGTTGTGGGGATTGGATATGTGACTTTAGAAATTTTAGTCTCTAATTTGGGATAAAAGCTCATAAAGCTATTTTTTCTCTGGTGAGTCTTCTCTTTAAATACCTTTGAAACAATCCTTTTCAAAAGTGGGTATGGAAGAGAAACAAGGGATGGTTTTTTAGGTTTTTCACCAAATAAAATACGAGAAATGGCCATTATCGGGGTCACGCAATTATAACTCACTAGATTGGCCTTTTTATTCTTCCACTCAGAATTAATATAATCAATTATCGCCTTATCTTCTATTTTGGTTGTTGGGTATGTCACAGACCATATACTTTTATAATAAGAGATTCCCCAACTTACTGAGCGTCTCGATAAGCCAGTCTTTGTAATTTTTTTCTTAAAAACATAGTTTGCAATTTTTAAAATTTTATTTCTATTTATTAAACTTAGCTTAATATCATTTTCATTTAAAATATTTTTTAAGTTTTCCTTAGAGGGACTCCTTTCGATAAGCTCGTCTAAAACAATATAAGAAGAAAAATCATTAAGTCCCAAATCTTCTAATTTTCTTTTTTGTTTTTCATAGATTTCTTCGTCTTTTAAATACGAATATTTCTCTATGAGTAAGGAGTCCATTTCAGATATGTCCTTCTTTGAAAGTTTCGAAGGTAGACTTCCCTTTTTATAAGTACCATAGAAAAATTCGCTTTTTTTAAGGGCCATAAAAAATAAGTTAAGCTCTTTTTGAAGAGTAAAATCAAAAGAAACAACGAGGCCTTGTTCTTGGTCATCTTCGTTACAAAGTCGAATCAAGTTTGGCTTCTCCCTATTACTATTATCATGACAAGCTTGGGGAATATAAATGGCCGTATGAGATAGACCGGTCATGGAGGTAGAAAATTTGAGTTTATTTAGAGTTTTTCCTTTTCCCGTAGGCGAAGATGTGAAAAAAAACTCAACAGAGAAGGCATTTAAAGAAATACCTAGGAAAAAGACTAAAAAAACGTAAAGCTTATTCACAGAAACCTCTCATTGGAAATAATAGAAAATTTAAACTTTCAATTTGTCTTTGTAAATGTAGGTAAGTAAATAATCCCCCCCTATTAACGCTTCGCACCCAACCATACCACAAACTCTATTGCCTTAAACAGCGTGAAAATAAATTTTATTTAAGCGCTAATTTCTTTGAATTACGGGACTCATTAGGCAGATTAAATGACCATTATTGTGACTCATTATTTAAGTAATTTAATCTGTCTTTTAACCGACAAGTCCTGTGTGTTTTCAACAAAATGGGATTTATGAAGAGTACTGCCACACTATTTTTATCCATATTATTAAGCTTTTCCTGCGCGAAAAAGCCTGAAGATAAGTATCCTGAAAATTACAAAAGAGATTATTTCAGTTTGTCCCCTCTAGAAAGTAAAGTGTTGCTGATTACTTCAAAAAAATCTGAGGAGAAAAATGGAAAAAGAAAAGTTATTTTTAAAAAAGGTGATGAAAGATTAAGAAGTTTATTTAGAGGGTATGAATTAAACTCAAAAAATGAAAACGAAAAGATTTTTGTTCATTTTGAGCTTACCCCCAACCACCTTATTGCCTTTAGAGAGGTGGATAAGGATCAGGAACTTTCCCTGGAAGAAAAACTTTTTACTGAAACAAAAAAAAATATAAAAAGAATACCGCTTTTCTTTTTACCCATAAAAGGGTTTGGTACTTTCGAAAGAGTTAAAAATAGTCTTGATGAGGAAACAAATCAGTTTTCTTTTAAACAAAAAGAAAGAAAAAAATCAACACACGTTAAAATTGGAAATATGGAAAATGAAAGGCTTCTACCAAAAATAGAAGGTCTTAAAAAAGTTGATAAGGAAAACTTAATAGACTTAGAAAATGAATTAGATCTTACAAAACGATATATTTATGTCCCTTCAACCTTAGGCGCGCCTAGAGACATTGCCCAAACCAGTCCCTATTTCCAAGGGCAAGAAAAAATCGTTCAATTGGGATTATCAGAAAAAGGGATTGAAGTTTACAATATTGACCCAAACAAAAGTAGTTTTGATCCACTTTTAAAAAAGCGTCCTTCTCTGGATGAAACCCCTGTATTAACAATTCCAGGACGATATATCCATATAGGATGCAAGAAAAATCTTTTCAATCAATGTTCTTCTCCTATTTACGGTGCGGGAAAAGACTTAACGTTAGGCTGGAAATCTAAAAGGTTTTTTATACCAAACTATGAAGGATTACGCATTCATGAGAAAAACCTCCTGGAACTTCAACATTTAAAGAAAGATGGATGTTGGAACCAAGGAGATAACCCCCGTTATATTTCTCATACATTCAGAAAAGGCGTTATAAATATCCAACTTGAGAAAAATATCAAAATAAATAATTTATCCTCAAAATGCCTTAATAGCTATTGGACAACTCGAATGAGGCATTTTTCTTTTAATGTGAGACATTTTTATGCTTTGGTAAGTCTTGATAATTTTTTACCAAAAAATAAGGCCTTAAAATATCAACCTGTCTTGTACCCCGCTTTTGATAGAAAAGTATTCGGTTTTTTTCATACAAATCTAGAAAAATTAAATCCTGAGGGTGAATTTAAAAGAAAGATTTTTAAAAGTCTTCTTTCTAGATGGAACCCCAACAGGAAAAAAAATAAAATATATTATTTTTTAACAAACACATTTATTGAAGAGGAAAAGGAGATCAAGGATCAATATTCTAATTTGGGAAAGAAGAACATCCCCTCCCTTCGAGAAGTTACTGAAGAGGCAATTAATAGTTTGAATAAGGGTCTAAAAATTGCAAAAGCTCCTTTTATTCTCCATATTTGTAAACCTAAAATAAAATCATCAAAGGAAACCTCAATTACCTTTTTTGAGGATAAAGAATGTCAGGAGAAAGCATTTGGAAAAATTGGAGCTGAAGGAGCTTTACCTGGAGATATTCGTTATAACACTATAGCCCTCATCAGACCAAGTCTTGGTAATGGCCTCCTTGGATATGGACCGAATGTCGTCCACCCTGAAACAGGAGAAATTCTTCATGCCCATGTTAATATGTATGAAGGTAATTTAAAAAGGCAAACGAGAAGTATATGGACACAAATCTCTTCTAATGAGAACAGGTCTTGGTTAAAAAGAAAGAATCAGTTAATTAAAGAAAAATCTAAAATAAATAATGAATCGGTAAGTTTAAATCAAGATAATAGATCAAACGCCACACCTGGGGATGACCTCTTTAACTTTAATGAAAATGAAAATGAAAATGAAAACTTTAATACAGAAACATTTCCAGAACAAAGTAATACCCGCCCCCTTAAAACGTTCAATGAGCTGTTAACAAATTTTAAAAGGGCAAGACAGAAAGTTCTCGGTCAAAATTTGTTTTTTGCTGATTTTTTAAATATATCTCAAACCCAAAAATCTATTATAAAGATTTTAAAAGAAAGAGAGAAAAATTCAAGAAGAGACAAAAGCTTTTTTCATAAAAATCTTAGAGTAAAAGGGTGGAATGAACTTGAAAGGGAACAGAAAGATGAAATACAAAGGATTTTATTAGTTCACAATTTTAAGTCAACTCTAATACATGAAATGGGCCATAATCTAGGTTTAAGGCATAATTTTATGGGCTCGGTAGATAAAGATAATTTTTACTCAAATAAAGACAAGGAAGGAGAATTCAAAGATTTTGGTTTAAAAACCTATCCTTCTTATAGTTCTGTTATGGATTACGCCGGTAATGCTGTGGACTCACCTTCAATTCCAGGGAAGTACGATATCGCCGCTCTAAGGTTTGCTTACGCAAGGCAAGTGGAGTTAAAGAATGGAAAAATTATTAATCTTGGTCTGGATTCACTTGAAAATAAATTAAACCAAAAAAATTATAACGTAGAGAAAGATTTAAAATCTTATATGTATTGCACTGACTTTGAAAAATCGGATACAGCATATTGTAACCCTTTCGACCATGGACATAACCTTTCTCTAATTGCCGATTCGATGATAAAAAAATATTATAGCGATTATGAAAGAATTAACTTTCGAGATGATAAAAATTACTTTTCAATAAATCAAACTGGAGGCTACTTTTTTTCTAAATTTTATCTTTTCAATCAAATGAGAATGATATTATCGGAATGGGACTATCTTAAACAAAACAAACTGACCATGAGGGATCAGGAGCTTCAAATCTATAAAGAAAAAAAGTGTCCAAAAAGCCTTCTATCCTATTGGCCTGACGAATGCAAAAAAATAGAAGATGCTGTGAAAGCGGCCCATAAAATAGGTCACTTCTTTCTTTCAATTTTAAAAGAGAAGGAATTAACTTGTTCAATTAAAGATTATGGACCCAACCAAATTCCAAATATTATCGCTTTTTATAAAGACAATTTTAAAGAGGAAGGTAATACATTTTTAACAGATTTTTCTTTAAGAAAGGTCGTTTTTAATTATTTAAAAAGTTTAATTTTAAATAAGACAATTATACGAAATGAATTAAATTACGATGCAAAGTTTCATGATGTTATGGATTTATTGACATTTTTAAAATTAAATTACAAAGAAGAAAATTTATTTGAAAAAATTATTACTGAGAAAAAGGAATTAATAGGTAAATTTGGACTTACTTCGGGAGAGGATAAAAAAGAAAGGTTTGGAAAACTTTTAAAAAAGTTGGATTTAAATGAAACGACCTTTTACGGATCTAGTCATGACAAAGAAAGACAAACCAAACACCTCTCAAAACTGGCCACTTTTTTATCCAAATTAAAACCTGAAGAAGAAAAAAGAATTTTATTTTCCTTAAAACAGGACCTCTTAAGGCCCAACAAAAAAAGAATTAAATTGGCCCATAAAATTAAAAACTTGAAAGATTTAAGCCATTTTAACTTTTTACCTAAATCTTGTTTTGATAGAGAATTAATTAACTACTTCAATGAGAAAGAAAAATATGATGTCTATAACGAGGAAGGACGTTATCTTATAGGGTTTAATGACAAAAATCCAAATTTTCGAAAAACAAAATTAAAAAATATAGCTGTTCGAGGGATCTGGCCTGATAAAATCCTAGCAATGGAAAGCCTTATTCAAAGAAGGCCCATGTTTGGAAGAAAAGTAGGACTTATGAACTTTCTTGACTTACCTGAAATAAATAAAGAATTTACATCTCTTTTGGATAACTCTCTTTTTAATTTTCAATCCACAAAAGCAGAAGGATCTTTAGGCTCTTTGATGATACCAAGTTATAACATTCCTCGGGACTTAAAATGGATTTTGGGAGCTCAATCTGTTGGAGATCTTTTGAATTTAAAAAAGGGGATGTTTTCTTTTTCAAATATAAGAAATGGAGGATTTAATGGAGGACTCTTAAAAAATATTTCAGTTAAAAGAAAAAATGAAACTGACGCTTTTAACGAAAAGGATCACTTGTTTTTTAACTATGATGATACAATTTATTTAGCAGAAAAAGAAAATAAGATTTCATTTCAAATATTATCTTTTCTTAAACGGGTCGAATTACTAGAGAAAAGTCGACCTGAAGAATTACAGTTAATAATTGATGAAAATAAAAAAAATGCACTAACGAAAGAAAAAAGTGATTTGATTTTAGCGCAACTTAACGGTTCAATAGAAAGGAAAGAAAATCAACTTAGAGACTTTTTTTCTTATAAATCATTCAATGCAATGGATTTTCTAAATAAAATGGTTACATTTTTTAATGAAAAGGATTTTGATTATATTTCTTTTGATAAATATTACACCTTAATTAATTTCAAAAAAGATTATGACAAAGCCAGATATGCAAGTAAAGAATCAAAAATAGATAACCTTTTTCATAAATCCTTAGGAAAAAGTCGGAACTCTTTATTAAATTTATCAATACCACAAAAAAGTAAAACTGCTTATATTTCTCCAGCTATGTTTAGTTTTTCAAAGGAAATACAAGATAAAAAGGAACTCATTAAATGGGGGCAACATGCCACAAATAAAATAATTACAATACTAGAAAATGGAGTCGAAAATAATGAATTAAACTCTGTTGGTAGATTTATGAAAACCTCATTCGTTCCAGATAAAGCCGATAAGGAAAAGTTAATCCTTGAAATCTTTAAAAGAAAAGATCTAAATAAGGAAAAGGTTGTAAAAACCTTAGATGCTATACACTTTTATAGTTTTCCTTATAAAAGCCAATTGGAATTAAACGCAAGGATTGAAAAGCTGTTTAAAAATCATACTAAGACAAAAAGTATTCCTTTTAATAAATGGCCTAGGTTTTTTGAAGATGCAATGACTAATAAGGAAAAGCTTTTTGAAGACGTTAAAAATGATGTTTCAAATTGGGCCCTTTCAAAAGGTCTATTTGGAAGGGTCATAAAGGACGCAACAAATAAAGATTTTAATAGAGAAGAAAAGACTCAAATAAACCTCGTTTTAAAACACTTTTTTAAAAATATTGAGCTCATAGAATTCCCAGATGAAGTTAGAGAAAACTTATTAAAGAAAATAGATCTTAACTATTATACGTATAAATCTCTTCCTAAATCGACAATAAAAAGCCTTTCAAACTTTTTTAAAACTCTTCTATCTGATGATAATCCACACTTGCCGGAAGAAATAAGGAAAATCAATCAATCGATCAAGTATCAACTAAAATCGTCCAAAAAAGGTTCTAAATATCATTTAAACAATTTTATGGAAATATGTGACAAAATTAAAATAAATGAAAGAGGGAATGAAACAGGTAATAATGAAGAATTAAAGAAACTTAAAAAAGAAGCTATTCTCGAATTAAGGTCTTTCTTAGGAAAGTTTCACTACCCTGTTTCCTTAACAGAAAAGCATAAGATTGTCCTCTCATCATTTTCAAAAGATATTTCTGATTTCTATTTTAAAGAAAAAGAGTCTTTGAAGAAAGATCTTAACAATTTTGATAAAAATTCTAGTTTTTATTTAAAAGGAAAAATTAAAAGCATTGAAAATGAATTGATATTTAATGAGTTTAATTTTATTTTGAAAATAGAAAATAATATTCCTCTAAAAACAAAAATTAAAAATAATTACAAAGAACTTTTAAACGCTTATAAAGAAGCTATAGTCTTTTTAAAAGCCGAAAAAAGAGGACTCACTTATCACAAAACAATTCACGAAAAAAGAAATCTTAATTTTCAGACAATTAATTATAAAAGTGAACTAAGCGAATCCGAAATAAAAGGAATGAAAAAGGAAATCACTCGTAAAAGAAGATTTTTAAGCCTTTTTAGAAAAAGTATTCCTCGTTATTTAGAAATCGAAAAAAATACACTTTATCTTAAATTCTTTAATAATTTCCTTAAAAACTTTTCCCAAAATTACAATAATTTGTTTAATTTAACTTATAACTGGTTTGACTGGAGAAAAAACAAAGACTTTTCATTTAAAAATAATTTTTATTCTGAAGAAGATATCCCGGGTTGCGATCCAATGGATTGGTCAGCTAATGACTGCAAAGATTCGATACAAAACCTTATTTTGAAAAAGCCTCACTTTATTTACAAAAAGGGGGAAGAGCTTTCATACTTACAAATGAAAAAATTAATTAGAGATTTTAAAGATATTTTAAGGTTCAATTATAACGAAAAGCCTATTTTTGATAATGAAGAGATTCCTAACAAAATAACTTCTTTAAATATAAAGTTAAAAAACAATTCAAATTGTAAGAGCTTAACTAAAATGGAATTTGATAATTCTGAAAACAACCTGGCCCTAAAGAGAAGCTTTAACCTTCTTTTTAACTGCACTAAAAACCTTTTTGAATTGGGAGTAAATAATTATATTTCACATGTTGAAAAAGATCTGGATAGTTTCTTAGAAGCTCATATTACAGACTACTATCATGGTCCTTATCCCTCTATTTTTAATAAATACTTAAGAAATAAATCATTTTTTCAAAAGTTCAAGGAATCAGGTTTGATGGTTTTAACATTACCCAAAAAAAATCAACAAAAGATTATAGCTGAATTAAAAAATACATATAAAAACAACCGTAGAGACGAAATAAAAATACAGGACCTCGAAGACCTTTTTCTTTTTGAGTTAGAAACATTTAATAGCAAGGATGGAAGAGGTCTATTACTTAATCTTAAAAAAACTTATCAGCAGGTATTAAAAACGTTACCAACAGAATGGAAACGAAATTTTTCAAAATAAAAAAGGCCTCTTAAAAAGAGGCCTTCTGACTTAAAATCTAGACATAATTAATTAATTTTTATTACATCTGTGCTTATCGATGAAGTTTTGAACCGCTTGCATTTTAGGTTCATCTGCTTTAAGTCTCAGCATCAACCGTCCAACATTTGTTGTTTTCAAAACTCTATTATTTAGTTTGATCTTTTTATAATCATAATCCTTATTTTTCATCATCCGACTTGCTAAATTTGCCGACTCCGCTTGTTCATAAAGGTAACGCTGACGTCCTTTTCCTGCATAAATGACTCCCATAAACCACTTATGGCGTCTTTTAGGCTTATAAAAAGAGTCTTTATTTGATTCAATAAAGTCATATCCAATATTAATCACTGAGTGAGCTATCCCCCACTGAAGCTGGAGCTTTCTGGCTTCAGCACAATGTTCAAATTTATCCCCCTTAGGTCTTGCCTTATGCTCATAAAAATCTGATGTTTCTCTATAACGTCTTTCAAAGTCCTTAATATCTTTACGACCGTATTTATTAACATATCTTACAAAACTTTCACCCACTTGACCGTAAATAGTGTCCTCAATTTTTTTGAAGCTTGTTAAAATATTATTTTTAATTCTGGTCCCATCATCATTATTTTTAAAAACAGCACCTGTCGTAACGTTCTTCAAGAAACGGACCCTTGCTTCAAATTTATTTTCAACTATCTCTAAACGACGGATCCACTTTTCTGCTTGCAATTTAGGGTTTCTCACTAAACTTGAAATCGATTGCTTTGGGTATGTTTTTAAAAATTCATGCCTCTTTAATGCACCATAGATCCACTCAATATGAGTAAAATAACTTTCCTTTAATACATCAAACCAAGCTGTTTTTACTGTTTTATCAATATAGCCTAAGTGATCATGGGGCACTTTAATTGTTTTTGCCCTTATATCACTCATAAACATTGGAATAATTTTTTCTTCCTCAGTTTCCCCGTTAAAAACATTTTTAAACTTGGCCATACTTTTAGGCATTTCATACTTATGAGCAAACTTTCCCAAAACCGCTGGCTTCATTTGAGGAACCTTTTCTAGAATTATTTTATAAATCTCGAATAACTCCTGGATCACCTCTCCTTTAACCTGAGCTGCTGTCATATTTTTGCTCCAAGTCTTTGGATCCATTGCCTTAGCCTGAAGTATATACTTAGCTTTATCCATTGCTTCTACAACTTGAAATTCAGCTAGTCCAAGTCTTTTCATCTTTAAAGGCCTTGTGACCAAAAGTTTCTTTTTATTTTCAAATTTTGTGATTAAAACCCTGATTTCTTTTTGGAGCTTTCTTAATTTTGGTAGTTCCTTCGTCTTCTTAAACACCTCTTGTCTATGTAAATCTGTTTTAACTGAAATTATTCCGGCCGCATCCATTTGATCCTTGATATCAAAAAAGGAGCAGTTATAACTCATAAAGGTATTTCTATCTTCTTCTTTTTTCCAGTTATACTTTGATTTTAACATTATATCTATGACTTTTAGAATATTACCCACTGCCATTCCTCCAGCAGCTCCGATAAATCCATACTCATTAGGAACCAAAAGACCAAGCCCTGAAACACTCTGAATAATATCACTCATTATACTTAAAACACCCTGATCTCTTAAGCTATATTCGCACTCAGCTTTTTGAGCAATTAAACCAAAAGTGCTTAAGCTTTTTGAAACCATTTCAACTCGTGCTTGATTTTGTACATACATTGCGTCTTCTTTAGTGTGGCCTTCAAAACGTTTTCCAGCTTCAAGCTCTGAATTATAAGTTTGATTAATATCGCTTATTGAACTGTTTAGAGTGGAGAACAAAGCCCCATTTTTTGAAACACACTCCTTATCTAAAGATGCCTTAAGTGCAGTTAAAGCGTCTGCAATATTTGCATTTGCTTTTGATTCAAGAGGACAGCTCTTAGGCCTAAAAGTCTTGCTTTTAATTTTAAAATGATATTGCAATTTTTCTAACATAAACTTTGCTTCACTAATTTTTCCGGATAGGTCTTTATTAGGTATCCCATAAGAAGTAAAGGACGCAGAAAAAAGAACTGCGATTAAAAGAAATTTAAGTTTCATTATCAAAAACCCCCAAAGTTTATTTTTAACTCTTTATAAAATATTTTTTCCTAAAAATTATCAAACATATAGTTATTCGGAAATATAATCTTTTTACTAAGAAGTCTTTAAATTAAATTTCAGAGGGAAAAATTATCTGAATTATAAAGTTTTATTGTATTTTTCAGTCTGTTTTAATCAGTATCTGGTTTATAATCATCATATTTTATCTTGTTATACTCGCCACCGCTTAAAACCGCTTTACTCAAGTAATTCAGCCTCTAAGTTTGGATTATCTTTCAGGCAAACCCAACCTGTTCAGTCAGATTTCTTTTAAAAAAATTTAAAGTAAATACCCAAATTTATTTAAATTATTTCAATAAAACCGATATTTAAATAGACTTCTCTTATAAAAACGAAAAGCTTTAAAGGTAGTTTGTGGATAAAGAGGCAGATCAAAAATCTTTAATTGATCTTGAAATGAAAAGTTTTATTTTATTTTCATTTCTTATTTTTTTAAGTTGGCCTATTTTTCTTATAGTAAGCTATACGCTGTCCAAACATCAAATTTCAAGTATGCCTGCTTACTGGCAATTTTTAGTTCCGATAACTTATTTATTTTTTGGTTACTATTCATTACAAAAAAAAATCCCCTTCCCTCTTATCAAAAAAGGAGAGGCAAATACAAATGCATTCTTTTATTCTCTACTTTCTTTAAACTTCTTGTGGTCTTTTTACATTAGCATGAAACACGATCCAAATATTGATGGATATTTCCTTATTTTTTCTTTTGGTTTAATTCAAATTTTTCAAAGCACAACTGGTTTATTTAATGCAAAAAACACACTTATAAGTGGGATCCTCCAAGTTATTTTTACTTCTATTTCATATATTTTTATTTATGAAGATAAATTTTCAATAGATGATCATTTAGCGATTCATTTTCTTTGGATAAACATACTCTTTTTTTCCTTTTTAAATGAAGTTATCACAAGGCAAATAAATAGGATTAAAGAAATTCAATTTGATCTTGAAGTTAATAATATGGAATTGGATGATTATTCTGAACATATACACCGATTACTAAAAGAAGTTGAGAATCATAACAAATTTCTTAAATCAACAGTAGAAGAAAAGACAAAAGAAATTAGAAATTTACTAGACCATATGAAGCTTGCAATTTTCGCGGTTAATGAGGATTATCAAATCTTAAACCCAATTTCAAAACACTCTGAAGACATATTTGAACAGACCATAATTGGTAAAAGCATTTTTGACGTTTTATACCCTGACATCAAAGAGGATAGTAAGGAGTTTGAAGATATAAATTGCTCCTTTCCCCTTTTTTTTGGTGAAGATGAGTTTCAATTTTCCGCTTTTAAAGAGAATCTACCAGAAATAGTGAAAGTCCCAATTGAAACAGAAGATGGGGAAAACAATAAGTTATTGAAGCTTTCCTATGCCCCCATTTTAAATGAAACCAAGCTTGTTGAAAAAGTTCTTTTTATGGTAGAAGACATAACTCAATCTGAAGAATTCTTTTTCAAAGTACAAGATGAATTTATAGACTTTAGATACGTTAAAGAAGTTATCGCAAGGGAGAATAAAGAGAGGATTGCCATTATCTTAGAAATAGCTATAAAAGATGGTCTTACTCTTTTTAATAGATTTTACTATAATGAAGATAAACAAGAAGATCCGGTTTACTTTAAAAACCTTCTTACAGAATGGTTTGATAAGGTGAGAAAAAATGTAAATGACCTTGTACTTCTAGACCGAGCTTTAAATAGAGAGTTTTGGTATGTAGATAAGCTTGATCCTGAAAGTGATGATTTTATAGATCTAAAGATTGAATCGCCCAGACGTCTTTCATTAAGTATTCTTGGAAGTGGGTTAAACTATATTTTTAAATACTCAAGTAATGCAGAACTTTTCTTTCCCGTTTTCTACGACTTAGACTATCCATTTATATATGATATATCCAACAAATTTGATTCTTTGCAAGAATCTCTTATGTCATTAAGGCAGATCGATAATGAGAAATTAAAGGATTCAACTTTAAAGGTTATAAATCAACTTATTTTACTCTTTTCACTTTCCAAAATTATACAACATGATCAACTTGCTTCTGAAATAGATGACCTGAGATATTATTTAAAAAAGCATATTGAAAAAAATGATAATTCATTAAGTTTATTTGGAAAAACTTACAATAGAATTACAACAAATATTTTAAAGCTAACCAAAAGTTTAAAAGAAGATATAAAAGAAAAAATAGAAAAGAAAAAAGAAGAAAGAGCAGCCTAAAATAAAAAACTGCCCCCAAATTCCAATAAAAATTAAATTTTTCATAAGATTTAAAAAATTGAAACCATAAAGCCGTCACTAAATTGTTTTAAACTCACTTTAAAAAGCGCAAAATCTCACCTTTCTTTTTCCTTAAAAATTTCTCAAAATCACCAATGAATTTGATATACTCCAAATCCTCTTTTTTTCCTCTTTTAGAATTTGCCAGACGATCTGTATAAAACTTTGATTTTTTCCGTCTTTCCAATTTTAAGATCGCTTGATTGTAACGGTTTAAATAGAACCTGTAATGATCATTTAACCCTTCAAAGCTTCTTTTTCCAGTTGGGTGTCTAAATGAAGCACCTCTTTTATCACCTGCACTAGTGTAACGGGTAATTCTTCTTTTTAAAGAATAATCTCTTAAAGCATGATCCGAAAACCATTCTTTAAAATCTTCCATGCTTTGGAAAGGGTTTTTAAATTTATTTTTAAACCACTTAAACTTTTTCTTAAAGCTGCTTTTTCTACTACTACCAGATAATGAAAGGACTTGAAGAACATAATCATTATTTTTGTGAATTAAATTAATCTTGTTTTTAACACTTTTTGAATGAGGATCTCCAATCGTTCCATAAAGAGGTATTTCTTCGACAATTGTTCCTGGTTGTTGAGTTATAAAACCTCCTTCCCCAGCTGCCATAGATTCCTGAAAAACTCTCCTTTTATCTTTATCTGACCAATAAATGTCAACATCAATTGGTAAAGTATTTAAACCATCATATATTTCCACAAAATAATTTGCCGGTATCGCTAATTGAGTGAATTGTTTAAAAAAAGGTAAGTCTGTTAAAACAGGGGGAAAAATACCCGTAACCCTTGCTAAAGAGTTTATTGATAAATGAGTACAGTTTTTATAAAACATATCCCAATCGTAAACAGCATCCTTTTTGACTCCATATTTGAGAAATTTTCCCCTGTATTTTTTACCAACAGCGACTAGTTTTCTGTCTTCATTCGCCTCCTTTATCATTTTTCTCATTAACCTTTCATTCAAAGGTATATTGACACAATAAAGGTTTCGACCATATGAAATTGCAATTCCAGTACCAAAAGCTATTTTAGCTATTTCAACATGCCTTTCTCTTTCACTCATACTTTGTAACTTTTCTTCAAACTCTTTTTCACTTAATTTTTTTGCCCAGGAATAAGCCGACTTTTTAAACACAATTCCAGCGGTCGCCCCTTTATCAACTGCATAGTTTGAAATTTCCAACATTTTTTTCTCATCCAAAATTTCTTTTCCATTTAAAAGTCCTACCCCTAAAAATAAATCTAAACCAGGAACATTCATGTAAATTGTATTTTTTAAATAAGAATCAACAGTCACACCTGTTCCAAGGTTTGGGTCTCTTAATTTTTTAGGGTTGGATTTAAACGTTGGCAGGTCCTTACACATGACTAGTGGGCTTAAAGAATTTAAACCCTTACTTTGATCTATACAAACTTTACTTAAAAACATGAGGGCATGCCCTCCGACACCTCCCCCCTCACCTTTTATTGGAGTCCTCTGAGTACTCGCACAGTACTTATAATAGTAAGGGTACATTGTTGAAATCAGCTTTGGGGGTGCAAAAGTTCCTGGATGAATTGAGTTTACAAAACCAACAGGAAATTTGGCCTGTATTGGCTTTATTGAAATTAGAATAAATAAAGTCATAGAAAATAAACTTAACATTGGTTTATACATTTTTGATTCCTAATTATGTAATTCAGTTCATAGTCTTACCAAAACTTTCTCACCGCACCATAACTAATTTTATATATAGTATATACTAGACAATATATTCTAATTTAAATTCTCATTTATGACTCTAAAAAGGGAACATTTTCGTGAAAAAAATAGATGATATCCCAGGTCCCCAAGGACTTAGAATTTTTTCCTGTATTAAGGGACTCATTACAGATCACTGGAATGAACAAATTAGAATGCATGATAGATACGGGGACATTGTTTTAGTTAAGTACCCACAAAAAAGGATTTTCATTTATCATCCTAATGATATTTATAAAATATTAAAAGACAATTCTAAAAATTATAGAAAAGGGGTAGCTTTTGAACCCCTAAAATTATTATTAGGAAACGGACTCGTTACAAGTGAAGGTGATACATGGAAAAATAGTCGAAGGATTGTTGGAAACGAATTTAACTCTAAGGCCATTGAAAAGTTTTCAAAATTAATGATAAACGATACAAAAAAATTAATTCAATCTTGGGAGGTCCTATGTAAAGAAAAGATTAATCCTGTTGAACTTGATATAAATAAAGAAATGATGTCCCTTACTTTCAACATAATCGGAGATAGCCTTTTTGGGAGTTTATTAGGTGAAAAATCTCACATCATTCAGGATAGCCTTGGAACAGCAACAGATATAATTATTAAAAGAGTCATGACAGGGATTAATACACCCTCAATTTTACCGACTCCTGACAATCTAAAACTTTCGAAAATTAATAATAGCTTTGAAAAAATTGTTTATGAAATCATGGAAAAAGACAATCTAATTGAAGAAGAACTAAAAGGAAAGGAAAGTGAACAAGAAACTCCTATTAATGTTCTTTTCAAATTACTAAAGGCCAATAAAAGCGAAGGAAAAAAAGCCCTCTCCATACAACAAATCCGTGATGAAATTATGACTCTTATGCTAGCAGGTCATGAAACGACTAGTAACTTATTAACATGGACTCTTTACTTACTCACCAAATATCCAGAAAAAGAGAAAAAGCTTTTTGAGGAAATAAACTCATTTCAAAAGCCTGTTTTAAGTTATGAGGACCTCAATAAAACCCCTTACCTAGATGCCGTTATTATGGAGTCAATGAGGATTCTACCGCCAGTTCCTCTTACTTCCAGAGAAACAATTGAAGAAGATCAACTAGGTGGTTATCTTATTCCACCAAAAACAACGGTTTTTATGAGCCAAATGATCACTCATAATGACCCTCGTTTTTTTAAAACCCCTGATCTTTTTTTACCAGAAAGATTCCTAAATAAAGATCCCTACAAAGAAAACCCAGGATCTTACTTTCCTTTTGTTCTCGGACCAAGAAGGTGCATTGGAGAAGAATTCTCCCTGGTTGAATCAAAAATTATTCTTTCTGCACTTGTGAAAAACTTTATATTTTTTCTTAAAGAGAAATTTAAACCAAAGCCAGTTCCCAGTATTACCCTTCAAGCAAAAAACGGGATGCCTATGTATATAAAACGCAGAGACTAAAATACTTTTAAAAGAAATCAACCCCATAATTTAACAATTCTTTTTATATAAGCATTTCAATTTTGAAGTAATAATTGTATTTCTTGACGTAACATTTTATAGAAGAAAATAAACTTATTTTCTTTAATTAAACTAAAGCAAGGGGATAGGATTGCAGGTATTTAAACTAGAAGGGAAACCTTTTATTCCACTGTGCGACATTCTTAAACGAGTTGGACTCTGCCAAACTGGGGGACATGCAAAAACGGTTATTGCAGATGGGCTTGTCAAAGTTGATAATGAAATAGAGCTTAGAAAGAGGTGTAAAATTAAAGAAGGCCAAATTATTGAATTTGAGGGTCAAAGGATCAAAATTGAAGCTTAAGACCAAAAAGCATTGGGAAAATGTCTACAAAACAAAATCCCCCAAAGAAGTTAGTTGGTTTCAGGAAAGCCCTGAGCTTTCAATGAACCTTATTAACCGCTTCGCCCAAAGCAAAAATAGTGCTCTCATTGATGTCGGTGGTGGGGCCTCCCGATTAATTGACCAACTCCTCTTAGAAGGTTTTAATAATCCTACTGTTTTGGATATTTCTGAATATGCCTTGAATCATTCGAAAGAAAGACTTGGCAAAAATAAAAGTCAAGTTAATTGGGTCATTCAAGATATAAAAGAGTTCACAATTCACACAAAATTTGACATCTGGCATGACCGTGCCCTCTTCCATTTTTTAAATTCCCAAGACGAAAAAAAATCCTACCTGAAAAACCTAGATTTAAGCTTAAAAAAGGGAGGGGTTGCCATCCTATTTACATTTTCTGAAGATGGTCCACTCAAATGTTCTGGCCTTGAGATCACAAGATACGATGAAAGTTCTATGGTGAGTCTTTTTGGCCCTAACTATAAATGCATTCACTTTCAAAAAGAAACGCATCTAACACCCGCAAATAAAAAACAACACTTCAATATTTGGGTATTTAAAAAAATTAAGTAGTTCTTCAGGAAGCTTTTTTATCCGTAATAGAAATAATTGTTTCCGTTCCCTTACCCTCAGTCGACTTTATTTTTAATTTTCCGTTGAGAGATTCGATATTAGTTTTTACAACATCCATCCCAATTCCACGCCCACTCACATCCGTCACATTATCCTTTGTAGAAAGCCCAGAAGAGTAAATCAACTGGAGCTTCTCTTCATCCGAAAGTTTTTGGGCCTCATTAGTGGTCATTAAATTGTTATCAATCGCCTTTTTAACAAGTCTATCTTTATCAATCCCCTTTCCATCATCCACTATAAAAATGTCAAAACCATTTTCTCTCTTTTTACAGTCTATATTGAGGTTTCCAAATTTTTCTTTTTTTGCTTCTAATCTTGAAGTGTGATCTTCAATACCATGATCTAAAGAATTTCTTAATATATGGTTTAAAGAATCATTTAAAAGCTGAAACTCTTTTTCATCTAAATAAATATCATCACAATTGAAAGTATAATGCACGTCCTTTTCCAAATCATCTGTAATTTCTTTGATTGTTTCTTCATAGGATTTAAACATAAGCACAATCGGAGTATAATCGACTTTTAAAAGGAGCTCTTGAAGGTTTTTAATTTCTGGAGCTTTAAATTTTTCAAATAGATTTGTTAAAGTTGATTTAACTTTTTTAAAGATACTATTGTGGACTTCTATAAATTGATCTTCTTCCTCCTGACTACCAAATGAAATCAACTCACCAGTAAGGCTATCTGGCTCTTTATTTTCGTGAATAATTTTAATTGAAAAAACATCATTGGCCATTTTTATATATTTGTTCAGGTCAACAATGATTAAAGACTTTAAATCATTTTCCAATTTTTTCTGGTTTTCTTTTGAAAAAGTTCCTTTTTCTTCTCGCCACTTATTTATATTGTTTTCCAACTCATGGACAACCGTCGATAAGCTCAAAAGCCCCACACTTCTTGCATTACCTTTAATCGTATGAACATTTCTAAGCAGTCTTTTTATTTCTATAGAATCACCATCATTTGCTAAAGCATCACTTCTTTTTTCAATATCATCTCTTATTTCAACGATTTGTAATCTTGTGTTTTCCATAAACTTTTTAATCTGCCTCATATGAGATGAAAAGTCTTTACCCTGAGATGGTGCCAGTTCACTTAATATTTGGTTATAGGAATCCTCTTTATCTTTTCTTTTCTTCATTTCATCTTGAAGTTTTTCTAAATCAGTAATATCTTCTGCCACAACCATTATTTTTTCAAGGTCCCCACCTTTATCCCAGAGAGGCTTATAGCCGACCCTTAAAACTGATTTATTTGATTCATCCTTTTTAATCTCGGGGTCGCCTTTAGCCTCATCAAAAATCTCTATGCGGGTAGGTAAATAATCAACAGATTGATCCCATTGAATATCACACATACCAAAAGAGCATTCAAAAGCAGACTTTATTTCAACACCTTTCTCAGAAGAAAAATCAATATCTTTAAATAAAATGTTGTAAATAGACTCTCCTTTTATTTCTCTTTTAAAAATTTCCCTTGAAAACTCACTAACGACTTTATCCTCAATGACAAAATCCATTTTTTCTTCATTCTCAGTCACAACACAAGAAACAATGAAAACGGCTTGCTCCATATTATGAAGTAGTGATTCAGTATCATTTAAAGCGACAGATAACTGCTCCGTTCTTTCTGCAACCATATTTTCTAAATTTTTATTGAACTCGTTAAGAGCTTCATTACTTTTTTCTAATTCAAGGGCCTTCTTTCTCTCTGATATTCTAAGGCTGTTAATTATATCAGCAAGACCTAATGAAAGAATGATAAGTTCAATTAAAATTCCTATTTTCATGTAGTGCTGAGAAATATAAGTGAAGGGTAATCTTCCGCTCTTCGCCCAAGATAAAGTAAGTGCCCCAATAAGATAGCAAGCAAAGGCCGGAAAATAAAATTTCGCAGGCCTTAAGGTTTCCCAGTTAGTCTTTTTTCCTTTATAAAAGGCAATTCCTGAAACAACAATTGTATAAACTCCCATAAAAGAAATCATAGGATAAAAAACAGTTCCTGTAATTACATCTATTAATTTTGGATGAAAGCTTAAAAGCATAAAAATAAAATAAATGCCGGCCAAGACCCACAATGTTTTATTAATCGTCGGCAGGTATTTTTTTGCATCAATAAAAATGGCCGTAAGAGTAAAAATCATAACAATTTGAGCGTATATACTGATAACGGCCATATTATTTCTTAAAATAAGCGAACTAGGCTCAATGAAATAATTGTTCCAGCCTTCAATAAAGAGAATTTGGCTACTCCAAACAACGGCCAAATAAAGGCAATAAACACCATATTTTGAGTCTTTGGTTGAAAGGAAAATAAAAAGATTATAAAGAAATAATGTAATCATTGCCGCTGATAAAGTTATATCCCAAAGCATTTCCTTTCTTTGATCTTTTGAAAGATTTAGTTCATTCATTACCTGAATATTAAGTGCGGTGGTTCCAGGGCTCTTTATTTTTAAAATATAATTGGCCCCTTCAGGACCTGGGTCTATACTAAAAATAGGATACCTATACTTATTTTCTTTTTCTGCCCACTTAACTCGATCACCATCTCTTACAATGTTTTCTTTTCCTTGTTCAAATTTTAAAAGGTCAGCATTGTCAACGTTAGGTGCATTGACAGTCAGATAAAGAGGTCTTTTTGTGTTGGCCTTTAAGGAAAATTTAAACCAATAGGTATTTCTTAGTGACTGTTTAAAGCCTGTTGCATTTTTTCCAAATGTTTTAAAACTTTGCCCTTTTATAGTTTCAAAATTCTGGGAAGAGTCTTTATCCAAAAAGATTTCCGTATTTGATGTAATATTCTGGATATCCCCTTTAACAATTATAATTTTTTCCGAAGCTTTTAGAGCATAATCATTTGGTAACGTGTATAATAGGCAAAGAAACAAAAATGTGAATTTCCAACAGTTGTCACATAAAAAATTCTTAATTTTCTTATAAATCTTGTCTATCACCATAAGAAACTCATCGGTCTTTTTTTGGCTTCCTTTAACCGACTTTTTTAGTCCCCCCCTTTAATTTTCTCATTATTTTTTATTTGATCTACAATATTTAAATCCCTCTTTTTCTCATTAATCCCATAACTTGATTTTTAACCTCTGGTACTCGATAGACATAAAAACCTTATATATTCAAATAGAATTTATTTTATCATTTAAGTCTAATCCTTGTCCTAAGAAGAAAAGGTCATTAGTTTCGAATGAGGTATGGTCGCGCTTTGTTTTTCAAGTAGTCATAAAATTTAGGAATTAAATCTGCTGAATGTTTCGTACCAGGAATAAGAAAAGTTTTTCTTGGAATCCTGTCTAAAAAAAAGTGGCCACTCATTTGATCTAACTCCGGAGCAGAGGCCATCCAAATTATAGTATCGGAACCTTCTTCAGGGGTCCTTAGGTGGGGCTCCATAAATTTATAAAACTTAGGGAGGCTTTCAGCAACCCCTGGTGTATCGGCCCACCCTGGGTGCATAGAATTTACATTAATAAAATCTGAAGCCCATTCTTTGGCCCAGACCTCACTCAAAGTAACCAAACCTCTTTTAGCTCTAGCATAAGCCACAGAGCCATTGTAATTTTCAGGTCTCATTTCCAAGCCCTTAAGCTTAAGTGCCTGGGTGTACATGCCTCCCGAGGCCACATTAATGACTCTTGAATGCCCGCCCTTTTTAAGAAGAGGAAATAGGTTTTCAGTTAAAACAAAAGGAGAGAGTAAAAGAAGAGCAAAACTTTTTTCAAATCCTTCAGAAGTAACTTCTCTCTCATTATAAAGGGCCCCAGCATTGTTTATCAGAATATCTATTGGTCTCCCACTCTTTAGTAGTTTTTCTGATAAGGCCTTAACATCCTCGAGGGCACTCAAATCCCTTTTTTCAACATGAACTTTTTGCCCTGTTTCTTCTTCCACCAAAAAAGCAGTTTGCCAACTTTTCTCTTCATTTCTTGAAACAATTGTTAAATCAGCACCTAACTTTGCCAAGCCCAATGCTGTTGCACGACCCAAACCAGAACTGCCTCCAGTTAATAAAACTTTTTTTCCCCCCAAATAACTCGAAAGGGGTCCCCATTTTTTTTTACCTGTCCTATGTCCTCTTTTTGTAAAATTTAAAACGCCAGGAATAATTAATGTATCTTGCATTGAATCCATCAAAGTGGCCTTTGGCCCAGGTGGAACATATTCGAGTGCTCTTTTTAAATCTTCCAAAGATCTTCCACCAAAACCAAAAGTATTTTCTCTAAATGAATTCCCAAAAATATTAAGAAGGCCCTTAAATTGGTACTCTATTTCGTAATTAATTTGAGTCGATAATTCATCAATTTTATGGAAGGATATCCTTTCTTCTCCCTCATAAGAGGTTCCTAACCCATGAAGCCATATTGACTTATCTTTTTCATATCTTTTAACCTCGTAAAGAACTGTTGCCATTAAAGGACCCAATCCAAAAATGAGTTCAAATCTAGTTCCAACACCCAAGCGACCTGGGCTTATTTTTCTCGACTCTTTAATGCTTGAATTCCATTGATCATTATTTTCAAAATGACTTACGTAATGAAAAACCTCAACAAGCGGCCTTTTTACATTAATTGATTTTTTTAAATGGATCTGCTTCAAAAGTCCTATCCTTAGGAAAAGATTTTAATGGGTTTATCTTAACACTTAGAAAGTCGATCAGTCCCTTTTTTTCTTTTTTTGCTTTGAAAAGGAAGAAGGGCTTCTCTGTAAAGGATCTAATGGCCAATCATGCTTTGGATATTGGCGGTTTAACTCCTTTCTTACAAGCTCATAAGAACCTTTCCAAAAATCCTCAAGACGGTTTGTAATTTGAACCGGCCTCCCAGCAGGGTTTAACAAATGAATTGTCATTATAACTTTCCCTTTACAAAGGGTCGGTGTTTTAGTTTGGCCATACATCTCATTTATTTTTATGGGAAGAATAGGATTTTTTCCTCTTTCATATTTTATCCTAACCTTTCTTCCAGTTGGTGAATTAAAAAAAGGTGGGGCCAGCTCATCCACCTTTAACAAAAATTCATGACCTAAAAAGAAAGAAAGTGCCTCTTCTAAGTGCTTTGACCTTAAATCTTTCAACTCAAAAACTTCCTCAATAAAAGGAAAAAGCCATTCATCAATTTTCCTTTGAAGGTCTTTTTCCAAAACAGAAGGGATATTAAGCTCTGGACACCACTCTCTTACTGTCATAACCCTTTCAACCCATTGCAAAGTTCCTTCATCCCAGGGTAAGAGAGAAATATCTTTTTTTAACGCCTCTAAAAAAATAGTTCTTTTTTCTTCCTCGCCAATATCCTTAACAAAGTACCTTTTAAGGGTGATCGCCCCAAGTTTTTCATACTCAAAAGCTGTAACAATTTTCTCACTCTGATCCCAACTAGTTTCCCGAACCCTTTTAACATAGTCTCCAAAATATTTCTGAATCTGGCCCTCTTTAACCCTTGCAGAGACTGTAATGGAAAAGTCCTTCCCTTTTTTCCGTAGTTCTCCTACTGCCAAAAAGTCATGAGGAGCCTGGTTGTCTTCATTTAATAGAATCGCCCCTTTCCCACTCAACAAATGATATCTTTTGGTATTCTGGTTTCTCCTCTTGGCCAACCTATCGGTATAGGCCATTCCAAGAACCACTCCAGTCAAGTCCTCAATTATGTTTAAAGGTGAAGCTTCCCATTGCGCCCTATCTTCCTCAGATAACCTTTGTTTTTGATAAAGAGATTTTATGAACCTCTTTTTCAAATTTCGAGAGGTTTCATCGACTCTTTTAACCAAAAATGGATTTACACCTAAACCTTGAGCCGCTTGTGCTCCAAGTTTCCTGTAATCATGAAGGGCCTCTAAAAAAAGACAAAGATCACTGTTAAAGTGACCGCTTTGATCCTTCTTTCTGGAATGAGAAGAGGTGTCTCTTTCTAAAAGGTAAGCCGTTAAATCCACAGCTAAAGATTGGAGCCCAAAACATTTGGCCTTTAAAACCATATGCCCGAGGCGGGGTTCAATTCCTAAAGATAGTACGTCTCGGCCATGAGCAGTAATTTTTCCCTCATGATTAAGACAACCCAGGTATTTTAAAAGAACTTCGGCCTTTTGAAAGTTTTCTATTGGAGGCGTTGTTGGCCAATTCATCTCTCTCCAATCAGGAACTTCCCAATTCGCAACTTCAAGAACCGTACTGCTTAAATCTGCAAAAAGAATTTCGGGGGACCTTTCCTCTTGGAGGAGGTTGTGCTGAGCTTCACTCCACAACCTATAACAAAATCCAGAACTTAACCTTCCTGCTCTTCCGGCCCTTTGCTTGGCCTGACCTTTTGATATTTTTCTTAACTGAAGCTTAGTGAGGCCTAAATCGTGATCCAAAAAGGGAACCTTTGAAAGGCCTGAATCAATAACAACTTTTATTCCAGGAATAGTTACACTCGTTTCAGCGATTGGAGTCGATAAAATGACGAATCTATGGCCAGGCTTTTCTTTTAAATTTAAAACCTCATCTTGTAAGGCCTTAGGCATCTGACCATAAAGAGTCTTTACAAAAACCGCACCTTCACTAATCCAATTATTTTCAAGCTCTTTTTTTAATTTTAAAATTTCACCGCTTCCCGGTAAAAAAACTAAAATATTCCCTTCGTGTCTTTTCAAAACATCCAAAATTAAATCTTTAAATGGCATAAACCAATCTAAGCTCATATCCCTGACAGAATGAATAACCTCTACAGGGTAAGGACTTTCAGGTCCTCTAACAACCGGAGCATTCTTAAAAAAGCTTTTAAGGTGGTCTAAATCAAGAGTCGCCGACATAATCAAAATTTTTAGATCATCCCTAAGGTTTTCCTGAACATCCATCGTCAAAGTTAAAGCCAAATCTGACTGAAGGTTTCTCTCATGAAATTCATCAAAAATAATTAAGCCAATATCACTTAACTCCGGATCTTTTTGGAGCCTTTTAGTTAATATCCCTTCCGTTACAACCTCTATTTTTGTATTTGGGCCCGAAAAATGCTCAAACCTTACAGAGTAACCCACCGTATCTCCAACATTTTCTTTGAGCAATTGACTCATAAAATTTGAGGTTGAACGGGCCGCTATTCTTCTAGGCTCAAGCATCAAAATTTTCTTTTGCCCCAAGATCTTCGCCTGATGAACTGCTAAAGGCACAGCAGTTGTCTTTCCAGCACCAGGCATGGCCTCTAAAATAACTCTATTATGCTCCTTTAATTTCCCTAAAAGGGTCGGAAGGCATTCGTTAATGGGAAGAAATGAGAAGTCTAGGTGGTCACTTTTATTCACTATTTATACTCTCAATACTTTCTTTGATTTTTAGTGCCTTAATGTTAAAACTCTAGAGGAAGGAGTATAAAAGATATTCAATAGAACTGGCAAACAATCTAAAATTCAACCTTGATTCATTCAAGAATAAAATTTTTAATGATTAAAGAAGTCTTTCTTTTAAAACCAACGAGCAAATAGAGGAGAGATTTCCTTAGAATGCGTTATAGGTGCCATGTGGCCACCCACAGTTTCAATCAATTCACTATTTTCCAATCCCCTTGAAAGAATTTTACAAACTTCGTGTTCTGGTCTTGGACCATTTTGTCCACGTAAAATTCTAATTGGATGTTTTAATGTGGCCCAGTAAGAAAGCCTTTTTTCATCAAAACAAACCTCTTTTACCTCAGCATAAATTTTTGGGTACAAAACTCTCCAATAGTCTTTTTTTGCAGAACTTAATGAGCTCCAAAAACCCTTATGATTCCAAAAATCTAAAAAAATACGAAGCCAATCATCCCCTAAAAAACCTTGATAAAAAAAGCTATTAATTAATTTTTGAAACTCTGTCCGAAGAAAATGATCTTGACTATCAAACTTTAAAACTCCCCAAGCAATAGGTTCAAAAAGGGCCATACGCCTTATTTTGTCAGGGTATTTTTTAGCGAGTGAAAGTGCCAAAAAGCCTCCATATGAGTGACCTGCCACATCAATTGGACCCCCTTCTTTTTTAACTAAAAGATCCAAGAGTTTTTCTGCAGCCAAAAAATCAATCCCAATATCTGGTTCACCATTATCTTTCCAAAGATCTGAGGGACTATAATGTAAATAACTAAGAGCATAGCTCAAGCGCTCAGGTATTAGTTCCCTAAGTCCACTCCACTGCCTGGGTCCTAATCCAGAACTCGATAGCATTAGAACCCCTGGTCCCTCACCATCTTGCTCTTCAAAAAATAGCTGATAATTTTTGATTTTTAAGTAACTCATTTTTTTTGTAGGATATTCGTTTTAATAAAGTTCACCTGTCAAAAAAGTATTAATTTTTTCTATGCATTAATTATAATGGACTTTTAATCGATTTTGCTTTTTTAGCCCCAAAATAAATTTATATTTTCACTAAAGCGAAGATTTATACAATACATTTTTCAAATGATTTTTTTTTTAAGTTGTTTATAATCAAAGTGTTAAGTTAGTTTAAACAAATGTTTACAATATTTTTAAAATTATGCTCAAACACTTCTCATTGGAGGGTCCTTAATGAATACAGAGGTTATGTACACCTGGAAAGAAAAAGATTACGAAGCCAAGGATACAGTCAAGGACATTGTCAATGTTTTCATAAAGGGACTTGGTTCATTTGATAACTCTGAAACATACCAAATTCAAATCGCCCAAAGTGATAGACTCATTGACTTCGGTATTTTAATAAATATAGAGAAGAGTTTGGATTCTTTGGGTAGAGAAAACTCACTTGAAAAATGGAGAACACTAGAATTAACTCACCCAGGTCTGGAAACATCCAGGTTATTTATAGATAAAAAAACAGAAACAGAAATAGAAATTTTTCATCTTCCGAACCAAATCAACTATTCAGTCTTCACCTATGTCCACTTTAAAGAACCGACTGTTGAAACTAATAAAATAAAAGAGGTATTAGAGAAAAAAGGCAAGGAAGTTAGTCAGGCTTTCAAAAATGCTCTAAATTACTTAAAATCCTAAATAAAGCAATATGACGAAAATAAAACCCTCCCCACAAGATAATAAGGCTTTTTCTAAAGACGTCGTGGAGTGGTGGATAAAGTGGGTTAGGATTCACAATAAAAAAGTCATTTCTGAAGAGGAAGCAAAGTCTGAATTAACACAGCTTCAAAGCTTTGTAACTGACTTAAAATCACTCTATGATGACAAAGAACCAAAAAAGTAAATTAAAACATTCTAGATTATATTCATCTAGTTGCAGAAGGGTTCAATTGTCCAAAAAATTTATAAACAGACTTTTTCATTTTTACAAGTATCTTGTAAATGACATTGGAAAGTACTTTCCAATCAAAGACGCCAAGGCAAACAAGCTCTTCACCTTTTTCCCAATTAGGGTTTTTTTCTAAGAAAAACTTAATTTTGCTATACCTATTTAAAAGTAGCTCATCTATAGGTGCTACATCCTTTTTCAATGAGTCGTAATGATTTCCAAAACACAAAGTTTTGGTTTCAAAGTTGTAAGCATTAGGATAATTTTGCATAGAAAATTCATCCATAATCTCTTCCATTTCCTTTGGGGTTTTAACTTCAGGGCTTGGATAATATTCAGGAAAGTTATTGGCCAAAAGTAAATACGTTTTAAACCCTTTAGAAATCAAGAACCAGTAAAGTGGTTGAAAAGGTTTTTTATATTTTTCTTTAAGAAGATAAAGAGAAAAAGCCAAATTTAAGGCCTTGTCTCCCCAAAATTCCTTTTCAATAATAGTATCGCCACTAAAAATTCCTCTTACTTTTTTACCAGAGCTTAAAACAAGATTAATATGCTTTAAGGTAGAAAAACCCTGTATCTCATTATTAAACTGACTTCTTAAAAGGATTACCTTATCTTTGTGAAGCAGATCCTTTTCAAACTTTTCTCTAGAAGCATTTTCATAATACTTTTCATAAATACTAAACATTCTACATTTTTCAGGAAGATTTAGCGCTTCTATGGAAATGACAGATGCTTTTAATTTTCCGTTTCTCATTTTAAGGGACCTTCATCACTATTTAAAAAATTATTCATTATTAGTTTTTTATAATGATTAAGTGATAATTTATTATTTAATTTTATTTTTGTTTCTTCGTTACCACACCAAATAACTTTTAACTCCAAGGAATCGGTGCTAAGATCATAGTCTCCTAAACCGAAATGTATCCTTGTATCATTTTGTGCAGAAAAACCAGTGGCCAAAGTCATTTCTCTAATCTGAAAAACTGATTGTCCTTTTTTATTTTTGTAATGAAGTTCTACTCTTGTACCAATTGCCTGCCTAGAACACTTATTATAAACACCACTATTAGGCTCATATTGGAGGTTTAAACCTAGAAAAGGGTTTTTGTGTTTTGCATTTTTATTCCAATTATTTTTAAATAATGTTGGATTTGAAAATATATGTGTAACAACTAAGTCCATCAAACCATCATTATTAAAATCTGCAGCGGCCATCCCTCTTGAGTTTAGCTTTTCTTTCATCCCTATTTTTTCAGACACATCAATAAAACGAACTCCGGAACTCCGACCCGTGTTCAAATATAAGCGGTCCCTTTCATTACCATATATACAATGACCTCTTATATCACCCCAATTGTGTGCATACCGATGAATGGAAGGTGCAGACCTTGCTATTTTCTCATTTACATACCAGTAATCAGGACAATCTTCTTTAGTTCTATCGATTTTATCATCCACCATACCATTGGCCTGAGAAATATCTAAGTGACCATCATTATTGAAGTCCACAATTGAAGCTCCCCATCCGAATCTCTGCTCATTAAGCGCCCCAAGTTGCGTAGCTTCGTCTTTTATTAAAGGTCTTTTAAGCTCTTTTTGATTCCTTAATGCACCTTTAATTTCACTTATATCTTTTTGAGGATAAAACATCCAAAGAAGACTTCCTTCTGCTTGCATTGCATGGTGGACATTTGAAACATAAATATCAAAATAACCATTTCGATCAACATCACCATAGGAAGCATTCATTCCCTTATAAGTATCTTTTCCAATAGAACCAAAAAGTTGTCCTTCAATTTTCTCAAAACCTTTTCCAAACTTGTTATAATAAAGATTATCTGGCCCAAAATCATTTGCAACATAGATATCAGTCCACCCATCTCTATTAAAGTCTCCTGTTGTCAAAGCAAGAGTCCAAAAAGTTTCTGGTAAAGCTAATTCCTTCTTTTCGACAAACTGGCCTTGCTTTGTTTGGATTAAAAGAATGTTTCTTCCGCCATTATCGGCCATGTGCCAACTGGCATGCATAAAATTGAACATTCTTTTATCACCTTCATATTCTTTTTTGGGAAGGTTAAAAAGGTTCAGTTTTCTAGGTTTTTCTTTAGGATAGCCAGGTAAATTTTCAGGCCAAACTTGCCCGATAATAACGTCTAAAAGTCCATCTTTATTAAAATCAAAAAAGGTTGCACTAACAGAGTTTGTATAAAATTTTTCAAGTCCCAGTTCTTTAGTGACATCTTTGAATTCTGGTCTCCCAATTTCTTCCAACATATTTTTAAGCATTATAGAATGACCAAAAGCATATGAAAGAAAAAGGTCCAGGTCTCCATCGTTATCATAGTCAACAAATTGAGCATTAGTATTTAGGCCAAAGATTTCTATTTGTTCAGGTCTACTTTTTAAAGCGGGCAATTTAACTCTTTCAAAAGAAAAATTGCCTCTATTTTTATAAAGAGCACTTCGATATTCTCCCTTTTTTAATATATTTGTTAGGAAAATATCTACCAGGCCATCATTATCGTAGTCACCAACACTAACAGAGTCACCAACACTTAGAAGCCATTTTGAAAAATGCCTTATTCTTGGATCAACCCTCTTAAGAACCTGTCCGAAATCGCTGCCTAAATTAGTTTTTTCCACTGGAATAGGATTAAAACTAAAATTTAGTTTATCGATAGAAGGTGAAGGCAAAATTTTTGATTTATAAATAGTAACCCCAGAAAAAGCAACAGAAGATAAGATGATAAACTTTAATAAAAATTTTTTCATTTTTATTAACGTACTTTTTAGTCCTACCTGTCTGAACTCCCTCAAATGAAGAAGCAAGAGTTTTCCAAGTTGTAGGGTAAGTCCCGCATAAAAGAAGGTATAATAGCTTTGTTTAATATGAAAAATAAGATCTAATATTGCTAATAAACTCCCTGTTATAATCTGACTTTTTGTATCACTTGGGGACGTCTTTGGGTCTGTTATCATAAAGAAAGTAAAAAGAAAGAAAGCTGGCGATGTTAAAGTCCCTAAAAAAAGAGTTTCAAAGGGGAGGTGATGTTTCATTAACCATGCTCTTAAAAAAGTCTGAAGTGTAAAAACGGCTAAGAAAGAAAAAACTAAAGGAAATCGCTTGACTTGAGGGACAAGAAAAAATAATCCAAAACCAGCAATAAAGGCCCCCATAGCACCAATACCGTTCCACTGATAAGCAGGTGAAGATGTGATAAGGTGACCACAAAAAATTAGAGAAAAACTG
>PAZA01000101.1 GCA_002715375.1 Halobacteriovoraceae bacterium
CTTCTTCAGAGTTTTGGGCACCACAGATTTTACACACAGGATTAATAAGCTTCGTCGGATCAATAAGGATTCCACAATTAGGGCACTCATCTCCCCTAGCGTGCTTATAGCCACACTCATAACACTCACCTTCAACAAAACGATCTGGCAGGTGATTTTCACAGCTCTTGCAAAAAAGTTGCTGAGTATCTTTGGGCCCAATGAGACCTTTTTCATTCAAAGCCTCAAACCATTTTAAAACTTCTTCGTGATGATATTCTGCGGAAGTTTGTCCAAAGTAATCGAACTTAATATCAAAAAGATCAAAAAGTTTTTTATGTTCTTTGTGCCAATCATTAACATAATCCTGGCATGATTTTTTGGCCTTTTGAGCACCCATGATGATCGCCACACCATGCTCGTCAGAGCCAGATATGTGGATTGCATTTTCTCCCTGCATCTTTTTATGCCTCGTATAGACGTCGGCAGGAATATACGCACCTACAAGGTGTCCAAAGTGAATCGGTCCATTAGCGTAAGGAAGGGCCGAAGTGACGAGATATCTTTTCATAACACACCTAAAACAAGATTTATTAAATGAATAAATAAGGGTCTTAGCTTTCCACGAGGAAGAAACAATGCGAAATATCCTTATTAACGACCGCCAGAATACCATGGTCTAATTCTTTCTTCCAGTATCACTAAGCATTTTATTTCCCCCATTAGTAGCATCAAACCTTGTCAAAAGGGCAATAGGTTCATTAATCTTCAAAAAGTTTATTCCCCTTTAAAAAAGTGCCCCTATGATCTCTCTTCAGAAACTTAACCCAGAGCAACAAAAAGCAGCGACCACAGTTGAAGGACCTGTCCTTATTCTGGCAGGGGCAGGAAGTGGAAAAACAGGAACTTTAACCTGCAGAATAACCTATATGGTGGAGCACCTAGGTATTCCTGGATCTAGTATCCTTGGAGTCAGTTTTACAAATAAAGCAGCCATGGAAATGAAAGAAAGGGTCAAGGGACTTTTAGGCTTTCATAAATCAAAAGACATTACCCTTTGTACTTTCCACTCTCTAGGTATAAAGATCCTTAAAAATGAAATTGAAAAGTTAGGCTATTACAAAAACTTTACTATCTACGATACTGGTGACCAGATAGCTCTCATTCGTGAGGCCTTAAGAAGCTTTAGATCTGGTAAACAATTCGATGCTCAAACTGTCCTCTCAAAAATAGGTTTTCTTAAAAACTCAGGTGTCAGCGCGGAGGAGTTCCCACACTCCCAACACTTCGATCCTGAAGATGCTTACGATGATGTTACAGAGTATTGCTATATCTATTACCAGGAAAAACTGAAATTTTTCAATGCTATTGACTTTGATGATATCCTTTTCCTCACTCTTAAGCTCTTCAACCAAAACCCAGACGTGGCAGAAGTTTATTCTAAAAAATTCCGCTATATTATGATTGATGAGTACCAAGATACAAACCCCCTTCAATTTCAAATTGTAATGAAACTAACAACACAACATAATAACCTTTGTGTTGTGGGAGACGACGACCAGTCCATTTATTCATTTAGAGGGGCCGATATTAGAAATATATTAGACTTTGAAAAAAACTTCCCAAATGCCACAATTATTAAATTAGAACAAAATTATCGATCGACAATGCCAATTTTAGAACTGGCAAACGAAGTCATTAAAGATAACAAAAATAGAAGAGAAAAAACATTGTGGAGTCAGCAAAGCTCAGATGATAAACCTGTCCTTTGGTCAATGGCAGATCCAGATCATGAGTCTCAAATCCTTGCCGAGGAAATAGCCCGCTATCAATCGGAAGGAAAACCACTTTCTGATGTGGCCATCCTTTATAGAAGCCACACCCTTAATGGGCCGATAGAAGACCAACTTCGTATCATGCAGATTCCTTACAAGATTGTTGGAGGCCAAAAGTTCTATGAAAAAAAAGAAGTTAAAGATTTAATGGCCTACCTCTTTATCATTTTAAATCCACGGGATGAATTATCCCTAAGAAGAGTTCTTAATGTCCCCTCAAGAGGTATTGGCCCTTCAACTCTTTCCAAATATTTGGAAAAAGCAAGAGAAACAAAGTTATCTCTCTTTAGGGCCTTTGAAGCTCATCCAGAAATTGACCCAAAAAGAGGTCCTCTTATATCTCAATTCTCAAAAATGATTAGGCACTTCCAAAGGATCTTCAGAGAAAAAAGTCTGGATCAAGCTCTTGATGAACTTATTCAAAAAATTAATTACAATGCCTATATTGAAAAACAATATGAAAGAACCCCGAAACAGATTCAAAGAAGAAAAAATGATGTTAATCAATTTCTTGAATCTGCAAAAAGATTTGCTCAAAGAGGTCCGGTTGATGGAAACCTAAAAAACTTTGTTGAAAAATTATTACTCCAAGATTCGCAGACCAAAAAGGATTCACCTGATGAAGAAGAATCTACCATTGCGAACGAAGTTTCCCTTATGACCCTTCACTCATCGAAAGGACTCGAATTTGACCTCGTTTACTTGGTTGGAATGGAAGAAGAAACTCTTCCCCATAAAAAAATTATTCAAGAAGGGGGTGATATTAATGAAGAAAGAAGACTTTGTTATGTGGGCATCACAAGAGCAAAGAAAAAACTTATCATGACTTATTGTAAAGAAAGAGTTCTATACGGAAAAAAACAACCTCGCTTTCCAAGTAGATTCATTTCTCCGTTAAAAGATAAAAAGCTCTATCTAGAACAAGATAGAACAACTTTTGGACACCTCAATGAGGAAGAAGCTGAGAAATACAAGCAAGACTTCTTTTCAAACCTTATGAAAGATCTCTAAGAAGTCCATTTTCTTTTTATTCTTTTATCCTATAAAATAGAATCATTTTAATTCTTTTGAAAAATGGATCTTTCAATGGAGAAAACCTTACAATCTCGCTTTCTTATGTTGACTCTATCCATATTACTAAACTTTACAAACGGAAATGCTTCAACACAAAAATTGGACCTGATTCAATCCAAATTATTTGACCTATCATCATCAAGAAATTTCCATGATTGGCTTATTCACCCTTATTTCGAAAAAGATATTTTCTTAAAAAAGTCTCTTTTTATATTTTCACGATCTCCCTCCTTTTTGGACTTTTACAACCAAATTAGAACTGGCGACTCTACCAAGGTCGCAAAAGCCGTCTCTAATACTATTGGAACACCTAATAGTTTTATGTACAAATTAGAAACTTCATTTACAAAGAGGCCATTCCATCACTCCTTCTCTTATAGCTCTAGTCAATTTCTTTTCATAAATCCAGATACCCCAACAGTAGTTGATTCTCTTATGAATCAAACTTTAGCAGGAAAAATTTCCAAGAGGTTTTTCTTTAACCGAAGTAGAATCCTTATAATTCCTCAGGTTATTTATGGACTTAGAAAATCCGTAAATAGAAGCTTTTCAGTTAACGATCTTCTTTTAGAACAGCCAGATCAAACGCTATCAAATTCTAAGTGGAGGTATTTTTCGGAGCTTAATCTACTTCTAGACCTAAATTTAAAAATACTCAATATAACCCTGGACCTTAAGTCATTCCCTTTAATAAACAGTGACTATATTTACTGGGATCTTGTCTCTGGAGTAAAATCTAAAAAAATTCATTCTCCTTTCAAAAATTCATATTTTTCGTCTTTGGATTTTTTCTTCAATACATCACCAATATCAGGCAATAATCACGACAAAAAGAAAACAATTCGATATGGAACAAATTTATACCTCAATAAATACCTCAACTTTAATGTTTTTTTCCTTGAAGGAAGTAAAATTGGGTTTTTATTGGTCTACAAAAATAAAAATTTGTCAGTCTCTCTGCATTCTTATGAGAAGACTTATTTAGATGAATATCCATTTAAAAAAAGGGGAATAGATTTCAATTATAAATTTTAAGAACCGATAAATTCACCATGATTAATTTAATTCAATTACTTTTAACAAAACCTAGAACTATAATTTTATTTTCTATAGTTTTTACTTTTTTCTCGAATCAAAGCTTAAGTGCTTCATTATGTAAAAAACTTGCAGAACGTATTTATAAATTGAAGCCAAAGAATATGCACCGTCTATGCCTTATGAACGAATATAGTGAAACACCTGCTCGCTATGTCTACTCCTGCAAAAAACAACCAAGCAAATTTTTTTTTAGAAATAAAAAAATCCTTTTTTCTGAAGTTGATAATGAAACTCTTTGTACAGATAAATACATTTTGAGTGCTTGTAAAAAAGATGAAGGATTTTTAAATGGGCCTAAATTTACGGAGTGCATTAAATTAAAGAATAAGTATAGAGGGCAAAAGTTTTGAAAAAAAGCGGCCCTCCTGGCCCAGCATTTGCTCATCATGAACAAGTCGATTTATGTTTTCCTTCTTTAGGCCAATCAGAACTTCCTAAAGTTTAACATGATATTTTAATTGGTTCTAATCTTACCTTCCAATTTTTTCTTTAATCTTCTTAAAGGTCCAATTGAAAACTTTACTGTTGTTCTCGTAATAAAAGGTACCAAACTCAAAATAACATCACTCCAAGTATTTTTTAATGTTAAAGAAAGCGCCTGCTTTTCATTACAATCCATTTTTTTGCTTCTTAAAAACTCACTAATATAAACAGTGTCTGCATTTCCTAAATAAGAGAAACTTGTTAGCTTTTTTTCTTCAAGGCTCCGGACTCTATTTCGATTCGAAAGCTTTGAATCTTTTAAATTCGCTAAATAAAGTCTCCCACTACACTCCTCTGAAGTCACTTTTAAGGACGTACTACACGAAAAGAGATTTAAGACAATGGGTAGGAAAATAAACCATCTAACTTTCATAAATGTTTTATAAACCTCTATACCTATTTAAACTTTAATCTACCTTCTTTCCATGTCCAATAAGTTTATACCTTTTTGGTATATACATTCCCAAAGTAGCGTATTCTTTTATTTTATCTAATGCAGTTTGAAATTCTTCAATGACAGTCTTATTGACCTTTTGAAACCCGACCTTCTTAAATTCATCATCAAGAAAAACAGATTGGCTCTTCGGATAAAGACCCCAGAGATAAAAGTCTTTCTTACCAAGAATAACTTTCGTCTCATCGGCTAGTTTTTTTTGACTTCCCCATAGAACGGGGATTGTTTCATTAGATTGGTAATGAATCGTCGTGCAGCCTATACTTAGAAACACTAGTAATATTACCTTTGACAAGAGGTCTCCAAATTTTTGGAACCTTTTAATTTTCGAATGAAGTCAAGGCCATTGTCAACTTCTTATCAAAAGCTAGAACCCTTAATTAAGGGTCTAAATAAGGAGTTTGAAAAAGTTAGAAAGTATAATTGGTAGAATAAAAGATGTAATAACGAAACGATTTCATTTTCCCTTAAATCTTGGCCTTCTTTCTTCCCTAAAAGCTTTTAGGGATTCAAAATGATCATCTGTTCTCTGAGTAATTCCCTGGTAAGCTGCCATCAAATCTAGACAGCTATTAAGGTCTCCTTTAATACTATGTTTGATTGCTCTTTTAATCATCGACTGTGAAACAGGACCATTCGATAAAACCTTTTTGACAAGGTTCTCAGTTTCAGACAAAAGGTCCTCTTTCTTTTCAGTATAAGTGTTTAAAAGGCCCATTTTAAAACACTCCTCCCCACTGTAGATATCACCAGTAAGGGACATTTCCAAAGCCTTTGCATATCCAACAATTCTAGGAAGGAAAAAGAGACCTCCATCTCCAGAGACTAGAGAAAGCTTGGAAAAGGTTACTCCAAATTTTGAATTGGCAAAACCAATTCGGAGGTCACACATCGAAGCCAAATCAGCACCAGCACCGATGGCCGGCCCATTAACCATGGCCAAGAGGGGAGTATTTAAATTTTCAATGGCCCTAGGTATTTGTTGAATACCGTGAGTATAATTTAATCTTAGTTCGTTTGAATCTCCAGCAAACATGCCTTCTCGAGACTCCATGTCCTTAATATCTCCGCCGGCACTAAAACAGTTGCCTTCACCATATATGACCATTGCTTTTATCTTAGAATCCCTATCAGCATGCCCCAGTACCTGAACTAAAGACTCAACCATACCTAAGCTAAGTGCATTTCTTGAATCGGGTCTATTCAACCCTATCCATAAACAAGTTTGATCCTCAAAAGTTTGTGTCTTCAGTTTAAGATCAGGAAAAGTTTTGTCGTAGTAGCTCATGACCACCTCTAATTTTTTAACTCAATCATTGTTAGATTTAGCCTTTATAGGCTTGAAGAAATTTTGACGGACTTTTTCTTTCTAGTTTTTCCAACACAAAAGATGAAGCCTCTTTTAATTTGTTAATATCAACTCCCGTTGATATTCCCATTGATTCAAATAAATAAACAAGTTCCTCTGTCGCGCAATTTCCAGATGCTCCCTTAGCATAAGGGCACCCTCCTAAACCGCCAGAAGAACCATCAAAAGTAGAAACTCCCATTTCTAAACCTGTAAGGATATTACTAAGGGCCAACCCTCTTGTATCATGCATATGCATGGCCAATCTTTTTCTCTCAATGGAACCTTCCAAGCATTCTAAAACACTCACAACTTCCTTTGGATTACCATGGCCAACCGTGTCACTCAGAGAGAGTTCATAGGCTCCCTCCTTAACAAAAAAGTCAGCGACCCTTTTTAAAGAGTCCAATGACTTAGGCTTTCCCTCATAGGGACAGCCAAAAACTGTTGAAATATAGGCCCGCACTCTAATATCTAATTTTAAGGCCTCTTTCATCACAGGTTGAATAATATTAAGAGACTCCAGAACAGTGGAATTTATATTTTTCTTATTAAAAGCATCACTTGTTGAAGAAAAAACAGCAATTTCCTTAACACCAAGTTTAGATGCGATCTCCAGTCCTTTGAGATTTGGAATGAGACAGGAGAGGTTTACATTGTTTTTAATATTCGTTTTGTTAAGGGATTCAATAACTTCTTTTGCATCAGTCATTTGAGGAATTCTGTCTGGACGGACAAAACTTGTAACTTCAATATTTTTTAAACCTGAATCTCCTAATAAAAGAATATATTTAACTTTATCCTCGGTTGGGACAATCATCTTCTCATTTTGAAGGCCATCTCTTGGACCTACTTCAACAATTTTGACTTCATTTGGAAGATTTTTAAGCATAAGGCCCTCACTCCTAATCCTTAGTTGGTACAAGCTCCAAGAGCTCAACTTCGCCACCAACCAAATCTCCTTGATCAAAAAAAACCTTTTTAACCATACCTTTACAATTTGATCTTATAGTATGTTCCATTTTCATGGCCTCAAGTACAATGAGAGGCTCATTTTTGTTAACTTCCTGACCTTCCTTGACTAAAACTTTTATAACTTGGCCAGGCATTGGGGAGAGCATATGGCCCTCTTGATCACTTTTCTTTTTCTTTTTCCCCCGACCGGCCAGTTCAAAGAACAGGTCTCTCCCATTTACAATGTAATGCCAACTTTTAGTGGTCATTCCACTTTTTAATGGAAGCTTATACCCACATACTTCACTATTTTGTTCGTTTGTATCTTTAAGAAAGATTTTACCACAATTTTCTATTTGAAGGTTAAACTTGTATTTCTCCCCCTCAAACTCAAAATGAATTTCTTCTGGCCGGAGGTCCAAAAGATCGACTTCGATAGATTTCTCATTAATAATAATTGTCTTTTTCACAGACTTAACCTTTCTTAAGAGTTTCTAAAATTACTTAAAAGATCCCAAGAAGAACCATTCACTTGATCAACCTTTTCTTGCGAAGAAGTCCTCTGGCCTTTCTCTGGACATAAGAAATGAGCTGCAATTGCTAGGGCCAATTCATTATTTGTAGGACCCTTGTCTTCCAAATCTTCAGCATGCTTTGGAATAAAATGAGTAAAAGTGATTCCTTTTTCAAAATCCTCCAGATCTAAAATTCGTTGAAGGTATTGCCTATTTGTTTTTAGACCAGCAAAAAGGACCTGCTTTAAGGATATTTTTGTTTTTGAGATCGCTGTATCTCTATCCTCGGCCCAGCAAATAAGTTTAGCAAGCATAGGATCGTATTTAATTGAAACAGTATTTCCATCTTGATAACCGCAATCAAATCGAACTCCACTTCCTTTTGGGCTTCCTACAGTCACAATATCTCCAACAGAGGGAAGAAAGTCTTGGTCAGGGTTTTCCGCATAAATCCTTGCTTCTATGGCATGACCTTTTTGTTCAAGGTCCGATTGTTTAAAAGAAAGCTTTCTTCCTTCAGCAACTTCTATTTGAGATTTAACAAGGTCTACCCCAGTCACCATTTCAGTTATAGGGTGCTCTACCTGGAGACGAGTATTCATTTCTAAAAAATAAAAGCTTCCATCTTCATCCAAAATATATTCTATAGTTCCTGCCCCTTCATATTGGATACCCTCTGTTATTTGAACAGCAACCTTACACATTTCTAATCTTAAATCGTTTTCTAAAGCAGGTGATGGAGACTCTTCTATAATTTTTTGGTGCCTTCGTTGAATAGAACATTCTCTTTCAAATAAGTGGAAGTGTTCTCCATGGCAACTTGATAGAACTTGAACCTCTATATGACGAGGGTTTTCAATATATTTTTCGATTAAAACTTTATCATTTCCAAAAGCATTATGGGCTTCTCTTCTTGCAGACTCCAAAGACTCAATAAAGAGATCGTCTTCATAAACAACCCTCATACCTTTCCCACCACCTCCAGCAGAGGCTTTGATAAGGAGTGGATAACCAATTTTTTGAGCCTCCTCTTTTAAAAAAGAGTCTTCTTGGTTATCGCCATGATAGCCTGGGATAATGGGAACACCCAACTTTTCCATAGCTTTTTTACTTTCTGTTTTATCCCCCATAAGGGTCATAGTTTCTGCTTGGGGACCTATAAATAAAATTCCCGCTTCTCTAACTTTTTTAGAAAAAGCTGCATTTTCAGATAAAAATCCATAGCCTGGATGAATCGCATCAGCTCCTTTTTCAAGCGCCACTTCAACTATTTTGTCACCATTAAGATAAGTATCGTGAAGACTCCCCTCACCCAAGCAAACCGACTCATCTCCTAAAAGAGAATGAGGAAGTTCTTTTTCTTCAAGATGGTAAAGTCCCACAGTCTTTATACCCATTAACTGACAGGTTTCCATAATTCGAACGGCGATTTCCCCACGATTCGCAATTAAAACCTTCTTTATTTTTCTCGAAGTAGTTTTAGAATTCATCAAATTTCCTTAACTTTTGTTGAAACTGAACCTTTTTGGCCCTTCAAAATTTTCTTAAGGCCTATTCAACCCATGGGGCTTTTTCTTTTTGGAGAAGGGCCTTCATACCCTCCTGACCTTCTTCACCAGCTCTTATTCTAGCTATTGTTTGACAGGTATAATCTGTTAGCTCCTCACTCTTTAAAGAAGAACTCAAGGACTTCACCTGAAAAACAAGTTCCTTTGCCTCTTTAGAAGCTTTGGGAGCAGCTTTTAAAAATTCCGAAATAAGCCACTCACATTCCTTATCAAAAGCTTCATCAGGCACTACTTTATGGATTAAACCCATTCTAAGGGCGGTATCAGCTTTAAAAATTTCTCCAGATAAAAAGTAAGCTCTCGCCTGACTTTCGCCAATTTTTGCAATCACAAATGGTGAAATGACAGCTGGTACGAGTCCAAGACGGACCTCCGTAAAACCAAATTTTGAATTTTCTTCAGCAAGAACATAATCACATACAGAAAGAATGCCAGTCCCTCCTCCCAAGGTATGACCCTTCACAAGACCAACTAAAGGTTGTGGGAGCGCATTCATAACTTTAAAAAGCTCTGCCAACCTTTCACTGTCCTTTTTGTTCTCTTCACTGGAATAATCCTTCATTTTTTTCATCCAGTTAAGATCAGCACCAGCAGAAAATGCTTTTCCCTTACCTTCAAGAAGAACCAGTCTTACATCTTCACGTTTTGCAATAGATGAAAAAAGATTTATGAGTTCTTCAATCATTTCGTCATTAAAGGCATTTCTTACCTCGGGACGATTAAAACTGATTCTTAAAACCGCTCTCTCTTTATTAAAATCATCTAAATAATATGAACCGCTCACAATTGAACCTCCTCTAATCCCCTACATTCGAAAAACGCCAAAGCGAGTTTCTTCGATTTCAGTATTCAAAGAAGCTTCCAAACCAAGGGCGAGTACTTCTCTTGTTTGAGAAGGATCAATCACACCGTCATCCCAAAGACGGGCCGATCCATAATAGGCACACCCTTCTCTTTCATATTTATCCAAAATTGGCTTTTCGAAATCCCTTCGCTCATCGTCAGTCATTTCTGATTCGCCTTTCATGGTTAAATTTGTATTCCTTATCGTACTTAAAACCCCTGCTGCTTGCTCTCCTCCCATGACAGAAATTCTTGCATTAGGCCACATCCACAGAAATCGAGGGCTGTAAGCTCGTCCACACATTCCATAATTACCAGCTCCAAAGGAGCCTCCAATAATGACCGTTAACTTTGGAACTTTGACAGTTGAGACAGCCGTCACCATCTTAGCGCCATGTTTAGCAATACCTTCACCCTCATATTTCTTCCCAACCATAAATCCAGTTATATTTTGAAGAAAAATAAGAGGAATTTTTCTTTGCCCACAAAGCTCAATAAAGTGGGCTCCTTTAACAGCACTTTCAGAAAAGAGGATTCCATTATTCGCCACAATTCCAACAGGGTGGCCATAGAGGTGTGCAAAGCCACACACCAAGGTTGTCCCAAACCTTTCCTTAAATTCATGGAATTCAGACCCATCAACCAGTCTTGCAATGACTTCCCTGACATCAAAAGGTATTTTTGTATCTTTATTTACAATTCCATAAAGTTCTTTAGCATCATAAACAGGTGGCTTAACCTCTTTTTTAATTTCCTTTTGCCTTAAAAGGTGACCCTTAGATTTATAATTTAAATTTTCAATTATATTTCTTGTAATTTCTAAAGCCTCTTCTTCGTCTTCTGCAAAATGATCCGCAACCCCACTTTGGGAAGTATGGACACTTGCCCCTCCCAACTCTTCAGCAGTAACTTCCTCTCCAGTAGCAGCTTTCACCAAAGGAGGACCTGCTAAAAATATGGTTCCATTTTTTTTCACAATAACTGACTCGTCGGCCATTGCAGGTACATAAGCTCCACCCGCAGTGCAAGAACCCAGAACAACAGCAACCTGAGGAATTCCCCGTCCAGACATCTGAGCTTGATTAAAAAAGATCCTCCCAAAATGTTCCTTGTCTGGGAAAACCTCATCCTGCTTGGGAAGGAAAGCCCCACCAGAGTCAACTAGATAGACGCATGGCAAACTATTTTCGAGAGCTATCTCTTGTGCACGAAGGTGCTTCTTGACTGTCATAGGAAAGTAAGTCCCTCCCTTAACAGTTGCGTCATTGGCAATCAGCATGCATTCGACACCATGAACTCTTCCAATACCACAAACAATGGCTGCACTGGGTACTTCTTCTCGATAAAGGTCAAGAGCAGCAAGTGGACTTAATTCCAAAAAAGGTGAACCTTCATCAAGGATCCTCTCGATCCTCTCTCTAGGTAACAGCTTTTTCCTCTTTCTATGACGCTCAATAGATTTTTCACCACCACCCTTCTTAACATCTTCAAGCTTGCTTCTTAGTTCATCTCTTAAGCCGAGGTGAAAGCCTTCATTTTCTTTAAAAAGGGGAGAGGAACAATCCACATGGGAAGTTAAAATATCCATCCGAAATTCTCCGATATTTGACAAACGCGGGAATTATTAAAAAAATTCCGCTAAGTGACAAGACCACCCTTGTTAGACAAGAAAATTCGCGGAGGGCCTTTCAGAACCTAGCTTGGTGAGAAAAAAAAGTTTATTAAGCAGGCAAAATCCTTTCTAAGGTTTCCTTCAACCTTTGGGCCTTAAAAGGCTTAACCAACCAGGCCCTCACAACACCAACACGCTTTGCTTTTAAAACTAATTTTGGGTGCGATTCTGTTGTACACATTATTGTTGGAATGGACTTTATCCCATCTATGGCACTTTGCTGCTCAATGAACTCCATACCATTAACATTAGGCATGTTCACGTCACACATAATAAGATCAAAATTCTGTTCGTTATCCAAAATCTCAAGAGCAATTTTTCCATCTTCTGCTTCAACGACCTGATGTTTCATTTCGGTCAAAAGGTTTTTCAAAGTTGACCTTACTGAATCTGAATCATCTATGATAAGTATCCTGGCCATGAAATCTCTCCTTTAGGCGTCCCAAAAAATCCTAAACTCATAAAACTTTCGGAAAAAATAAAAATGTCTTGATGATTTTTTATTGTAGGCGAGCAATAGTTGATCTATCTTCTTAGGAAATATATTTTCATAAGAATAATCCGACTAAAACTGGAGGTTTTTGATGATCAAGTGGATCGTTTCAGTCGTTCTATTGCTAAATGGAATAAATTCTTTTGCCTGTCTTGAAAAGTTGAATAGTTCACTCCTTTATAAAAGCTTCGAAGAAAAGCAGGAGATAATAAAAAAGCTCAAAAAAAAGGATATGGCCTGCCTTTTTAAAGAATCCAAAGAGAATGAAAAACCAAAAATAGATTTCTTCCTTCCACCAAAAAAGAGACAGGCCATGAGGGTTCAAAAGTTTTTTGGTGTCAATAGCTTCCCCATATTCAAGGTCTTTGAAAAACACTTCTTCACGATAAACACAATACAAGGTGATAAAATATTCGGGTACAACAAAAGCAAAATTGAATTCCTAGGGGGACCTGGCTTCTTTGAGGTCAAAACCAATGCAGAAAATGGTAATATTTATATTGATTATGGAGAAGATTTTAAAAGTATTATTCCAATAGAAAAATTTAATGCCTGGAAAGGACGTAGTGTTTCCAAAATAAAAAATAACAAAAGAAGTATTGTTTATGGTGGAGGGCTCAAAGATAACCTTCATCAATTAAACGACAAAATGGTTATTGGAAGAGGATTTAAAATAACAAAAACTCTTAAAAAAAATAAAACAGTCGGTTATTTCGTCCTCTTAAAAAAATAAGATTTTAAATTTATTCACTCTCATCTTCTTTGATTTTTGCAAGATGAGAATGAATATTCTTCATGGCCAATGGAAGTAAGTGGGGAGAAATGTCACTATAAATTAGCTGTAGAATTTCTTCCTTGCTCTTCCCTTCTTTCAAAAATCCTTTTATTTGATTTTCCCTCATAAAACGATGCTTTAAAGTTTCTTCTATTTTGAAAGTTCCCCCCAAACCTATTCCATGAGAAGGGAAAATAAAGCGAGGACCTAACTTAATAACCCTGTCTAAAGAATTCATATACTTTTTCATATTGCCTTCAGGACCACCTACAACGACTGTTCCTACTCCCTGAATTAGGTCTCCAGCAATAAACCAATCAAGTCCTTTATTCCCTAGCGCTAATTGTCCTTCATCATGACCTGGAACATGATAAAGATTGACCTCTTTTCCTAAACTATAGGTAAGAAGATCTCCATCACCGACAATTTTTACTTCAATACCTCTAAAATAATGATCGCCCCAAATCTTTTTAATCCTCTGAAACGTGTCTTTACTACAAAGAAGTGGAACACCGAAGTGAAGAGCAAAATCAGGTGCAAACTCATGATGATCTTTATGATGATGGGTCAGAAAAATACCATTCACTTCATGACTTTCCAAACTTTTTAAAAACTTCTCTTTTTCCTCTTCATTTTTTGGAGAAGGGTCAATTAAAAAGGCTTTTCCTTTATCACCAATCAAAAAAGAATTCGTTCTATCAGCAGGAGGTATTGTATTGCTTAAAGGAATAAACTGTTTAACACCATAAACGCTTTCAATCATTGGTATTTCTTTAGACGGATCATATTTTAAACTTAATTCAATCGTGTCTTTTCTTTTAATATCTAAATTTAAAGCTTCCAAAATCATAATAATCGGAGGGACGGCCATAACTTTGGCTTTTTTATAACTTTCTAAAATCTCAAAGGGAGTGGACCAATAGGCATCCTGTGCTTCATCTTTAGCAGCATCAAAAAAGACTCTTTCAGTAAGTTCAATGATATAAAAGTGGGTGTCAAAGCGATAAGGGTTAAAAGCGGGAGTTATACCGATTCCAATTTCATGAATATCACTAATTTTCTTATTTTTAATTAGCTTTAAAATATCAACCCCTAACTCTTCTTTCATTTCCCTATTGAGGGCCCTCATAAACCGCCCTGGAAATTTATTTAACAGAGAGTCTTTAGAATATAAATCTTGCTGATCCTGATTACCTTCTAGAGAGTCTTCTTTATCAACCTTACCTCCAGGAAAAGCATGATAACCCGGAAATGCTCTTAAATAATTTTGCCTATGAGTGATAAAAACCTCATTTCCAAAAGTAAAAATTCCTGAAACTGCTTCTCGCATCACTCAAACCTCTCCAAAATACTCTTCAAACTTTTGATATCTTACTTCTCTATAACCTTTTACATTTTCACACTTCTTTAGCTCCACCCTCTTTTCTTCTTCCTTCAAGTGGGGAATCACTTCAATTATCTGTTTTCTAATAAAAGTCGCTATTTTTTCTTCCTTTTGATGCCACTGGGGTAAAAACCTCCTAAGAATTCTCATATGACTCATGATTCTTAACATCCATTTCTTTGGATTAATATCAAACTCTATGACCTTTCCAAAAATATCAAATCGAGGTCTGTTAATATGAGTTACTTTATAACCTGAACCTAATTGAGAGTAAGCTTCTTGGTTAATTTGGTGCTGCCCAGGAGTAGACATAAGATGAGCGACAAAAACCTCATCCTTTATCCAAAAAGTTCTAACCCATGTCCTTAAGGCCATAGCTCTCTGATCTTTTAAAGGATAAAGATCTTTTATTTTCTTAGCGCCTTCTAAAAAGCTATCCCCATCCTTTCCTCTGTCATATATGACCAGATCGTGTACATACTGGGAAAGGAAAGATCGATCAACGTCCGGAAACCATTCATGAAGATCTCTTGTTGTGGTTTCGAAAAAAGAAAGGACTTTTTCTCTGTTCTCCCAAGGAAGAAGGCTTTCTTTAATGCTCTTTAAGTAATAGCTATCGCTATCGGATCCTTTCACTCCATCAATTTCGTTCTGTGATTCTTCTTCCGCCAAAAAGATTTTTCTTCCCAAATTAAAAGCATTCCAATTACTTTCAATTTCCTTTTTTGGAAGGGACTTTTCAAAAGAATCCTTCAGATTGTCTATAGTGAAAGGTATTCTTCCTGCCTGATAAGCTAGCCCTAATAACATTGCTGAAGCATAAACACTCTTGCCAAAAACGTCATAAGATTTCTTTTTTAAAGATTTTAAAACAAGCCTCTCTCCAAGCTTATCTTTTAAGTCTTTCCTAAGGTTTTCTTCTTTAAGAGAGTCATTTTTAAGCTCTCGATCTAAAAGAATACTTAAAGGCACCTGAAAGTCATTATCTATAAGGGCCTTGCCAGACTTTGAAAGAAAAGAAATTGCTTGGGATCCATCCAAGAGATCTGGTGACAAAAGAAGATCAGCCTTACCTAATGGCGTTACAGCTCCTTGACTCTTTCCTTTTTTGTAAACAGAAAGGTGACCAGTTACACGCCCATTTCTTTGAGCAAGACCTTTTTGATCCATAAACTTAAAATCAAGATCATCTCTTCCATCCATTTCCCTTGATGCTTCTGCAAGAATTCTAGAAATCGTGGTGACGCCTGATCCTCCGACACCGGTAACAACGACTCTCCAGTCATCCCCTTTGGAAATTAATTCTAGTGTTTTACAAATGTCAGGTTCAGGAAGATTTTCATTTTGTGAATCAACAGGTTTTAATTTTTTATTTAAAGTTGGGTGATAATTTGAAACTTCAACTAATTCAAAACTAGGACAGACTTTAATCTTTGTGCAATAACTGTCTGCCACACAAATTTGAGGGTCTATTGAAACTTTACTTCCGTAGCCATCGAAAGTTCTGGAAAGTCCTGGACAACCTGTCATTTCAACACATTCCCTACAATCTTCGCAGACCGCTGTATTTATCTGGTAAAAGCTTTTGGTTTCGAGGGTTTCCCCTTTAGAAAACTTCTTCCTTTCCAGTGATTTTTGACGTCCATGAAAAGTCAGACCACATTCTTTATTCGAAATAATGACCTTAACACCTTTAGACTCAACCATTTTCTGAAGTATATTTTTATAGAAATAACGGTCAGAAGGATTAACCTCTAATACCGTTTCAGCTCCCAGTCCTTTAACGATGGGGAGCATATCTTGACGTGGCCTTTTTAACCCCTCAACGCTCTCCCCACTAACAGGAGTCATTTGATGACCTGTCATCGCCGTATTGTCATTATCTAACAGAATATAAGTAATATTGTGACCCATTTGTACTGAGTTTGAAATATCTGTTAACCCCGAATGAAAAAAAGTTGAATCTCCCATGAGTACAACAGATGGGTTTGTTGTGAAAAGATCAACACCAGAACCTAAGGCCCCTCCTTGTCCCATTGCCGAAAGGTTATGCATTTCCTTAAAAGGCTCTAAAAATGAAAGCGAATAACAACCTACATCTCCATGAGAAACAAGGTTAATATCTTTCTTTTTAAGAACTCTTCTCAAATCCTTCAAAAGACTTAAAGTTTCTCTATGCGGGCAACCAGGACAAAATGTAGGCAACCTCTTTGGAAAAAAACTATCCCAAGTATCAAACTCCGCTTCTTCCTTTGTTCCTTTCTCCAGATGAAGAAGTGTCATTAATTTTTCAATTTTTTCTTGAAGGATTTCATAGCTTAAGCCTCCAAAAGCAGGAAAGCCTTCTAAATTTTTTTCACCTTGACCTGACTTGAAAGACTTTCCGTAAACCTTAAGGCTCAAACCATGCCTATCTATCAATTCCCTCAACTCAGTTTCTAGAAACCCCCTTTTCTCTTCAACAACAATAAGAGTTTCTAGTTTTTTTAGATAAGGCAAAAGAAGATCATCAACAAGAGGGTATGAACAAGCAATTTTATACAAAGAATAATTTTCTAGAAGTTCCCTCTCTTCTAAAAATTGCTTAACTGTTTCAAAAACAACACCTGCGGAAATGAATCCTATAGAGGAGTCCTTATTTCCAAATAGACTATCTAGGTTCATCTCTTTCAAAACATCTTTTATCTTTGGAAACCTCTCCCTAATCATTTCATGATCTGCCATCAAGGAGTTAGGAGGTACCATAACATTTTTACTTAAATCAAATTTATCGGGATCTAAATGAACAAGCTCCTGGTTAACAGGCACCTCATCATAACACTTAACTCTTCCTCCTCCTTCGGCCATAAATGTAGTTAAAAGAAGGCCTTGATAAACTGAAGTTTTTTGAGAAATAGTTAGCGCTACTTTAATCCAATCTTTGAGCTCTTGAGGCGTTGATGGTTCTAAAAATGGCATATGAAGGTGCTTAAATAGATACCTCGAATCTGCTGGAGTTGAAGTCGAAATAGACCAAGGGTCATCACCAACGACAACAACGACACCTGGATTAAGCTCTTCTCCAGTTTTTGGATCCTTTTCAGGTATGCCAGGGTTAGCAAAATTTCCAACTGAAAGAGCATCGGAAGCGACATGAAGCCCCATCGATTTCATCGCAAGCAGAGTATTCCTCCCTGCTTGTTTTGCTCCACTGGCCATAGCAGCAGCATTAGCTTCCGAGTTTCCAATAACAACCCGGATTCCTTTTTTCTGCATTTCACTTTTTTTATAGTTAAGAATATTAAAATAATCGGCAAGGGGTGATCCAGGGTAACCAGTATATAAAGAAAAGCCTGCTTCAAGTCCGCCTTGAATAATGAGTTCGTTTCCAGTCATGATTTGTGTCGTCATAAGAAAAGATTCCTCCCAAAGACCACTATTTTCCATTATAACCCTTATTTAGCCCGCTTACACGAAGCGCAAAAGGCCTTTGAACCTACAAAAAGCTTGATCACAGTGGTAATCTATACCAAGATACTTGTGAAATTCTAATTGTTTAAAATAAAAAAGGATTTACTTGTGGCACCAAACTCGTCAGAAAATCCCCTTGGTCTTGTAAGCATTGATCACCTTGAGTTCACTTGTGACTCAATGGAAGGCGAAACTCCTAAGCTTTTTCATAATATGGGTTTTCAAAGGTCGTTTGAAAATAAAAATATTGAAGGAGTTGTTTATTCGCAAGGGTCTGTTCATTTTTCTATGATTGCCTCTAAAGATAAATCTGAACACCCAAGACAATATTTTGAAAAACATGGTGAGGGGGTCTCTAAAATTTCCTTCCTTGTTAAAGATGCGGAGCATGCTCTCAAAGAAGCCATATCCAGAGGTGCAAAAGAAATATTTCCCCTGAAAGAGGAAAAAACCGAATATGGAGTGTTTAAAACAGCAAGTATTCAAGGCTTTGGGGATGTCCTAAACGAATTTATTGAAAGGCCTTCAAAAAAAATTTTTAAACCTGGTTATCAAAAAATTGAAAATGACAAAGATTCACGTCCTCTTTCCTGCCCAGTAACTAGAATTGACCATCTCACAAACAACGTTCCCCACGGTGAAATGGAGAAATGGGTTGAAGTTTATGAAAGAATTTATGGTTTTAAAGTCACTAGGTATTTTGATATAAAAGGAGTCAAGACAGGCCTTGAATCAAAAGTTGTTCAAATGCCTAATGGAGCCGTTATTATCCCTATTAATGAACCAGATTCAAAAGATGGCCAATCACAAATCCAGGAGTTTTTAGACCTTCACAAAGGACCGGGCGTCCAACATATTGCTCTTACAACAACCAATATTATCAAAACTGTCGAAGAGCTCCATGAGAGAAGCTTTCAATTTTTAGATATTCCAAAAACGTATTATGAAGATATTCCAAAAAGAGACTTTAAAGTTACTGAAGACCTTGATGAGTTGGAAAAAAATAAAATTTTAGTTGATGGAGACCCAGAGGGATACCTCCTTCAACTTTTTTCTCAAACCTATATTGGGCCTCTTTTCTTCGAATACATCCAACGGAAAAATCATAATGGTTTTGGAGAAGGTAATTTTCAGGCCCTCTTTGACGCAATTGAAAGAGATCAAAAAGAGAGAGGTTACTTAAAATAATAAAATGGAATCGTTTAAGAAAAGTTTAACTAAATAATATTCATTTAATCTTTAAGGCGAAAACCACAGTGTATAATATGTAGTGAAGCCATAACGAATGAGAGTATAAAAATGGTTTTTAAATTTATAAAATATGAGTGCTTAGAGAGAACGGCTCTTATTATTATTAATAGGCCAGAAATTTATAATGCTTTAAATAAAGAGTCGAAAGACGAGATCCAAAAAGCCATTGCACTCTCCGAAGAAAACAAAGAAATTGGTTCAATTATAATAACAAGCGAAGGAAAAGCTTTTTGCACCGGTCAAGATCTAAACGATAGGAGTGTTTCTATCAAAGAAAGTGGTACCGTTGACCTTGGTCATACACTCGAAACAGAGTGGAACCCTCTCATGAATTCGATTAAGAAAAGTTCAAAAATTGTTATAGGTGCTATAAATGGGGTTTGCGCTGGAGCCGGCCTTCCTTTAGCTGTTAGTTGTGACCTGATTGTTGCTAAACCGAACACTAAATTTATCAGTGGTTTTTCCAAATTAGGCTTGATTCCTGACGCAGGAAGTTCCTTTACTTTTACAAGAGCACTTGGTTATCAAAAGGCTTTAGAATTTTTTCTTTTTAATGACCCTCTAACAAGTGAAGTTCTTCTTGAAAATAAGCTCATTAACTTCATTGATGAAAACCCTTTAGAGTTTTCAAAAGAAATAGCTAAAAAAATAAATGCATTATCTCCAGCTTCAGTAAAAATGATAAAACAAAACTTACAATTTTCAATGGAAGAGACTTACGAAAAATCTATGGAAAAAGAAGTTAAATGCCAAAGAATCTTGGGTCAATCGAATAATTATAAGGAAGGCCTCCAGGCCTTCTTTGAAAAAAGAGAAGCCCAATTTTCAAGAGATTAAAAAGAAAAAGAAATAAACATTTTTTTATACACAAGGGAGCATCACATGAGTACAGAACAGAATCAATACGGTGAGGAAGAACTTAAACTCTTTGATGATATTAAAAAGGGGCGTACATTTGACTTGGGTGATGAACTTCCACCCTTTTATAAAAAGCATCTCTTAAACCTCCTCTGGATGCAAGGTGATAGCGAATACGCTGGCGCACTTGGCTATATGCCTTGGATTGAAAAAGCACCAAGCCTTCATGAGAAAGTTCTCGTTGCCCAAATTGTAAAAGATGAAATGCGCCACGCCCAAGTTGTTTATAAATTACTTGATGGCCTTGGTGAAAAAACTCTTGACCACACTAATACAAAAGACCTTGGCTATAAACTTGAAGAAGATGAGACACAAATTGGTTTTAAAAGAGTTAAAGATGACTATAGGGTTAACATTTTTTACTACAATATAAAGTATTGGCATGACTTTATCCTTTTTAACTTCCTTATGGACAGAGCCGCTGGACACCAATTGGAAGACACGCTTGAGTCGTCTTACCTACCATGGAAAAAGAATATTGCAGGTATCTTTAAAGAAGAGACTTTCCATGTTGTCCATGGAGACAAGTGGATTGGTATTCTTGCTCAAGACCCAAAAGAAAAACCATTTCTCCAAGAAAGACTTAATCTTTGGTGGCCAAGAGTTATGAATGTCTTTGGAAGTACGAGAAGCCAGACTAATGATTTATACGTTAGGTTAGGACTCAAAAAAAGAACTAACGGGGAAATTAGACAAGCCTTTCTCGATGATATATTACCTCTTTGCAAAAAGTGGGGTCTTGAAGTTCCGGATTACCAAGAGTCTGAGCAACCGACTTAGGGGAAACAAGACGCTAAGCCCACTTAAAAAACCACGATAAGGACAAAAGCATGTTAAAAGAGACTTATATTGTACACGCTAAGCGAACTCCTATTGGCAAAATTAATGGATCGTTATCTGATATTAGAGTTGATGACTTAATGGCCGTGCTCATTCAAGACTTGAAAAATTCTTTAAATTTTGACCCTGCTGAAATTGACGATGTCATCGTTGGCTGTGCGAACCAAGCAGGAGAGGACAATAGAAATATTGCCCGTATGTCTCTTCTTTTAGGTGGTTTACCTTTTTCTGTTCCAGGAACAACTATTAATAGGCTCTGTGGCTCATCTCTTGATGCCGTTATGGGAGCTGTGGCCAGAATTTCTAGCGGTTTTGGTGAATGTATTGTCATTGGCGGCGTTGAAGGAATGACAAGGGCCCCCTATGCTTTAAGCAAAGCTTCAGGGCCTTATGGTCGAGGACAAAAACTTTTCGATACATCTTTTGGATGGCGGTTCCCAAATCCTAAAATGAAAGAAATGTTTCCTTTATGGAGTATGGGGGAAACTGCTGAAGAAGTCGCTTCCCTCCTTAAAATCTCTAGAGAAGATCAAGATCAATTTGCCCTTGAATCCCATAAAAAAGCTATTAATGCCATTGAGGCCGGTCGCTTTACAGAAGAAATTGTTCCTGTTGAAATAAAAAAGAGAAAAGAAACAATCGTAGTTTCAAAGGATGAAGGTCCAAGAAAAGATACCTCAATTGAAAAGCTATCTTCATTAAGACCTGTGTTTCGAGAGGGTGGAAGCGTAACTGCAGGTAATGCTTCAAGCCTTAACGATGGTGCTTCTATAGTTATGGTTGTTTCGAAAGAGTTTTTGGATAAGCATAATCTAAAACCTCTAGCTCAAGTAACTGGAGCAGCTGTTAAAGGCCTCCATCCAAATACTATGGGACTAGGACCTGTTGAATCAACAAAAGAACTTTGCCGAAAATTTGGAATGACTCCCCAAGACTTTGATGTTGTTGAACTTAATGAAGCCTTTGCAGCTCAAAGTTTAGGTTGCCTAAAAGAATTGGAAATAGATCCAAAATTAGTCAACCAAAATGGTGGATCAATCGCACTTGGACACCCTCTTGGTTGCTCAGGTGCGAGAATCTTGACCACTCTTGTTCACATAATGTCCAAAAACAAAACCCTTAAAAATGGGCTCGCTACAATGTGTATAGGTGTTGGCCAAGGTATTTCCCTAAGTATTAAAAACTGTACCTAATTAATGAGAACATTCTTTCCCATTAATGGTTTTTTTAGAGCAAATTGATTATAATTTTATGGTAGTTCGTGATTGTCTAAGGATTAGGGACAAAAAATGCCAAAATTTATCTTCTCAAACTCAAGTTATCTCGTATCCTTTAATACCCCTCAGGAAGTTAAA
>PAZA01000102.1 GCA_002715375.1 Halobacteriovoraceae bacterium
TATGGTTTTTCCAAGGCTTCTACTTGGATCAAATTAAAAATAAAAAATGAAAGTACTATTAAAGATTGGGTTTTATCAATTAATTTTCCTGATTTGGATGAACTCACTCTTTTTAAAAGAAAAAATGGGCAGTGGATTGAGAGTTATGCTGGGGACAGTATTTCAACAAAAAAATGGGAATACATCTATAAGGACTATATTTTCAACCTCGATGGCGAAGAGCTTTATTATTTGAAAGTTAAGAGCCGTGGAGCAGTCAGCATTCCCCTCAAAATTTTGACAAAGGAAAGCTTTTTAGAACTCAAAACTAAAAATAATTTTTTCTTTGGGGGTTATTTTTCGATTCTTTTGTTCTGTATTGTTTATAACTTTATTATGGCCTTTTTTTTAAAGTCGAAATCTTTTTTTTATTACAGCTGTTACCTGATTGGAGTTACCTGGATGACTCTGATTCTAAGTGGAATAGGTCGGTCCTTTTTAATTGACTCGGTTTGGTTTTCAAATGAAGGGTTTGTTTTTTCACTCATATTTTTCTTTTTCTTTTACCTTCTTTTTACTAAAGAGTTTTTAAGTGTAGGAGAGAAAAATGAAAAATTTCTTAAGTATTATAACCGCTCACTCCTCTGCATTGGACTTTTTTTATTTATTGCCCCCTTTGTTCCCTTAACTTATAACCTTAATTTAATAACATTTTATGCTGTTCCTTCTATTGGAACGACTTTCTTTACGGCAACTTACTTTTTCAAAAAAGATAGAGCAGCTCGACTTTATGTTTTTGCCTTCTTTATTGTTCTTACAGGTGGGGTCTTTAAATCCCTGGGTTCTTTTGGATTAATAGCTCCGACATTTACTATTGAAGTTATGATATTTTTAGGCTTTATCATTCAGGTAACAATTTTAAGTTTTGGGTTGGCAGATATAATCAACTCTCTTTTGCAAAAAACCACTCGTGCAGAAAAAATATTAAAAGACATTAATAATCAATTGGAATTAAGGGTTTTTGAAAGAACAAAGAGCCTTCAAGAAAGTATGGAAAATATAAACCAATTACTTAATAATATAAAACAGGGGATTTTTTTAGTCGATCAAAATAATAAAATTGCGAGTCCTGTTTCCACTTTTACAAAGGAGATTTTTGAAGAGGATCTTGAAAATAAAGATATCTTTGAAACTATTTTTAAAGATATGGATAAAAAAAGTAGAGAGTATGGGGAATTTAAATTCTCCATATCCTGCGTTTACAATCAAGATATTTTGCAATGGTTAGGCTTAGGTGATTGTTTTCCTGAAAAGATTCACTTCATAACAAAAAGTGGCAAAAGAAAAAAAATAAAAATAAGCTACAACCCTATTTTTGTTGAAGAAGAAATTAAAAATATTATGTATATTACTGAAGATATTACAGAGCTTGAAAAGTTAGAGTTGGATGCTGAAGAGACTGCAAAAGAACGAGGGCGTTATGTTGAAATTCTTCAGGAGTTATCAAATAACAAAAGAGAAAGTTTAAAATTCTATTTTACTAATACGTTTAAGCTAAGCCAAGACTGCTTGGAAGCAATAAATAAGGTCTCTCATAGATCAAGCCAAAACACTGATCAGGACAATATAAAAATACTCCTTCGGAGGCTTCATACTCTCAAAGGAGACTCTCTTGTCTATGGTCTTAATACTTTATCTGAAATTGTTCATGATGTTGAAAACGACATAGTGGAATCATACCCTGAAACTCCCAATAAAGAAGAGCATAAAGTAAAAGACTTGGAGAAGCTACAATCATTAAAAAACAAAGTTTATGAATTAAATGGAGTCTTAGTCAATTATGCTAATTGTAGCAGTGATATTTTTAAACTTAAGTTTGATGAAGTAAAAAGTTATTTTCAAACCTTTTACAAAAGTTTTTCCTTAATGGAATTCTCTATAGCGAAATTCCTAGGGTCAATACCTAAAATAACAGTTGATCAGGATGTTTCTAATACATTTTTTGGTTTGGATCAAAGAGATAAATTAAAAAAGAATGTCATTGGAGAGATTCATTATCTTAGAGACCTTTGCATTTGTTTGAACGAAAAGAAATTGACCCAAAATTTTATAGAATTTGAAAAAAGGCTTAATCATCAGGATTTCGGTAAGATTGATTGTTTTGATAATTTTAAAAAATCTTTTTCTGATCCATTTAAGACGATCGAAAATATAGTTCTAGAAAAAACACTAAAAAGTGAAGCTATCCAACCTATAAAATTGGATGATCATAAATGGGCAGAGGCCATCTTTCGTTTTTACGACCTTAATCAAAATAGGACAGAGTTTGAAGAGAATTCCTTTTTAAAGGATTTAGAAACTATCAGGGAACATATAAAGGAAACAAAATCACTGTATTTGGAAATGACAATTTCCTTAATGAGATTCCTTATTCTTAGGAAGGAAAATATAAATTATAAATCCTACTTAAAGATTTTCTTTAAAGAATCATTCCTTTTTTTTATTGTTGTCCTCCAATCCCGAAGTAATAAAATAACCCAAAACCTAAACGCTATATTGGAGAAGAAAAAAATAAAAACTGATACATTTTATCTTAATTTGGCAGATTTAATGGGGTTAGAGTTAGAAGAAATTACAACGTGTTTCAATGTATCAAAAGAAGTCACATTTTTTCTGAATAAATTCTTTGTCCATATAAGAAAAGGTGATCCAGAATACTCTCTTTCTCAATTGATAAGTGATAAGATAATTGGAGAGGAACATCCTATTTCCAAAGTCTTTAAAGATTTTTATGGAAAGGAAAAATTTAAATGGGGTTCTTATATAGCACGAATTGAAGCCGCTCAATTTTCTAATTTATTTTTTCAAAGTGATTCCTTTAAAGATGTTGTTAAACCTGAAGTCATTGAGGTTCTTCCAGATAATTTTAAGTTTGTTAAAAATATTTTTTTAGAAGATACTGAAATTTCTGTCAAAGGCCTAACCAAAACACTTAATATTTTACTTGAGTTACCCTTAAAATTTTCTCTTTACAAATTTCAAAACATGGTTAATCAAATTGCTTCCCGACTTGGTAAAAAAGTAGATTTTAAACTCACCGGAGATCAAGGTAGTCTTGGAAAAGAAGAACTTGTTCTTTTAGAGGAAGCAATGACTCACCTCATAAGAAACTCTCTTGACCACGGTATAGAAGATCCAAATGAAAGATCAACTAAAGGCAAATCTGAAAAAGGGTTATTAGAGATTATCTGCAATGAGGAAAGAGGAGACTTTTTAAAACTAATCATAAAAGATGATGGAAAGGGTATAAACGTTAATAAACTTTGTGAAAAGGTCATTTCAGGCGGATTTTTAAAGACCGAAGATATTGAAAAACTAAGTCAAGAAGAAAAGCTGAATTTAATCTTTTTACCCAGCTTTAGTACCAAAGAAGATGTTTCGGAAATTTCAGGAAGAGGGGTAGGAATGGATGTTGTAAAATCTAGTCTGGAAAGCATTGGTGGTACACTAACTCTTGAATCGATCGAGGATAAAGGAACAACATTCACCATTTTAATACCTAAGAAAGTAAGTTTGAATGCATAAAAATATATTCCCGAAAAGATCATCCTAGAGGATTTTTGTTGTGGTAAAATATGACCTCTATGAAGATAAAAGCTTCTCAAGAGCTTATTTTTCGACTTATAATTTCATAGATGAAGCGAATAATTATACTACTCCTCTTATTGAACTCAAAAGAAATCCTGGCCAGTTCAAAAATCATTATTAAGGACGCGAAAACACTTAAATCCGTATCCTATGATGTTTCGGACTTAACGAAAACCAGCTCCAAAGTCATTAATCTCTATCCAAATGTTTTTTGTAGGGCCAAAATTTTTTTAAATCCAAGAAGGGTTAACGACTCTCTCGTAAAAACCTGGGTTTTAATGTGCGATATGGATAAACTTAAAATTGCTCCAACCTTTCCTTGCATCAAAAATAAAAATGGTTTTATCCAACCTCACTTGGCAGAAACTTATGTTGATAATGGAACTGGTGGGAAAAGGATTAAGTTTGAGTGTGGTCAATTCTAGACATCAATAAAAACGTTCCTTCTTTTTTCTTTTCAAAAACTCTTGTATGACTCGCCTGGAGTGAGGTTTAGTTAAAAAGATTAATTTTTTTTTATTTTTTTAATTAACTCTAAAACATTAATTAAATCCAATTTATTTGATTCACCCCTATTTAGTAAGTCTTTAACCAATAAAATCATCTCCGTGATAAAATAGACTCCGGTCAATTAAAGTTTATTGAGTTGTTAAACAATGACTAAAAATGAAAAAATAAAAAGAGTTATTCATGAGGCCAATCAAATTTGGATAGGTGAAAAATCAAAAGTTGAAATGGCCCTTCTTCCCCTCCTCTGCGGTGGTCACCTCCTTATTGAAGACAGCCCGGGTGTCGGAAAAACAACTCTTGCCAAAGCTTTAGGTATTCTGCTTGGAATTAACTATTCCAGAATATCTTTTACCAATGATCTTCTCCCAGGAGACATTTTAGGAACTCATATTTTTAGCAAAAAAACAGAGGAGTTTTTGTTTCAAAAAGGGCCTATCTTTTCTAACCTCATTTTAATTGATGAATTAAATAGAGCGACACCAAAAACTCAAAGTGCCCTTCTCCAAGTTATGGAAGAACAGAAAATATCTATTGAAAATCAAACGTTTGAATTAGATGGGCCTTTCGCTGTTATGGCCACGCAAAACCCTTTTGGCCAAATTGGAACCTTTCCACTCCCAGAAAGCCAAAGAGACAGGTTCTTTATGAGTGTTTCTCTTGGACTTCCTACCCGTAGGGACGAAGAAAAGATTTTAATAAATCATTCGACCGAGAAAAATCTAAGTTCTTTAAAACCAATTTTAAAGAAGCAAGAAATAATAGAAATAAAAAAGGAAGTTTTTTTACTTGAAGTTTCTTCTCCATTAGTCCATTATGTACTTGATTTTATTGAGTTTCTTAGGGCGCAAGAAGAATGTAATCTTCCCATCTCCCCCCGGTGTGGGAAAGACCTACTGCTTGCCTCCAAGGGACGGGCCTTCATGGAAGGACGAAGTTACGTTATTCCAGAAGACGTTCAGGCGGTCCTGCCCTTTGTGGTTGGTCACCGCCTCTTTTATCATCAAAATATAGAGAAAGCACAAACCTACCTTAAGGAAATGGTTCATCATGTGGCCATTCCATAAGGTCCCTCCCATTTTTAAACGTTTTCTTTCTTCTTTTATAAAGAAGGATCAAATCTATATATTTTTCACTTTAAGATCTGTTTATTATATTGGGTTTCTTCTCACATTAGGCTTCATTTCAATGGCTTTTAGTAGTTCACTGACCTACAGCTCTACTTTTATCTTTTTTTCTTTTCTCATTATTTCTTCAGTAAAAACAAACTACAATCTTTATAAAGTTTCCATTGAAAAAATTAAACAGGAAGGTTTTTTTACTGACGATGGCCCTAATTTGGAAGTTTTGGTTAGCAATCGGTCCAAAAAGCATAAATTTGATCTTTATACGAATCATGATCAATTAAAGTCTCACATTTTTAGCTTAAAACCTTATTCAAGTAAAATTATAAAAATTCCTATTAATAAGCCTCCCGGCATTTATTCTCTTGACAGGCTCACCCTTAGAACCACATTCCCATTTGAACTGATGCATTCGTGGAAAGTTTCTCTTTTTGAAAATATATCACTCATCATTTTTCCAAAAAAAGTAAACCATCTTCCGCATATTCTTCCCTTAGATTTAGAAAATTCAGAGAATAAAAACATTGATCTCAATCAAAAAGGGAATGGTGAGGACTTTCATTCTCATTTCCCCTATTCTCCAGGAGATAGCTTCCGTTACATCGATTGGAAAATCTATGCCAGAGAAAAAGGTACTTTTATAAAAACTTACGAAAAACAGACTAGAAGTGCTTTTTGTATTCAAGACTTTCACCTTCAAGAATTGGATGAAAAGAATTGTTCTCAAAAAAAGAAAGATGAACAAGTTACGTTCTGGTTAACTCTTGCACTAAAAGAAGGCCGGGAATTTTCTCTTAAGTTTAGTGGTCTAAACCTTGTTAAAGGGAAAAGTCAGAAAGATTTAGAGGATTTTCTTTTTCAATACCTCAAATGGAGGGGGTTATGAATTGGAAAAGAAAGGCCTGCCTTTTTTATATCTTTTTAATTTTTCTTCCCTTTTTTAATGATGGTTATTATGAACTTGTTGTTATTTTTACTTTGGGTGTTTTTCCTTTTTTTCCTAAAAAATTTAACCTATTTCATCATTCTAGAAACCTTAAGAAGGTCAAATACTTTTTCTTAATAACTTCCACGCTCTATATTTTTTTTCAGTATAACGGTTTAAGAAATATTGAAGGAGCCTCCCTGTTTTTAGGAACACTTTTCGTCCTCAAACTATGGGAAGAAGAATCAAAGAGAGATACCTTTTTATTTCTATTAATCGGACTCTTGTTCATGGTTTCGAAGTTTCTTATTCATCAGACGCCACTATTTCTTTTCTACCTTATCATTATAAGTTTTCTATTTCTTTTTATGACTTCTTTCACATCAATGGCCGATGCCCGTGAAAAAGAAAAAGAAGATAGAGATATGATTAAAAACCGAATAAGGGAAATAAGAACTATTTTTATAGCTAGCGTTCCTCTCTCCATTCTTCTTTTTATTTTTTTTCCAAGGATTCACTTACACCTTCCTTTTGGAGGTCCTCATATCCCTATTGCTCAAACAGGTTTTAGTCAGGGAATTAAGCCAGGAGATTTTGAATCGCTTATTTCAAATAAAGACGAAGTTTTTAAAGCACACTTTAAAGGCCCCTCCCCCAACTATAATAAACTTTACTGGCGGGGAGTAACTCTTACATCTACGGATGGTTTTTCCTGGAGAAGGCCAATTACACCTATAAAAAGATCAAGCTATAAAAGAAGAAAGAAACTTTTTGAATACACTTTGGAATATGAAAACCTGGAGAAATCACCGCTTTTTACATTGCCCTGGTCTATAATAAATTACCACTCACCAGGGCGTCTAAAAAGAGAAAGTGGTTTTACTTTTTCCTTAAGTCCCCGTAGAAACGTTCCTCTTCAGTTTAGGGCGACAAACTATGTAGTCGATTTTGACAACCTATCTCCAAATGAAAAAAGAAATTACCTACAACTCCCTTCGAGCATAGGTTTAAGAACAAAAAGACTTGCCGAAAGCCTTAAAGGGGAAACACCACAAAAAACAATCTCAAATATTATTGACCACTTTAGAAATAATAATTTTTTCTTTGATTTATCTCCAGGCCGTTATCAAAAAGAAAATCCACTCGAAGAGTTCCTCTTTGAAAGAAAAAGAGGTTACTGTGAGCACTTTGCCTCAAGCATGGCCATTCTTTTAAGGCTTAACAAAATCCCAACAAGGCTTGTTGGAGGCTTCATGGGTGGTACCTATAACACTTATGGTAAATATTATATTGTTAGGAATGAGGATGCCCACGCTTGGCCTGAAGTATGGATTAACAAATCATGGCAAAATGCTGACCCAACTCCGACGCTCGCCCCGACAAGAGTTAATTTTGGCGCTAATACTTATTTTTTTAATTTTCTTGTTAAAGATTCATCAATTGCGCGAAGTAAAATACTGCAAAGGGCCCAAATGGCCTGGAGAGAATTAGGACTTCAACTTGATTTTATCTATTACAAATTTGATCACTTTTTCTCTCTTTATAATTTTTCAGGGCAGAATCATTTTCTTAAACCATTCTTTAATTTATTCCCTCATATTGTTAGGGCCAACAAGCTTCATTTCCTTATGTTTCTGATTCTCATTTTTGTTTTTATTTTCATAAGCTTTCTAACCCTTAAAACCCTTGTCTTGGAGTCACAAAGTCGAAATGATTTAGAAAAGTCTTTCAATAAACTGTGTAAAAAACTAAAACAAAGTCCCAAAAAAGGTGAAGGACCTCTGGCGTTCAAAGAGAGGTTAGAAATAGACGAGCAGCTCACGAAAAAGGTATTTCCCTTAATTGATTTTTATATATCCGCTAAATACTCTCCGTCATCCATAAGTCAAACTCAGCTTAAAGAATTTACAAATAAAATCAATGATTTAAAGGCTTAATTAAGCAAGCCTTTTTGTATAGTTTTATTTTCCCCTAAAAAAAACATGCTAAAAAATTAAACTCAAAACGACGAAAGAATAGTTAATAAAAAGCTGTCATAAAAATAGGACTTTTATTCTTATATTGAGATAAATTGAATGCCACCAAAAAAGCCGATGACTAAAAATTATCTCAGGAAATACCTCCTTGCATTAGGCCAGCAAAGTGATATCGAGGGGTATCTTGTCCTAAACAATAGTGGTCCAAGTGAAATTGTGTGGCGTTATTCTAATGCTGAAATCGGTGATAATTTTAGAGACTACCTTATTGGAGTTCCACCTACTCGCAAAAAAATTATCCCTTTCAAAATTTTGGCAGGCGAAATTGAAATTGACTTATGGCCTTAAAATTTTAAATTTCAATTTTAAAAAATAACAAATGAACACTAATCTAGTTCAACAAAGAAAAAAGCCACTCCTTTAAAAAATTAAATGAACTTATAATAAAAAAACAACTTACCAGGCCCAGGAGAAAAAGTTATATTACTAGCTTCTTTTTAAAGGACTTATAAATTTTATGAGAAAAAAAACCTTTATTTACTTTTTACTCCCTGCTCTTTTCGCAGCTGGTTTATTCTTTAAAACCAAGGAGTCTCAAAGTCTTAAGGAGCCTTTAAAGACCAATACCAACAAAGTCAATGATAAAAAAAGCGCACATCACAAAAAGCAATCGAACTCTTTTCTAAAAAAAGATATGGCCCAAGAGCTTTTAGATAAAGCTAAAAAGAAACAAAAAAAATTTGAGAGAAAACAACACTTAGTACCAAAACAGCCTTCAATTGCGGATAAAGTGACAGAGGGTTGTCCTGTATTTATCAAAGAAGTTTTCCTTTTCGAAAAGCATTTGAGACAAGGCGGAAGGCCAGACAGCTTTAACTTTGACCAAGAGTGCCCTAACCTTCCCCTTTATGGCAAAGCCTATGAAGCCTTTAAAAAGACATGCCTCCAAGCTGGTTTTCAAAAAAATCTAAAAAAGTTTGGTGCAAAGTGTGGTCAGGCCCTTTTTATGTTAAAGGCCACTCATGCAGAACTCACAACAAAAGGTGTTCCTCTTGCAGATATTTATGACCTTGAGCCCCTCATATACAAATACTTTTACGGTCTTTTTGGCCCCGAAAAAAGAAGTTCTCTTATCGCAATCTCTGAAAGAGTCCTTGAATTAGAACCAGATCTTGAAGAATTTAAAATACTCAGCCTCATTTCAGCCTTTGAAGCGATGGTTTCAAAAAGACCAGGGCTTAAGGCCCATCACCTTAAAAAGATGGAGGAACACTTTGAAGATCTTCTCCTCTCTAAAGAGGGAAGGGAGAGAGAAGGCATCTACGAACTAAAACTTTTAACGCTGTTACATTCTAAGGACCATTCACTCAAAGACATTGAGTCAGTTCTTTCTGATATGGAAAGTGAAGTTCCCAATTCCAGTATCGCCTTGTATTACAGGGCAAATATCAAAAATCAAACCAATAAAAGAGAGGAGGCCATCACCTTCCTCAAAAAGGCCATAGAACTTTCCCCCAATGAAAAAAGATTTCAATACACCTATAAAAAACTCTTAACAGCAGATAAGTCAAAACCTGCTCAAAATGCCTTTGTGTTTCAACTTAGTTTTAAAGGGCTTCCCTTCGACTCTTTGTAGCAACTTCCTTTCTAATAGGTGAGGTTCTCTTTAATAAGAGCTATTATTTCAGAAGCAGACTCTGGTCGCTCCATCGGAAACATATGACCGCCTTCAACCATGACTCTTTTAGCATTAAACTTCTTAACAAAACGGTTTATAGAGCTTTGACTCGTCACAACTCTCCTGTTTGCTTGGCAATAAATGATAGGAGGAAGGTTGTCCGTATCCATAAAGTCCAGGTTATGAGGTGTAGCATTAAACAAAGAGCATTCCTCATCAACTGGAATAGAAAGAGTCACACCCCCTGACACCTCTTTAAGTCCAAATTCACAATAGTCACTCAAGCACTCTTTTGAGAATTTATTAAAAAAGGAATTGTTTTTAAAATAATCTAAAGCTTCATCACGACTCTTCCAACGGTCTTTTCTATTCCTACTTTTTTTTGCAGGGCTCATCTTTTCAACAACACCAATTAATTTTGATAACCTTAAAAATATACCAAGAGACCCCATCATAATAGGGGAATCAAGAAGAATCAGAAGTTTAAAAAGATTCGGTTTCTGCGAAGCAGCCAATAAATTTAGTATGCCTCCCATGGAATGCCCAACACCGATGACAGGTGCCTCCTTATCCTTGAAAAAATCAATGACTTCTAACGCTTGATTTGACCAATTATCAATTATCGGAAAATCAGGATTTCGCCCAAAACTTTCAAAAAAAAGAACATCGAAACTTTTCTCCAACCTTCTGAAAAATTGGCGGTACATTGAACCTTGAAACCCCGTGGCGTGGGCAAAAAAAATGGTATCCTTCTTACTCACTGAATCCTCTCTCCAAACCTTTGGCTTTTTTTCTACATTCTTCTTATGATAGGTCCTTTTTAACTTAATTTAAGAAAAGAGGTCAACTCTTACAAAGTTTACTCCTCTTCGATGGAGCAATGTTAAAATAAGTTAAATTAAAGCCGTCATTCTTTTCAAACTCAAAAAAAACGATTAAATTCAAGTCTGAAAGTAAAATTTTTAATGTTCCGCAAGAAGGAAGCTTATCCAAATGATAAACCTGGAATCTGTGGACCCTAAAAGGCTCAAAAGCATCCTGATCATTGGATTTGTTATTCAATTGGTAGCTTGGTTTTTAGAGGGTTGGTTTTATGGAACATCCTATGGGCGGTTTTTCCTTTTTCAAGGTTTTCAAGACAATCATGGAATCTTTCTTGAAAGAGTCCTTCTTTGTACAGCTTTTCTAAGCCTCTTCGGGCTATTGCCAAAAGAGAAAGCACAATATTCAGGACTTTTATTTGTCTATCCAATCTTGGAAGTCATTAATATTTTCCTTATGATCCAAGACTCACAAAAACCCGGAGTTGAGCTCTCTTTATTAGCGGGTATGGGAAGGTTGGGCTTCCCCATGGCACTTTGTTTTTTACAAAGGTCAAAGTTTTCTTTAACCAAATTTATTGAAAGGCTTTTTGGCCTCTTCATTGGGCTCACATTCATTGGCCACGGGCTAAAAGCACTCCTCCAGGAAGCTGAATACCAAGACTACCTATACTTTCTTTTTGGCCTTATACAGAAAAATGACTTTCCACCTTTTGAGCTTGTTACACAAATTCTGAATGCGGTTGGATTTATTGATATTTTACTAGGAATTATTATTGTTATAAAACCAAACCATAGAAAAGTACTTCTTTATTTATGTCTTTGGGGTTTCTTAACAGCACTCTTAAGGCCTCTCTATAGCGGCAGTGATGGATTGCTTCCCTTTTTTCTGAGGATTCCCCATTGGCTCATACCACTTTTTTTACTCATTGGGAGTTATAACCATAAGCGAGGAACAATATTATGAAAAAAAAGTTCTTTTTTTTCCTTATCTCTCTTTTCCTTTCTCTAACTGGCTTTTCTAAAGACCACCACCCCAAGCACCTAAGAGTCATCTGGCACGAAGACCCTTCTAAAAATGCCGTTATCGCCTGGTCAGGACAAAAAGCAACGAGAGGACAATTTTTAAAGCTCACACGCCAGGAGAAAAGAGGCAACTCTAAAATGAGTCTTTCTATCAAAACCCAAAAGGCCCTAGGAATAAGCCCATACATTCACTCGGTCTCCTTAAAAGACCTGCAACCAAGTAGCAAGTACTCCTTCTCTATAGTTAATAATGGTTCTGAGAGCAAAAGCTTCTATTTTTTGACTCCTCCTAAAAAAGGAAAGAATTTTAGAGTACTTTTCGGTGGAGACTCGAGAAGCGATCGTGAGAAGAGGAAAGAAATAAACAGCTCAATCCAAGCTTATTTTAACAATAATAAAGATGTCATGGCCCTCGTTCATGGAGGGGACTTTATTTCAAATGGTTATTTATGGAAACAGTGGGATGCATGGCTTGATGATTACCAAATGACAACCCTCAAAGATGGCCGTCTTCTTCCTATCGTGCCGACAAGAGGGAATCATGAGATGCGCTCCAACATTTTTAATAAAGTCTTCTTTTGGAAAAAAGACTTGTTCATGCGTTCTAATTATTTCATAACGAGGTTTGGCGAGCTCTCCCTTTTTACTCTTAACACAAATATATCTCACGGAGGTCGACAAAAGGCCTGGCTTAACCGAGTTCTAGAGGAAGAATCAAAAAATCAAAAGTGGCTTGTCGCTAATTATCATAGACCTGCCTACCCTGCAGTCAAAAAGCCAGGCCGAGCAAAAAAGCATTGGGTTCCTCTTTTTGAAAAATATGGTGTTGACCTTGTTTTCGAATCTGATGGACACGTCCTTAAAAGAACAGTGCCTATATTTCAGGGAAAAAGAAATGATAAAAAAGGAGTTGTCTATCTTGGAGAAGGTGGCCTTGGAGTCAACTTGAGAACACCAAAAATGAAAAACAAATGGTACTTTCAATCACCTGGTTATGCAAAAAGCGCCTACCACTTTTTTTCTTTAAAAGTCATGGATGATAAACTCAAAGTCGATGTCATCTCTCCCAAGAGGTTAGAATTAATAGATAGCATGACCTTTCTTCCACGAGAAAACCGAAGATGATTAGGTGATTTTTTTAATTTATAGGCCAGGCCTAAATCTTTGGTTAGGCTTGGTTTAGGCTTGGTTTAGGCTCTGTTTAGGCTCTGTTGAGGCTTGGTTTTAAAAAGGTTGAACATTACTTTTAATGCTCTGATTAATATCATTTTTTTAAAAAACTCTATTGGACCTTTGTATGAAACTTCTTAAAGTACCAGAATATAAAAAAGAGTATGATAATAGAATAAATGAGATCATGGTTGAAAGAGCGAAAGCAGTAACCCTTTATATTTTCATTTCTTGTATATTTTTTCACTTTCATGCCATGTATAACTTATTAGAATTATCTTTTTCATGGCCCCCTTACCTTTTTCTTTTTTTTTCCTTTCTCCCCTATTTTTTAAACAAAGCCGGCTTCTCCTTTTTTATTAAATACCCTTTTTACGATATTTTTTGTAAGTTTGTTTTTGTTTATATTTTTACAGACTTATTACTCAGCACTGCTCAAACGAGTTCACTCTCAAAAACCTACATAATAAACCTAATAAAATTAACACCCTTTATGGTAACCTCGGCTATTTTTCCTCTTAAGAAATGGGAAATCTCTGTTATGTCTACGGCTCAAATTTTACTCTATTTTCTTATTACGGAAACAACCGTTCCATACCATTCTGATATTTTTTTCGTTATAACTTTCATTTTCATTCTTTTTGTTATGGTGTTCCTTATTAATTCTCATTTTAACCATAAGCAAATCCTTAAAGACTGTATAAAAACTATAGAAAAAGAAAAACTCTATAATAAACTTACTAAAAGTGAAAAAAAGTTTAGAAAGCTTTTCGAGTCAAAGGCCCTGGCCAGCTGTATGGCCAATCATAATGGGTTAATCCTTCAGATCAGTGAAACATGGTCAGACATATTTGAGGAAAACTTATTGGGGAAAGGATGTCATATAAGTAACCTCTTCGATAATACTTCTCCAAATATTAAGCTTTCCAAAATTATCTCAAATGAAACCCTTCAATTAGGAAAAGGCACAAACTTTATTCCAAGTAAACTTCTCAAAACAAAGACTAATAAATATTTTACGATTTACTGTTACTATGACATTGAGTTGGAAATTATTTTTATCAATTGTAAGGAAAGTACTAAAGAGCACTTAAATAGTATCCGTTTGGTCCAACAGGAAAAGTTCGCTCACCTTGGAAAATCCTCTTCAGGCCTGGCCCATGACATTTTCAATCCCTTATCTTCTCTGACATTAAATTTAGAGCTTAGCTTGGAGAATATAGAAAAGACTCAGGAAAAAGGTGAAGCTAATAAGAACTTGATTCATGATCAAAACTTAATAGAGACACGAGAACTTGTTTTTAAAAGCTTAGAAAGTGCCGAGGCCATAAAAATGATTGTTACTCGGTTCAAAAGTTTTTCTCAAATATTCAGCTCTTCAAGCTTAAGAAATGACCTTCATGAGATTGTTCAAACTGCCATAGATCTTTTCTCCTTACCTTTGTCAGATAAAATTGAATTTAAAGTTTCTGGTATTTCTAATAACCAATATTTTATTAAAGACGAAAAGAATAATTTTTTTCAAGTTTTTCTTAATTTCTTTCAAAACTCCTACACATCTTACCTCCAAAAAAACTCACAAAATAAAGTGATTGAAATCAAAGTTGAAGAAAAATCAAAAACCATGCTCACGATTAAAGTTGAAGATTTTGCTAATGGGATAGGGGAAGATCATTTAAAAAATGTCTTTGATATTTCTTTTTCAACCAAGGACCCTCAAAAGTTTGGCGGGATGGGCCTCTTTTTATCCAAAGATGCAGTAGAGTCCTCCAAAGGCTCCATAGAAATACAATCCGTTTTAGAAGAAGGAACATTAATTACGATTAACCTGCCCTACTTTATATCTAAATAGTTAGAAAGAGCAAAAGAATGCTTAAAAGATTAATTGATTAATTGATTAATTGATTTAAAAACTGGTGAATAAAAAATCCAACTTAATAAGCTAGAGCCTTTCTTCCAAAATCATTCCAAGCCCAAACTTGGTTTTAATTTCATAATCCCAAGATTGAATTTTTTTCCTTAAGTTAATAAGATGAACATCAAAAAGCTTTGTATGATCTTGTTCAATGCCCCAAATAAGTCCAATAAGATCATTTTTTGAGATAAGCTCCCCAGGCGACTTGAGAAACTCATATAAAATTTGATGTTCTTTTTTAGTTAAATGGACTTCACTTTCACCTATTTTAACGCTGAAAGACTTTTTATTATAATCCAGATTCCCAATATTGAACTGATCACTTTCTTCATAAATGACTTTTGTGCCGCCTGACCTTCTACAAACAGCATTAATACGAGCGATCAATTCTCCCTTATTAAAAGGTTTACAAACAAAATCATCTGCTCCAAGCTCAAGTCCTTGAATTTTATCTTCGTAATCCCAAAGGGCAGAGATAATAATGATGGGAGTATCCATCGTTTTAGGGTTTGTCCTTAGCTCTTTACAGTGATTAAAACCATTTTTACCACTACCCAGGCAAATATCTAATAGTATTAAACCAAACTTTTCTTTAAGAATAAGGTCGCTGGCTTGATTCCAATTTTCTGCAATAAAAGGCTCCATACCAACGCTTAGAAGAACCTTTTTAAGGCTATATGTAATACTTTTATCATCGTCAATGACAAGTACTTTCATTCCTACACCCCATCTATATTTTAAAGAGTCCCTTACTCCGTTCCTTACACTGAATTTTTATATATAACTATGCTAACAAATCTAATTTAAACCATCAACCTCATAAGAGTGAGACTAAAAACTTGCCGACAAATGAAGAGAGTTTACCCCCGCAAACAATTTCACATCTTTAAAAAAAGATTGGCTTTGATCAGCAATTTTAAATTTTTGTTTATAATTTGGATAATCTTTTAAAACTCTTTTCGGTACTGTTCTAATCATAATTTCTGAAACCACCATGCCAATGGAGAAGTTAACCAAGGCATCTTTTGACCTTTTACCGTCATTGTAAATTAATAGGGCGGCGAGCCCATTGACTCCAAGTGCTGATACCCTTCTAATCCAGGACAATTCTCCCCTAACCCTCTTAAAAGTATTCGTAAAAAGAGTTTCAGCTAAATCTAACTTGTTTTTATCATCTTTCATATCTTTTAATTGACCATAGGCCCTGTCACCTATAATAGGTCTGAACCAGAGTCCTAAAGAACCTATTGTTGACTTACCAAAATCAACCAAGGCATCAAACTTTTTATGCTTCTCTTCCTGAGTAAGAGGGTCTTTATAACCTAGATGGGTCGCTAGTTTAAACACAGCGCCACCTGAATAAAGACCAAAATAACCCCACTGCCAATACTTAGAATGCTTCTCTCCCTTTTTGAATGAGTTTTCAATAAAGCGTAGCCTTTCCAACTCTTCTTTATTTAATTCTCTTCCCTGGGTAAAACTTGAAAAAACCAAACAACTCATGATTAAAATCATTTTAAAGTACACAAATTTCTTTTTCATCCTAAAAATCCCTTTAATTTACCTTTGATTTACCTTTGATTTTTTTAATTTTTGTTTTGCATTTTTTTTAAAGAAAGTGTTTTTGACACTATAGCAACAGTCGAACCTTTTTCGCAAACAATAGGGATATCAAAAACCCACTCTATAGGATTTTTACTTGAATCCAATTTCAACTGTATTTTTTTTATCTCATTAGGACTTAACTTGAATCTTGCACTAACTTTTCCTCTAGCTGCTTTTAAGTAACGAATGGATGCTGCTTTATCAATCACTGAGTGTCCTTTTCCTAAAACCTCCAGGAGCATGATCATATAGAAGGGGTCAGTCATGACGTAAAGAGAGCCTCCAAAATGCCGGCTTACAAAACTTGTATTCCAAAAACGCTGCTTCATGGTAACAAGAACATCTGTTAAATCAGGCCTTAAAACTTTAACTCTTATGCCCGCTCCAAAGATCGGTGGCCAAAAATTGATGGCCCAAAGGAGGTGCTTTTTTTTAAGATATGTTAATGGGTTTTTGATCATAATAGGAATTCTCAGTATTGCCGTTTTTGACTTTATTAAAGTTTCTTCTATTTTCAATAACTTTGTCGTAGAAAGCTTCATAGTCAGGGTGCATAGTCCCCATAATTCTATCCCAGACGTTTAAAAATAACCCAAAATTATAACGGCTGTCTCTGTGATGAAGGTAATGGAATGTGGCAGAGCTCCCTAAGTTTAGAAGAGGTGTCCGAGGGTAATTGCTTTGAAAAAACTCATAGCCTGAGTGCCCGATCACGTTTAAAGCAAACGTTATAATAAGAAAAGCAATAATAGAGTAAGGGTGAAGAGGAATCAAAAGAAGTAGCAAAGGTCTACTTAAAATTTCCACAAATCCTTCAAAAGGGTGAACTGAAAAAGCACTCCAGGGAGAAACATTTTTAAAAAGGTGATGGACATAATGATGGCTTTTTTTGGAGTACTTTGGATGATGCATAAAGTAATGTATCCAATAAAAGTAGGTATCCAAAAGAACAAGAGTAACAGGGACAATAAGGATGGCATACCAAAGACCATATTCATCCAAATCGTGATAAACTTTAAGGTGGCCTTCTTTATAAAGGTAAAAAGTTCCAACACCTATAAAACCAAAATTGATTTTATTAAGAAGGGCCCACTTGGACTCTTGAACGACCATTTCCTTTTCCGGAAACTCTTGGTTGATCTTAAACCTTTTCAGTCGGTTTTTAAAAAGTTTATAAACAACAAGATAATAGGCTCCAACCATGGAGATGTAACGGAAACAAGCAATTAAAATAAAAGCAAGACCTAATAAGATGACATGCCATAAGTCTATTTGCACGACTACATCCTTGTAAACAAGCAAAGTTTTTATTTTAATCTAAAATACATCTTAGAAATGATATTTACAACGTGTTTATAGGCCATTTAGAATGTTTATAAATCTATGAAAAAAATATTCTTTCTTTTTATCAATGTCATTTTTCTTATCAGTTCTTCTTATTTTATAAAAGCCAGGTTTAGTCCTTTTAACCTTCTGGATTCAATTTCAAAAAATCATCCCATCTATAAAAGCTTTATGGAGTTTCAGAGAAAATATGGGCATGAAAACAAGCTTTTTATTGCATTAAGCTTTGAAAAAAAGTTCATAGGCGAAAAAAAGTATTTAAAATTCATCCACAACTTAACTAAGGATATAAATAGAAACTTCCCCAAATTTAAAGCAGAATCAATTACCAATCAAGGCCATTTTTCTTTAAATGAAAACAAGTTCAAAACACACTTTTACTTTAATGAAATAGAAAACAAAGTTAATATTCCGGATTCAGTAAGATCATCCCCCTTTTTTAAAAATACTTTCTGGAGTCAATCTGAAAAGGTTACATGGATTACCCTTGACCTAAGTAAGACAAGACCGAAGGAACTAGAAAAACTTACCACTTTTTTAAAAGAATATAATAGGCCACAGAATACCAAGTATCATCTTTTTGGCCATAGTTACTTCCAGCATGTTGTAAGAGAAGAGAGTATTAAAGGACAAATGATTGCTATCCCACTCTTTACTTTGATTACTTTTTTATTTTTTAAAATCTATTTCTCATCTTATAAGATTGCCTTTTTAAGTCTCTATATAATCTTTCTTAGTTACCTTATCACTTTTTTATTCATCATTTACTGGGAAGGAACCTTAAGCCCTTTTGGTGGGTTGGCCCTCTTAATCAGTTTTATGATGTCTTTATCTGACCTGATCCACTATTTTTACTTCTTACAGAAAAATGGAAAGCACAAAGTACTAAAACCCTGTTTTTTCACTTCTATTACGACAACCATAGGTTTATTTTCTCTCTGCCTCAGTGACATAAAACCCGTTTTTAATTTTGGACTTTATGGCGGGTTGGCAGTTATGGTAAGCTTTTTTGCAACCTTCTATCTCCTTCCCGTATTAATCAAAATGTTTAATGTTTCTTTCAATCCTCAAAGTAAAGGTGGTCCTCAAAATATTTTTAATAAATTAGGAGGACACATTTTTGAAATTGTTACAAATTATAGAAGGGCTTTTCTCACCACCTTCCTTCTTCTTATAGCCTTGTCCTTTTTCTTCATCCAAAAAATAAGTTTTAAAGAGAATTTTTTAAAGCAACTCAAACAAGACCACACCTTTTCAAAAAGTGCCGCCTTTTTCAAGAAACATTTAAATTTTGCGGGTCAAGTGGACCTGATACTTGTTCAAAAAAGAGAATTCTTTTTAAACCCAAACATAGAAAAGTGGGAGGAGTCTCTCAATGAAAAACTCCTTCAACATCCTTTAATTTCAAAAGTGAGGGGACTTACACATTTAAAAGAA
>PAZA01000103.1 GCA_002715375.1 Halobacteriovoraceae bacterium
GATCTAGGGAATCTTGGGAGCCTCTTAACTTAGCCGCTAAAATTATAATGGCCTCTTTTTTTCTCTCCTTACTAGAGCTTTGACAAACCCATTCCAAACCCTCTAAGACACACTCCCAACCTGGGGGAAGTTCGAACTCACAATATTTAGTTGCAAACTTTTTGGCCTCTACCAATTGGCAAAAACTCGAAAAGATAATGATAATTAAACTAAATTTTATTCGACTGATCATTCATCTATTACCTTGATACACTTTTCAACATTAACTCTCCAATATTCATTTTACCTGATAATTTGGGAACGCCACAACTAGGCGGAAAGAAGTCATAGAGTGAATAATATATTTTTTACCTAAAGCTTACCCCTTACAATAAGCCCAGGTTTCAAAGGCCGATCAATATACTTTTTAATAATTTTTAGAATTGACCAGTTTGGTTTTGTTTCATAGACAACTCCAACCCCGACCAAAACGTTTCTACCACGAAAATCGCTTTCATAAATGTCCATCTTCATTCCTTTTTCTACATGCTCATTATAACCTTTATCAAGTTTTACAAATCCCCCTCTAGGGGAAACCTTTGTTATAATGGCATCAAGATCATACTCCTTAAATTTTTTCTTTTTTCGCTTTCTCTTAGACAATCCTTCAGATTGCCAAACAAGATTTATACCTATTGACCAACCAATATCTGTTGAAAAGCCTGATAAAACCTGTTCAAAGTTGCCACCAACACCCCACCTTCCAAAATGTTTCATAAAGCCGGCATGACCGACCATCAAACTGCGGTTTACGCTGTTGTATAATTGGGAAGGAGAATTATTTGGCTTCTCCAATCCTGGTTTATTTTGTGGGTCCTGAAAATAAGGGTCCTGCTTAAGAGAAAAGTTTCCTTTAACTCCAGTTTGAAGTCCCCAACTCTTTCCTTCCCACAAAAGACCAAGTTGATAAGGAATCTCCGAACTTAAACCTCCCGGTGGCCTTTTATAGCCTCCACTGGAGATGACGGCCAAGCTTTGTGATACTTTCCAGCTTCCAATAAGATCGAAGCCAACTTCCTGGCCACCATCGCCAAGGGTCAGTGCCCTTGTTGGGTTGGCTTCTTTTGGGGAAGAGAAGAGTGTCATTTTGTAATAAATATTCCAAGCAAAAAGAAAGTTTCCTAAAGGCCTCATTTTATATTTACTTGAAATTCTTAAAGACTCAGCACCAAAGATAGACCCTTGGTAAGTGGCCGTTTTAGAGCTATTCATTCTAAGATTGATGGAACTAGAAATATCCAAGCTCCTGGCAAAGCCATAAGTAAAATTAAGTCTAAAATCATCTTTTCTGAAATTATCAGAAGAACCAAATTTATAAGAAGTTCCTAAATCATCGTAAGCACCCATTGATTGGAAAGATTTAACCTTAAGCTCAAACTTCATAGATTTTTCATTAATTGTATGGGATGGAGTTTGAGGAAAATCAAAGGAATGGGCATAGGAGGAAAAAAAATGGGGCAAAAGGAATATTAAACTTAGCCGTTTCACGCCCTCTCCTTTTTTTCTCCACCATAAACCTCGGACTCAATAACCTTTAAGGGTAAGCAAATTTCACTTTTCCATTCTTTATCTTTTCTAGAAAACCTAAAGTTTCCATTTTGTTCCAGGCAGTTTTTTTCAATAGACCTTAAGCCAAAGCTTTTTTCTATTGATGGCCCTTGGGAATCATTTTGTTTTTTCTCAAAATTATTTCTAACAACTATGTGGAATTGCCCTTCTTTTATATCAAAATTGACCGACATATCCTGCCCACCATGGTCTGATATATTTTTCATTAAGTTTCCAAAAATTCTGTAAAAAGAAGCATAGTGTATTAAGCTTTTTTCTTTTTGATTATTTAAAACATGATAACCCAGGGACACAACACTCTCTAAAAAATCTTCGTCTTGGCAGTCAGGAATAAAATAAGCGAGGAGTCGTTTAGCTCCCTTAATGGCCTTTTCAACCTCTACATAATCATCTAAAAATTGCAAATCTTTATGGCCCTCCCGAAAATAATCCTTTAATAAAAGTTGGAGGGATTCTACCTCATTTAAAAGGTCTTCTATGCCTTTGAGACCTATTTCTTTTTTTTGATCCTTTTGATTTCTCAGGTATAGTTTCATGCCATGGGTTTTATTAATAACATCATGAAAAAATAATTTAGATCTTTCATCACCTTGTGTTTCATCTTCCAACTCCTTATCTAAGAGGGTTGGGAAGTAATCAAAACTTTCCGAAACTATCAATGAACCCATAACTGGATAGAGTACAACGAAACCAATGACTGGCGTCCCACTTTCAAAAACAACAAGACATGAAAAAAGAAATTGACCTAAAATAAGTTCGTAAAAGTAAAACTTTGACTGTCCAAAAGGACGATTCAAATTTGGATCCAAAATAAATAATTGATAATGAAAAAGGAGGTTTAAACTGGAAAAAAAGAGTGAAGATAAATCTCCACCCTTAATTTGATAATTAAAAAGCCAAAGGAGAAAAGAAAGGCCTAGTCCAAAAAAAAGGTACCTTGAAAGAAAATCATGGCCAATTCCGAGTGATCTCACCCTTTCTTTCCTTCTAGGCCAATGGATTTTTTATGAGGTGCTTATTTGACTGGCCTATAAATAGCTTTTTCCCCCAAAATTTCTTCTATCCTAAGTAACTGGTTATACTTTTCCATCCTATCTGAGCGGCTTGCAGAACCTGTTTTAATATGACCAGCTCCCGTTGCTACAGCAAGATCCGCAATAAATGAATCCCCTGTTTCGCCAGATCTATGGCTAATGATGGCCTTGAAATTATTTTTATAGGCCAAGTCCATCGTTTGAAAAGTTTCCGTCAAAGTTCCTATTTGGTTAACTTTAACTAAAATGGCATTGGCCTGTTTCTTTTCAATTCCCTCTTTTAAAATTTTCTTGTTGGTAACAAAAAGGTCATCTCCTACGAGGACCATTTTATCTCCAAGTTTTTGAGTCAATTGCGTCCAACCATCAAAGTCAGACTCATCAAGTCCATCTTCAATTGAATAAATCGGATAACGGCCACCAAGCTTTGAGTAATATTCAATCATTTCGGAAGAAGAGAACTCTTTTCCCTGAACCCTATAGGTACCGTCTTTAAAAAACTCGCTTGCGGCAGCGTCTAAACTTAGAGATATTTCTTCACCAAGCCTATAGCCTGCTTTTTCAATTGCCATTAGAATCAAATCAAGGGCCTCTTCATGAGAACCTAAATTTGGAGCAAAGCCTCCTTCGTCGCCCACGTTAGTTGAGTAATTCTTTTCAGTAAGGACTTTTTTCAAATGATGAAAAATCTCCACTCCGGCCCTCAAGTTTTCTGAAAAAGAAGATTTTAGATGGGGCAAAATCATAAACTCTTGAATATCAAGATTATTTGATGCGTGGGAGCCCCCATTTATAATATTCATTAGGGGAGATGGTAGGAGGAGCTCTCCTTTCGGTGTGGGAACTTTAAGAGACTCATGAAGGTATTGAAAGAGAGGTTTTTGTGCTTCTAAACATGCTGCTCGACAGACGGCCATACTGACGGCCAACATTGAATTAGCACCAAGATTGGCTTTGTTTTCCGTACCATCTTTTTCAATCATAAGCTTATCAATGACTTCCTGGTCATAAACATCTTTTCCCTGCAAAAGAGGAGTAATCTCTTCCCTAATATGACCAACAGCTTTCCTTACCGATTTACCTAAATAATAAGAAGAGTCTTGATCCCTCAACTCCAATGCTTCGCGGCTTCCAGTTGAAGCCCCTGAAGGAACTGCGGCCCTTCCTAAAAAACCTTTGTCCGTTACAACATCAACCTCAACGGTGGGGTTTCCCCTTGAATCTAGAATTTGTCGGGCCTGTATCTTTTCTATCTTTGACATAATATCTCCCTATTCAAAAAATCAAGAACCGGTGGATTTAACCACGAACAAGGTTTTTTGTCACGAGCTGACACATGGACAACTCCGCTTTCATAATCCCAGGCCTTCATTTCTCTAACAAGAAAACCATCGCAAACAAAAATTTTTATTCTGGTTATTTTAGAATTGAAAATTAGCTAATTAAGGTGAAATCGCTAAACTTTCTTAGGGCCCATGCCCCACTTTTTGTAGATAAAAATTGAAAACTGGAATTTTCAGTGCTTTCAGCAAAAGGCTTACTTGTTTTTAAGGTCGATCCCTCAATTAAATACTTAACTCTTTTGGCCACGTAGGGACCGGGGGATATACACTGGCAACCCAACTCCTTTTCTATAAAAGATTGAACTAGGGGATAATGTGTACAGCCCAAAATAACATGGGTAAACCCAGAGTCTTTCAATGGCCTAAGCTCCAAACGAAGCTTCTCCTCTAATTCAAAACTATTTCCCTCTGAGTAAAATTCCTCAACAATATTGGCCAAGTTTTTACAATCAAAAATACTTATTTCTCCCTTTGGGTCGACCCGCTTTTTAAGCTTCACGAAACGTGGCGAAACTTTAGTTGAGGGAGTGATAAGGGCGGCCAAGCGCCTTGGAGAAGGTGCTTCTCCTCCAGAGCTAAAAGCTTCAACTTGGTTCACGATATTAAGATATGGCTCAACACCAACAAAGGGTATGCCGCAAAAACGTTCTCGAAGTGACTGTATCCCCAAGGCAGTCGCTGTATTACAAGCAACAACAACTAGGTCAACCTCTTTTTCCATGAGGACTTCTACAATTTTTTCACAACGTTTGCGTACAAACTCTTCTGATTTCTCTCCATAAGGTAAAAAAGCCTCATCAGCAATGTAATAAAAGGACATGGCCGGATTAATCTTCATAAGATCCTTAAGGATACTAAAACCACCTATCCCTGAATCAAATAGACCTATCTTCTTCATTTTACTCCATGAACGCTCTGCTTTATTGAAACGAGACTACATTAGCAATCTGTCTTGGTGAGATCAACCCTTTAAAAAAGACAGGCTTATCTTGTGAAAAAGGTCATAGCACGAACAACACAACCTTTCCAAACCTCTGACCTTGAGGTAGATATAAACGTTATGCGATAAAAACACACACGCAGCAAAAAAACGCATCAAGTCAAAAAAGGTGACTGAAGGGAGTAAGCCTTTATGCAAAAGTTTACATCAACAAAATTATTAAGGGGGTACCCCTGCACTCATAGACAATGGAAAGCTGAAAGTCATTGTCGTTTTGTACACGGATACAGCCGAGATTTTTACTTCGAATTCGCTTGTAAAGAGCTAACCAAAGAAGGTTGGGTTGTTGACTTTGGAAGTTTTAAAGAAATCAAGGCATGGCTTTCACATATGTTTGACCATACTTTTCTCGCTTCCCACGATGATCCTGCATTAAACCATTTCAAACAATTAGATAAAGAGGGCATTATTCAATTGCGTCAATTACCCAACGCTGGGATGGAAGGGACCGCTCAATTTGTTTTCGACCAAGTCAGTAAAATGATTGACGAAATGACCAATGGAAGAGCTTGGGTTACCAAAGTTGAAGTAAGGGAAAATGAAAAAAACTCAGCCTATCTTGAAAACGATAACCCTTCCAGTGAACGCGTTTAAAAGCTCCTTAGACTTTTTTAAAAACTTGATAGGACCAAGATGGCCAGGAAGGTCCCTCTTTAAAATCTTTAGAGTTATGTAAAACCCACAAAGGATTTTCTTCACTCTCAAAACAAGGAAAATAAGCATCCGCTTTTTTAAGGCCCTTAATCCTCGTTAAATAAAGCGTTTCTGCAAAGGGAATAAGTTGTTCATAAATTTGAGCGCCACCTGCAACCATTAGCTCTTTTTCATCATTTTTTCGGGCCAAATCCATGGCCTCTTGGACACTATGAACAGGTATAATACTTGGATCCAAGGATAAACTTTCATCCTTTATTTTTCTTGTTAGAACCAGAAGAGTTCTTCCCGGTAAAGGTCTTCCAATGGACTCAAAGGTTTTCCGTCCCAATAGGACATAGTGTCCCATTGTTAACCTTTTAAAATTTTTCAAGTCTTCAGGAATTCTCCATAAGAGCTCATTCCCCTTTCCAAGACCTCTCTCTTCATCAAGGGCAGCGATTAAAGAAACCTTCATTTTTCCTCCTTTTCCAAAAGACCTACAAAATAAATCAAACTGCAACTTCCGCTTTTATATGCGGATGAGGAAAGTAATTTTCAAAAGAGAAGTCCTCATATTTGTAGTCAAAAACAGATGACGGTTTTCTTTTCAAAACTAGTTTAGGAAGACCTTTTACATCCCTTTTTAGTTGAAGCTTCACCTGATCCAAGTGATTGGCATAAAGGTGGACATCTCCTCCTGTCCAAACGAACTCCCCTACATCTAGCCCGCACTGGGCGGCCATCATATGAGTCAGTAATGAATAAGAAGCTATATTAAACGGCAGACCTAAAAAGACATCACAACTCCTCTGGTAGAGTTGACAAGACAAACGCCCATTGGAAACAAAAAACTGAAAAAGACAATGACAAGGGGGTAAGGCCATTTTACTTAGATCACCTGGATTCCAGGCACTTACAACAAGTCTCCTTGAGGAAGGGTTTGACTTTATTTCCTTTATGACATTACCCAATTGATCTATAATTTGGCCATCGGTAGACTCCCAGGACCTCCATTGTTTCCCGTAAATAGGGCCCAGGTCACCTTTATCATCGCACCATTCATTCCAAATATTGCAGCCATTCTCCTTCAAAAATTGAACGTTCGTGTCACCATTTAAAAACCAAAGAAGTTCAACAATAATCGATCTAAGGTGCAATTTCTTAGTCGTCAAAAGAGGAAAACCTTTAGACAAGTCAAAACGCATTTGCCGTCCAAAAACGTTAAGTGTTCCAACCTTTGTTCGATCTTCCTTTAGTTCTCCGTTCTCAAGAACGTCGTTCATTAAATTTAAGTAAGCTTTCATTCGACCACCCCTTTCTCTAAAAAAGGTGGTTATCATATAACTTAAGAGGGCCCAAGGTAAAACCCTCCCGTGTCTATGGCGAGGCATTGAGTGAATCTAATTGGTAGACCCTCCTTCATTTGAAAGACCCTTATTTATCTTGTCACTGTCTCTTTACAAGGTACAATAAACTGATTTCTATAAAATATGGGTCACTTTAACCAAGTTAATGGTCTGCTTCTAAGAGGAACTAATGACAAAAATCCATACAGGTCTTGAGTTGTTAAAAATAGAAAAAAGCTTTCAAAAAGAAATCAAAGGAAGAATCGGCCTTCTTTGCCACAGCGCTTCCATTGATGGTCAGTTTAATCATGCTATCGAAATAATCAAGTCACTCTTTGGACCTAGACTGAAAAAGCTCTTCGGTCCTCAACATGGTCTTATAACCGACGTCCAAGATAACATGATTGAAACAAAAGACTTTATTCACCCTTACTTCAAGTTACCTGTTTATAGCCTCTATTCAGAAACACGTATACCCACAGATGAAATGCTGGAGGGAATAGACACTCTCATTGTTGACCTTCAGGACGTGGGGACAAGGGTTTATACTTATATTTCTACCCTGGGCCTTCTTATGGAAGCTTGTGGAAAGAAAGATATTGAAGTTGTTGTTTTAGACCGTCCGAATCCAGTAGGTGGCAATATCATCGAAGGCAATATTTTGGACCCCGCCTATAAATCTTTTGTCGGTCACTTTCCTTTCCCAATGAGGCATGGTCTCACGATGGGAGAAGTGGCCACATTCTGTCAAACTTATGGAGAGGTCAAATGTCCTCTTAAAGTTATTCAGATGGAAGGTTGGAAGAGGTCGATGACTTTTAACGAAACAGGCCTTCCCTGGGTCCTCCCATCACCCAACCTTCCAACTTGGGAAAGTGCTTTTACTTTCGTTGGCACCGTTCTTTTTGAAGGAACGTTTATTTCCGAAGGCAGGGGAACAACGAGAAGTTTAGAAATTGTTGGTCATCCTAATTTAGAGCCTTACTCCTTTAAAGAAAATTTCCTCAAAAAATGCGAGGTATTAGGGCTCTCTGGCTTCACCTTAAGACCTCTTTATTTTAGACCTACCTTCCAAAAACACGCCCAAAAAACTTGTGGAGGATTTCAAATTCACCCTACCAATCTTCACAATTTTAGGCCCTGGACATTAGGACAAGTTTTATGCCATGAACTTTTCCATACTCTAGGGCCTGACTTCCAATGGAATAAAAGTCCCTATGAGTATGAGTTTGAAAGACCTGCTATCGACATGATTAATGGCACGAACCTCATCAGAGAGTGGATAGAGGAAAATCGCCCTTGGGAAGACTTAAAAGTTATCGAAGAGAAAAACTGGACTAGCTTTTTTAATCAAAGAGAATCAACGCTACTTTATAGGTACTAAAAAATAAATTTAAACTTTTACCATGAAAAGGGTTTATAAATTATGGCAAAAAAAGAGTTTTACCTTATATGGACAAAAGATTCTGGAGAAGAAGAAACAATAGCAATTCAACATGAAATGATTTTTGGCAGGAAAAAAGACTGCGACATGGCACTTCCTGACCAACTGGTGAGTGGTAAGCACTTCCAAACCCTCATTATTGGCCAAAAAGTTTACCTGACTGACCTCAACTCTTTCAATAAGACATTTCTTAATGAGGTTGATCTTAGCCCAGAAAAGAAAACTCCTCTCAAAGAGGGAGATGTTATAAAAGCTGGGAAGCAAACATTTACCTTCACTTCCACCCTGGGCAAAACAGCTTCAAATAATTCCTCTTCATCAAAAGTCTCTCTTGAGAACGATAGCCTCCAACTTAAAATTGAGAACCTTAAAACAGAAGGTATAAAAAAAGGGGAAGCAAAATCAGAGGATCCCTTTTTAAATGGGCTACACGAACTTAAAGATATCGTTAATTTAAGCATAAATCACGTGAATGACCCCCAGTATGATCTCTCTAAATTATCTTTTAATAAAGACCCCAAAAAAGCTCACTTTCAAGAATTTAAGGATAAAAAGGAAAAAGTTCTAAACCAAAACAAAGACCTCACTGAAGATCTTAAAGAGCTTATAAACCTTTGGAAATCTTTCTTTTAAAACCCTCATTTGCAAGTTATTTTCATATAAATTAGAATTAATCTAATCAGTGATCCTTATCGCCCTATTCATGAATTTGCTATAATGAGAAAGGAAGGAAAAAGGCCATGAAAAAAAAGAAAAACCTTTTTAAAGTGCTTTCCGAAAACGACATGAAAGAAAAACTCAAGCTAGCTTCTGAAGAAAAGTCAGAGGCCCACATCTGGGAACAAACGAACAATACCAGAGAGCTCTTTTATATCACAGAGTATCAAGAGGATCAAAATAGGTTCCTTTTGAGGGCCAGTCATAATGAAACATCTCTTTTAAATAAAGAATGCCTCGTTAATTTCGAAGCTGAGGATAGAGAGTTTTTTTCAACTGGCTCCATTCAGCCTGGAGAAAAAGGACTTTTTCTTTTTTCCCTAGGAAATAAAGTTTTTAGATTTGATAAAAGGAAGCACCTAAGAATTCCAGAAGAGTTTACCGAGGGAATAATATTTAAGGTCAACAGACAAAAAGATTTTCATTTTCAATGCTTTAATATTTCAGAGGGTGGAATTGGACTTATTTGTAACCCAGATAAAAAAGAAGTTTTTAGTGTGAATAAGAAGTTTAGGGATGTTTTTCTAGAATTTAATGGCAAAAACTACCCCATAGAGTTGGTCATCGTCCAATACAACGGTGATGCTGATGAGGAGTTCGGCAAAAATAAAGTTCAAATAGGATTGGCCTTCAAAAGCATCACTGAAACAGTAAAGTTTAATATAAAAAAAGAGGTCCAAAAGTGTCTATTTAAGGCCCTTAAGAGTAAAAAAGAGTCCTAGCTTCTACCTTGCTTTACAAATTTCCTGAACTCTTAAATCTATTTTTTCCGCCAATTTTAGGATCGCCTCATCCTCTATAACGGAACGTTTCATAAATCCCTGTGATGGACAATGTCCATAGGGAGGGATGACTTTCCAGGGAGAAGATTGCAATAATTTTTCTCCAATTTTTAGCAAAGTTTTTAAAGAGATTCGTCCCTTTTCAAACTCCATTAACCCAAGATCAAAACCAGTCCAATAACTTTTTTGTCCCTCAAAACCCTCTTTATTTTCAACATTATGAATATAAACTTCTTCAATTTTTTCAGGGAATTTATTTTTTAATTCATGATAAATTACAGGATCTTCATTTACATCATCCCCAATTAAAAGAAAGGGACCTTCTTCCCGCTCCAAAATCTTCCCAAAAACCTCCATTTTAAACTGACGACTTTTTTTTCCTATAGGTCTAAGAATAATTTTATGGGATGGAAATTGATAGCTTGTTAAAAGCTTATCAACCATAGGATAAAGAAAGCTTGGGGAAGCACTGATGACAGTTAAGGGAGCTTCTTCTCCACAAAAAGAACCTGACTTTTGACCTATAATCCCTTTGTAGAGGTGATCAAAACCAACATTTATATGTTTCTTAAATAGGGCGTTGAACCCCATTATGGCCATCTTTTTGGAGGGATAGGTCTTTATTGTATCATCGAAATCACTCAAAATCTTAATACCATTATGACAAGATTCTTCTGATGAAAAAGCCGCTGTAGGGGGGAAAAAGCCCACAAAAAGGAACAAAAGAGACACAAAATAGAGACACAATTTCTTGGAATTTACCACCTTATTCAACCCACATTCTCCCAGATATTTGTTTTTTCGAGGGATAGTAAGGTATCTTTATTAGAATAAAAAGATCTTTTTCAAAAATTCCCTCTTTTTGGCCATTCGGTTCCATACTAGAATGGAAGTAAGCTCTTTTGGAGACAACTGCTAAGAGAGAAGAAACAAGAGAAGATTATGACAGAAAAATCTAAAAAAGGTAAAATCCTCATCGTTGACGACAGCGCTGATATAAGGCTACTCCTGATTTTGAAGTTAAAGAAAGCCGGATATGATGTCTTGGCAGCATCAAACGGCATGGAAGCCCTCGAGGTTATCGGTGACAACAAAGATATTAAGCTCATCATTTTAGATGTTATGATGCCGGTGATGAATGGTATCCAAACAATGAAACTCCTCTTAAACCGTATCGAAAAAAACCAACAAGGAGAGGGAGAACAACCAGAAAATGCTGAAGGAGAAAATGCTGAAGTAGAAAATGTCATGGACAGTGATGAAGACTTCCCTCTTCTAAAAGTCGTATTTTGCACAGCAAAGCAAGACCCAAGACAGATTGAGCTTGCTCTGCAGGCAGGAGCGGATGATTATATAACCAAACCCATAGATGAAGTCATTATGGTTCAAAAAATTCACCGCCTCATGGGACAGCAGGATGAGCAGTTATTTGCAGTTCTGAGAACTCAAATTCCCATTACAATAGAAGAGTTTCCTGATGCAGAACCTTCGACCCTCCTCGAACTTTCTGAGACAAATGCCAAATTTGAGTGCAATTTTCAAATTGCTGATGGGTCTCCAGTCACGTTTCACTCTTCTTACCTAGAAGGCTTTTTTAAGCACAATGTAAAACTCAAAGGCTCAGTCATCTTTCAAGAGAAAAAAGGACCGGACCTCTTTGAAACTGATATTTTCTTCAAAGGCCTTAGTGAACAAGACCGGCAAGAACTCAGGTCTGTAACAACAACAAAAAGAGAATTGATTAAAAAAGATAATGAGCAGGAAGAAGAAGGTGAAAGCGAAAATGAAGGTGAAGATCCTCAAGAATAGTTCATAAATAATTTTAATAAACCTTATCATTAATTGAAAAAGAAATCCCCTCTAGGGAGCCCTTATCTAAAAGGACTGTATCCACGATTTTTAAAGTCCATACTCCCTTTGCATTAAGGCCCAAAAAAGGCCCTAACAGGCCATAAGACCCCCCTTTTTCAATAAAAGTTTTTTTCCAAACCAAATTGCGGGACCTCTCTGGATATTCATTCAATAAGACCTCTTGCCCTGATGGGTGAACAAGGTAAATTTCTAACTCTGGTATCATTGGATGAAACACTTTAACTGAAAGTTTCATGAACTTAATTGGTACATCAGCTTCCAAAAGGAAGGCGTATTCAAAGTTCCCCTTGCTAGGCAATTCAATTGATAGCTCTCTGGCCTCCACTCTATAGCGACCTTTAAGCATTTTTTTATTTCTTTTTAAGCGGAAATTCCTTATTTCATCAATATCTTTAAGGAGTGTTATTCTGGTAACATCCTCGCCTCTGCATCCATCATTATCACAATGCTTTATCACCATACAAGAATCTTCAGTGACATAGTCCGTATCCCCTCTCACAAGAATTCCTTCGACAAGACCCGTTTTTTTATTAAAAACCGGAGACCCTGAATTTCCCTGAAAAGTATCCAAATTGGCGCTAAAAAAAAAGGGGTCTCCATTTTCTCTTACTCTTGCATTATCAGCAATTTTAGTAGGAAGCCCTGAAGGGTGACCGATAACAATTAACCCCGATTGATCATAGATCTTTCCACTCTTTCTAAAAGCAAGTGGCTTCCTCTTAAGAACAGGCCTGTCCAGTTTAACTAGCGCATAATCCCTTTTTTCCAAAGGGTCATACTCAGCTAAAATAACTTTTTGGCAAGAGTAAACGTTTTCAAAGGGAAATTCTGTTGTTACCTGATCATTTGAGTTTTTTTTAAATCCAAAAACCCAATGGTAATCACGGCAATCTTCCTCAGATTGCATACAGTGACCTGCCGTAACGAGGAGGTCTTCTCCAATTAAAAACCCTGAGCAGTTGGCCGGAGACGGTTGATCCGAAAACCTCTCTCTCTCACAAATTCCATTTTCAGAAAGCTTCTTAGCTCTCAAATAAAAGCTACCTCCTCTTTTTTTTAGAAGGCCTCTTGAAATTTGACCAGCGGTAGAGCGAGCAAACTCCCGAAACTTTCGCTCTGGGTACTCTGTGACCTCATAACGGTTATCAGGACCATAAATCACTTTTCCCAAAGAAAACTTTTTTTGAGTGGTCCCTTTCCTCGACTTTTCTATCAAACCCAAATCTCTAACCTTACAACCAGAAAAAAGAATTAAAAGAATTAAAAGAATTATTGGCCAAGACCTTCTTAATGAATCCATTCAAAGCCTTTTTATCTTTAGCTAGATAAGTTGATTTTCTTTCATGAAAATCTTTCATTTCAAGCCCTAGCTTATTAAAATTTAACCACATTTTTTAGTCTTTAAACCTAATATTTTCTATCAAATTAAGAACTTGTTCGAATTTTTAAAATGAAGAAGTTTGTCAACGTTGCAGTTATTCAACTATGATCTAGGAAAATAAAAAGCTTAGATAAATACACTGCTCTTTTAGAAGGGGGTCTTTGATGAAGATAAATACAGTAAGTTTAGCCTTCATACTCTCATTTCTTATTTTATTTAACTCTTCCTGCCAACATAAAGAAGTTCCTAAAAAAAGTAGCTCCTTCTCTATTGAAAATTTAAAAAACGACCTTCCAAAATCATGGTCTCTTAAAATAACAAAAATCCAAATGCCCCCTCCCCAATGGAAAGGGCCTACCGCTGATGGAATAAAAATAGAAATCTATAATACAGACCCCTTGGCCCTAAAAAGCGAAGAAAAACCCTATAAAAAGCTCTACCCAGAATCTGATGGTTCCCAAAAGCTTAAACCTCAATTTGTTCGTTATCTCTACAAAAAACTTGAAGCAGGTTATTCTTTTGGGATGATGCGAAGGATTCACCCAGCGATTTTAGAAGGAGTTACAGAACAATTTGTCATTATTAAACCACCATCTATTTCTTCTGAAAAAGATTATGAAGTTCCAAAAAAAATTCACGAATTATTTTACAAATCAGTGAATCTTTCACTAAATGAACCTTTTAAAAAAGCGTCAATCTTAAAAAAAGCTTTTAACTCTCCATTTCATAAAAAAATAAAAAGTGATCAGTCAAAGTATAGAGGTAAAAAAGCCATCATTTTCAAAGAAGACAATCATGGAACTGAATCCCTCGGGATCCTCACTTTAAATTAATAACCTAGAAGCCTTTTTGTTTTGAGGTCAAAACCATAGCTACCGATTTCTCATAATAAGCAGCTTCATTCATAAAAATTGGCCAAACGGTGGGCCCTTTCCATGGAATTGTTTCTCCATCAAAGCAAATAAAAAGTGGTTCTCCGTCCTTTATAGGTAAAAAGTCTTTACCCTCTCTATCAGGGTGAATCATTCCCCTTAAGTTCCCCTCTTCATCTCTTGGGTAGTCCAGGTTTTCTAAAACATGGAAAGTTTCAAGCTCTTCCATTTTGTACGGCCCAACCTCACCTTCTCCTGCGCTCTCTAAAAATGAAAGGGTTTCCTTAACAACCTTCTCCATTAGTAGAAATAGTTCTGACTTTAACACACCCTGAGGGACAGGCCCAAACTCTAGTAATATTCCTGCTTGAGCCTGAGTAAAAAGGCAGTAGTTATCTTCAAGCTCCTTAAATTCACAAATGACTTTCAGGGCCGGAAAAGCCTTTTTTAAGTGAGCTGCAACAGTCAACGATAAATGATCTTTGTGAGAAAGAATAAGCGTAGGACCCATTTGTGAAGTCGTAGTATGGAGATCAATAATAAAATCTGCCTTTTCTTCTTTAAATAATTTGTCAAAATTTAAAGCAAGTTTCTCCTCGTGCTCAAGAAATCCCTCCCCTTTTTCCTCAAGTTTTTTTTTCGCCTCTAGAAGAAAGTCTTTTGAAAAGCACCTATTTAAGTCGTGATCAACATACCGCCTATTTAATCTAAAAGCCTCTTCATTTCCAAGTTCAAAAAAGGGGCTAATTTTATTATAATTTTTTTTTAGATTTTGAGACCTTAATTTTTTTATCAAGTAGACTCCAGTGAATTCATTCCCGTGGGTTCCCCCAATAACAAAAACTTGACTCTTTTTAGCTTTAATCATAGTTTTTTCTCTTTTTTAATTATTCAATGAAATGGGCTTGAGAGTATTCCGAAGAAACATTCATTAGTCCAACCTTTATAACCGACAATGCGGAGTAAAAAAGAAAAATTATGCTCAAAAAAGCAAGAAAGGTCATTTTTTTTAAAATAACTAAATTTGCGGCCATTTGGATTGCTTCACTGCCCCTTCTAACAGCGGTGTATAGTCGTGTTCTTCCCTGCTCAAAAACCAATCAAAAAGAAATGCTTAACAAGCTAAATAAACCTCAAGGTTCCTATAAATACGATTTAACGGAGTTAAATCAATGGTTTAGCTCCTCAAAGCCTTACAAAGGAGTTTCCCTCCTTATTCATGGGCTCAACAACAAGCCTAGTACTATGAACCCTCTGGCACTCCACCTTTCCACACTGGGTCATTTAACCTTACGAGGCTCACTTAGAGGTCATAGAGGAAGTTTAGAAGAAAGCAAAAATGTCATAATATCCCAGTGGCGGGAAGACCTTGACCTTCTCTACTGCTTAGCTTCATTAAAAAGCCGACTCTTTAAGATCCCTTTCACCATCAGTTGCTATTCAATGGGCTGTCTATTATTTCTTGACCTCTTTGAAAGAATGAAGGATTTGAAAAAAGATAACATGGTAAAGAAGGCCATCTTCATTTCCCCAGCAATTAAAGTTAAACCGGAGCTTTCATGGTTTTCTCATCTTATCAAGGTCCTTCCATCAAACTGGATGATTCCTAGTTCAAATATTAGGTCCTATAGGTCGCAACATGGGACCTCCGTCTCCTCATATAAAGCCTTTTTTGAACTCCTAGATAAAAACTATAAGAACTACTTTACTAGGCCAAGTTCAAATGGACTTCCAGAAATACTCACCCTCCTAAACCCAAAAGATGAACTCGTTGACGCAAGAAGCATTATAAGCTTTTTTGAAAAAATGCCTAAAAAACAAACCAAATGGAAACTTATTAAAGTTGAAAACGAAAATGCAACCACAATAAAACATATTAACCACCTCTTATTAGACGAAGAAAGTTTAGGGAAAGTTAATTGGCAGCAGTGGAAGAAGCATATCTCTTTATTTTTAAAACAGGGAAAACGTTCAACTCTTTATTGAGATATTTGGTAAAGTTTGGCATACTGTAGCGACTTCACCACCGCATAAAAAAGAGGGTTTTGGCAATGAACGAAAAATTTGAGAAAGCTGTTTCATTACTAAAAAAAGCAGTCAAAAGCTCACACTTGGACGATCAAAAACACATTGACTTCTCTCTTGTAAATGCCCCGCATCTTGATGAATATAAAAAAGCTATGATCACAGTTCAAACAGCAGTCAAAGAAGGTGAGATTACTCAAGATGAGTTAAAAAAGAGGTTAGGGTTGATTTAGGGCCACCCACCTAAACTTACCAAACACCTCTTAACCCCTCTTAACAAAGAAACCAACAAAACCTCTCAAAAAAGCCCTATCTAGATAGCCATTTTTTCCAAGCTAAAAAAAGCACTTTGCTCTCTTAAATTTGTGCTAAAATGAGATGAATTATGGGTCAGGCCCTAAGTTATCTCAGGAGGCAGATTATGAAAATATTGGTCGTGGATGATGAAGAAGATGTAAGAGAAATCATTACTGATTTTATTGTAGAAAACTTCGACATCGACGTTCTTCAAGCCAGTACAGGAATGGAGGCCATCAATTGCCTGGAAGGAGAAAAGGAAATTGGCCTTATCATTGCTGATTACAACTTTCCTGACCTTGGCGATGGAGGAGTCAACGGTGGAGGTATCTACACCTTCAACCTTGGAAATGAAAATATCCCATTTTTCCTCTTTTCAGCTGAAAGACCTGAAGATCATCAAGAGTTGGATAGTTTCAAATTAGATAATCCTCTGAATACAATAATTGGAAAACCTTATGACCACACCTTTACAAAAGAGGCCATCAAAAAGGTCATTATTGCTGCCCAAAAAAGGGACAAAGGCTCCAAGACAGTAACCTAAAACCTATGATTGAATCTTAAATATTATTGAAAATTTAAAAAGATGAGAAGGGAACTTAAATATCAAGTTCCCTTTTTATATATTAGTAAGAACGCCCAAAGAGGGCTTCAATAGTTGCCTCTTGCCCGGTCAGAATACATTTTCCAACCTTTCCGTTCTGATCTTCCGGAAGACAACGTATGGATACCTTAAGCTTTTTTAACTCTTCTTCTGTCTTTGGATCCCCACACCATTTGGCCCTTACAAAGCCTATGTTTCCTTCCTTCCTTTGAAAATAAGACTCAAACTCCTCTCTCGTCTTTAAGCTCGTTTCAATATTGCTGTCTCTAAAGCTCTTTGCCTGCTGAAAGTAATTGTTTTGAATTTCCTCTAATAGCTCTGGGACTTTTTCATTAAGCTCCTCAAAAGACATTTTAAGTTTATCTCTATGTGCTTTATCCCTTCTGGCAACCATAACAGTTCCACTTTCAAGGTCTCTCGGTCCAATTTCTACTCTTAGAGGTATACCTTTCTTTATCCACTCCCAGTTTTTTTCTCCACCCCCCTTATCTCTTTTGTCAACACGGACTCTAATTTCGCGTCCACTATAAGACTGGGCTTTTAAATCCTTAGAAAGTTTTTGAGCGCACTCTAAAACGGCTTCATCTTTAGCTGCATCTTTTCCAGGCATAATAGGCAAAATAACAATATGTTGAGGAGCAACTCTAGGAGGAACTCTCATACCATCATCATCCCCATGAACCATAATCATTCCACCAATTAAACGGGTTGAAACCCCCCAACTCGTTGTATAGGCGTATTCCATATCTCCATTTTTATTACTGAATTGAATATTGGAACTTTTTGAAAAATTCTGCCCTAAAAAATGTGATGTCCCCGCTTGCAAAGCCTTCCCATCTTGCATCATCGCTTCAATTGTAAAAGTGTTTGATGCTCCAGGGAACCTCTCTCCTTCACTTTTTTCTCCAGGAATAACAGGCAAAGCTAATTCATTTTCTGCAAAGTCTTTATAAACCTTCAGCATCTTGAGTGTTTCTTCAAAAGCTTCTTTCTCTGTACTATGAACTGTATGCCCTTCTTGCCACAAAAACTCAGCGGTTCTAAGAAAAATTCTTGGCCTCATTTCCCATCTAACCACATTGGCCCATTGGTTGATGAGTAAAGGTAAATCACGATAAGAGTTTACCCATTTTGAAAACGACTCACCAATAATTGTTTCTGAAGTTGGTCTCACAACCAGAGGCTCTTCTAACTCACCAGTAGGAACCAATTTACCATCATTTTCCTCTAGTCGGTGGTGAGTGACCACAGCGCATTCTTTGGCAAACCCCTCAACATGTTTCGCTTCTTTTTCCAAAAAACTAAGAGGGATAAAAAGTGGAAAGTAAGCATTCTCATGCCCCGTATCTTTTATCACCTTATCAAGAAGCGCTTGTATATTCTCCCATAGGCCATAGCCCCAGGGCTTAATAACCATGCAACCTCTAACCGGAGAATTTTCTGCTAAGTCAGATGCTTTAATAACTTGCTGGTACCAACCAGGAAAGTCATTCTCTCGAAGAGGACTAATTGCAAACATATTTTTCTTTCCCAAAACGTGACACCTTTTTAAAAACTAGAGAACCCCTCCACTAATACAACGTGTTAAGGTTCTTGGCCAAAAAAATTTAACTTAAATCTTTAGTCTTTACAATCAAAAAAATAAATGGCCAAATGTTAGAACGAAAGTTTTGGGTTTAATGATATCGAGTGCATACACCTGCCTTAAGGACCTTAAGCACATGATAAGCAGGTTTTTATATTAGTAATTTCTATGGAGGCTGCCGAAAGGTAAAAGTTTTAAATTGTTTTTCAAAGTGAGGTTAAGGATGACTGTCATGGAAGATACAAGCTTTATAGTTAGGCAAAAAGAACACCTACTTAAACTTAGGAATGATTTGCTTAACGCTATCAAATACAAATCCACAGAAGACCTTCATATTCCATCAGATGAAATCGTTGAAGACGGCGACCAAGCTCAAACATACATCAATCAAAATGTTACTTTTGGACTTAGGGAAAGAGAGCTATCAAGACTGCGCGAAATCGAGTCTGCTCTTCTTAGGATAGAAAATGGGTCTTACGGTTTTTGCGAAGAAACCGACGAGCCAATTGAAAAGAAGAGGTTGGAGAAAGTTCCTTGGGCGAGACTTTCTATCGCTGCTGCTGAAGAGAAAGAAAGAGAGCAATACAACCTTAGAAAACCGAAGACAATTTAGAGTCAACAAACACAAAAAGGGAAGCGGTTTTAAAGATGCTTCCCTTTTTATTATCTTTTATATTATTTTTCAAGAAATGCTTTTTATTCTTAGAGAATAAGTAAAATCACCAACTTGACTTTGTCACACCAGGAATCATTCCCTCTAGTGCAAGCTCTCTGAAAGCGATTCTAGAAAGGTTAAACTTTCTGTAATAAGCACGTGGTCTTCCTGTTAATCCACAACGGTTTCTATGACGAACCTCCGCAGAATTTCTAGGAAGCTTTGAGAGCTTATAACGAGCTTCAGCTCTTTCTTCATCACTCAATGTCATGTCTTTAGACTTTTTTCTGAGCTCTAACCTACGGTCTCTGTACTTAGCGATAAGTTTAGCTTTCTTCTCATTAGCAACAACTTTAGATAACCTCGCCATTAAAAATATCTCCTTAAAAGATTTAA